>DAOMZV010000010.1:0-25080 GCA_035400705.1 Candidatus Magasanikiibacteriota bacterium
AAGCTCATTTAAGTTTAAAAGAACTTCATCTTAACAAGATAGTATAGCACATTTTTAAGCTTTTGTCAAGATACTTGGACATCTATAAGTAAAAAACCAAAAAGCCCCCCTCTTGGGAGCTTTTTAAAATCTTTTTTAGAGAACACTTTTTATGGTTTCACTAATGGTTTTAGCTGACTGGCGTAATTTACTCAACTCTTCATCATTTAATTTAATTTCCAGCACTTTTTTAATTCCACTGCGACCAATGACGGTTGGCAGAGATAAGCAAACATCTTCTAAACCATACTGCCCGGTCAAAAGAGAGGAGAGGGGAAAGATATGATTTTCATCATACAAAATTGCTCGAACAATTCTAGAAACTGCTAGAGCAATGGCGTAGTAAGTAGCGCCTTTTTTACAAATAATTTCCGCGGCGGCATTTTTAGTGTGTTGGTAGGCCTCTTCCATCAAAGCCGGATCAAATTCTTTAAAACTAGCAATATTTTCTCCCATTAAATTGGCATGAGATAAAACCGGTACTTCGGAATCGCCATGTTCGCCAATTAAGTAGGCAGCCATGGAATCCGGCGCCACGCCAAATTTTTGAGCTAGTAAATAGCGGAAACGGGAGGAATCCAAAGTAGTGCCAGTGCCGAAGACTTGGTAATTAGGCAGGCCGGATTTTTTAAGCGCCACGTAAGTCATCACATCTAAGGGATTGGTTACCATCAAAATTACAGCTTTGTCAGTGTAATGACGGACTTGTTCAATAATTTCACCAATGATTTTAGCGTTGACCGAAGCCAATTCCAAGCGCGTTTGTCCGGGTTTTTGTCCTAGGCCAGCAGTAATTACTACCACATCAGCCTCTTTGCAGTCTGAATAATCACCAGCCCAAATGCGGGATTGTCTGACAAAAGACAAGCCGTGCTCTAAATCCATAGCCTCACCTTCGCATTTATTTTTATTAACATCAATTAAGACAATTTCCGAAGCCACGCCTTGGGTCATCATGGTAAAAGCCGCGGTAGAACCGACTAAACCGGTGCCAATTACTACTACCCGGGTAGTTTCAATTAACGGAGCGGCTAGAGAAGGCTTGTCGGCTTTAGGTAGAAGTTTTTTTATCAGCATAAAATTATGATTTAAAAAGTTTAATTTTGTCTAAAGCAATTTTTTTGATTTCACTTTTTCCCGCGCCTAAGTATTTGCGAGGATCAAAAACTTTTAGGTCTGATATTAAAGCATTGCGCACACCAGCCGTAAAAGCCATCCGCAGGTCAGTATCAATGTTGATTTTGGTTACCCCTAGTTTAATCGCGCCTAAAATTTCTGTGTCAGGCACGCCCTTGGCTCCTCCCAATCTTTCGCAATCACCAATTTTCTCGCATTGAAATTTAATTAAATCCAAAAGTTTTTGCGGCACACCACTGGCCCCGTGTAAAACCAAAGGAATTTTTACCAAACGAGAGATTTCTTTTAATCTTTCCAAATCTAATTTACCAGTGCCGGAAAATTTGTAAGCGCCGTGAGAGGTGCCAATCGCTACAGCTAAAGCATCACAACCGGTTTTTTTAACAAACTCCGCGGCTTGCAAGGGGTTAGTAAAAACATTATCAGCCGCCGAGACATTATCTTCTATCCCTTTTAAAACTCCCAGTTCTGCTTCTACACTCATTTTTTTGGCGTGCGCCCGCTTAACCACTTGTTTAGTTTTAGCTAGATTTTCAGCATAAGGCAACGATGAGCCATCAAACATGACTGAAGTATAATAACCAGAAGCAATTATTTTTTTAATTAATTTTAAATCTTTGCCGTGGTCTAAGTGTAAAACTAGAGGAACTTTTATTTTTTTAACAGCCGCTTTCAACATAAAGCCGATATAATCCAACCCCATATATTCCACCGCGCCTTCACTGGTTTGTAAAATAATAGGAGATTTTAATTCTTCGGCCGCTTCGGTTAGCCCTTGTAAAAATTCTAAATTATTAAAATTAAAAGCCGGGACGGCGTAACCGTTTTTTCTAGCAGGAACTAAAACTTTATTAAGATTGACAAGCATAGTTTTAAAAATTAACTGGGCAGACGTGTTTATATTTTTTATGGAAAGCAATCATTTGAGTTTTGGTTAATAAACCATCTTGCGGTCCGTATTTCATAATAACTGACGAAGAGTTACAAGTGCCCCAACACATAGCCTCCGGAATAGATTTTTTGTAATGCAGGGCGGCAATAAAGGCAGTGGCAAAAGAATCACCCGCCCCGGTCCTTTCTACTACCGGAGTATTTAAAATATCCATTTGCCAAAATTTTTCTCCATCAAAACAGAAAGAACCATTGGTGCCATCGGTGATGACAACGATTTTGGGTCCGGTTTTGTGTAAGGCTAAGAGATAGTGTCTAACATCATGCTGGGCGCCGACAATACGCGCCGCTTCTTCTTTATTGACAAATAAAACTTCCACTACTTTTAATAATTCTTCCATTTGTTTAAAACCGGCACGCAGTTGGTAAGTGCCCGGATTATAACCTAGTTTAATTTTATTTTTTTTAACAAAATTGATAATTTGGCCATTAAGTTTTTCATGGTTAGGGCCTAAAGAGGTGTAGTAAATCCATTCGGTTTTGTCTAATTTAGGTAGAGAATAAGTTCTTTTGGCGTGGTAGACAAAAATAGTTCTTTCTCCATAATAATTCATGACAAAAGAAGAATTGGTTTCTTTTTTTGGATCATGGATGGTGTATTTTAAATCAACTTTTTCTTTTTTTAATTTTTCCATTATAAATTCTCCTGTTCCGTCATTTCCTAAGATGGTGTAAAAAGCAGTTTTCATACCCAAACGAGATGAGCCTACGGCATTATTAGCGGCATTGCCAGCTACTTTTCTGTCCAATCGGTCAACCGGAATTTTATCCGCATAATTGACGCAAATCATACAGCGATCATTATGCAGAGAACAGTTGACTTCGGCATCATGAATTTTGAGTAAGGTATCTAAGGTGGCGTCACCAATAGAGATTATGTCGTACATAGTTATTGTTTTAGGGCCTCCGTTAGGGTGGCTGTAATTTATTTTTGATTTAGAAAATCAATGGCCGAAAGAGCTGCTAAAGAACCAGAACCTCCAGCAATCACAATTTGTTTGTAAGGCACATCTGTTACATCGCCAGCAGCAAAAAAACCTGGGACATTGGTACAACCAGCGCGATCGGTTTTAATCTCCCCCCACGGATTTTTTTCAACTAAATCAATAAAGTCCGCGTTAGCTCGTAACCCAATATTCACAAAAATTCCTTGTACCGGTAGTGTGTGCTCGATGCCATTTTTATCAGAATAATTTAACGATTGGACCATTTTTTCTCCATTGATTTTTTGGACTTTTACTTCGGACAAAATTTTAATTTTGGGGTGGTTTTTGACTTTATCAATCAACACGCTTTCCCCACGAAAATCAGCATTAATATTAAGGAGGGTAACTTCGCTAGCAATTTCCACCAACATTAAAGCGGAGGTTAAAGCGCTGTTGCCTCCGCCGACTACCGCGGTAATTTTATTTTTAAATAGAGGCGCGTCGCAGGTGGCGCAGTAAGTTACACCTTTATGAAAAAAATCTTTCTCTCCTTCTACTTGAAGCAAGCGGGGGGTGGCGCCAGTAGCGACAATAACCGCTCTGGCGATTTCGGTTTTTTCTTCACCGGATAAGTTTTTAATAGTAATAGAAAAACCGTCATTAACTTTTTCAATTTTAGTTGCTGCCCAACCTAAATCAACTGGAATTTTATTGTATTGTAATTGTTGGTGAAGTTTTTGGCTAAAATCCCATCCACTAATGGAATTTTCTCCCGGCCAGTTTTCAATATCAGTAGTGGTAGCAATTTCCCCGCCAATTTCCGGGGTGATGAGTTTTAAATTAAGATTCCGTCTTTGTCCGTAGACAGCTGCAGTCACGCCGGCAATGGATCCTCCTAAAATAACAAGATCAAGCATAAATTTAAGATTTAATTAATTCTTGTAGTTCTTTTAGATGATTAGTTGGATCGGGATGGGAAAAAATTTCACTGCCCATTATCACATAATCTATATCTAAATTTTTTATTAAGTTTAATTCTTCTAAATGAATTCCACCATCAATCCCTACTGCTGTGTTGGGGTGTTTTTCTTTAAAGAGTTTTAATTTTTCTAAAACCTCTGGCATAAATTTTTGTCCTTGTTTGCCTGGGGGGACGGACAAGAAAAAGATAGAATCGGCTTGGTAGCCAACTCCACCAATTTGTTCCAAAGTAGTTTCGGGGTTTACAGCTACCCCAGCCTGATAACCGTAAGCTTCAATGTGTTCTATGGAAGAAGAGGGAATTTTAGTAGTTTCTAAATGGAAGATAATTCTTTTTAAATTGGGAAAATTATACCATTTTTCTATTTCTGATATCGGGTTTTGAACCATTAGGTGTAGGCTAAAATTGACTGGGGTCTGGATGGATTTGAGCAGTTCCGGATCAACAGTTTTTTCTGGCACAAACAGACCGTCGCAGATATCAATATGAACTATATCCGTTAAACTTTCCACTTGGCGTAGTTGGGTTTGAAAAATTTCCGGATCAGAAGTGAGTATGGCGGGAATAATTTTCATAATTTATTGATCTAATTGGTTGAGTAAATCGATTCTTCTTTGATGCCTTGTTTCTTGAGAGAAGGAGGTTTCTAAAAAGTTTTTGGCAATAGTTAGGGCATATTCTGGACTTAAAACACTGCCTGCTAAACAAAGAATATTAGCGTCTTCGTCAGTTCTGGCCCATTTAGCCGAGTTGGTGTTGTAACCTAAGGCCGCGCGAATCCCTTTAATTTTATTAGCTGCCATACACACGCCGTTGCCGGAACCGCATAATAAAAGACCTAGTCCCTTATTTTTAACAACTTCTTGGCTTAGGATTTTGGCGATTAAAGGGTAGTCATCGGCTGGATTGGGAATCTCCTTGCTTAAATCTACTAAAGAATAGCCCAATTCATTTAATTTTTGCTTTAATTCCTCTTTCAGTTTATAACCGGCGTGATCAGCACCGATAAAAAGTGGGGGGTTTTTATTATCCATATTTTAAGTTTATTTTAACACTGTTATTATAGCATTTTTAAGTTTAAGGACCAAGCTGTGATTGCTTGATATTTTTTCTTTAATAATTTATTGTTATAATGGTTTTTATATGACAACTATCCAATCAATTTTTTTGGGGTTAGTGGAAGGTTTAACAGAATTTTTACCAATTTCTTCTACTGGACATTTGATTTTAGTTGGCAAACTTTTGCATGTGCCTACTGGTGAATTTGTGAAAAGTTTTGAAATTATTATCCAACTCGGAGCAATTTTAGCAGTCGTAGTTCTGTATTGGCAAAGAATTTGGGGACGTTGGAGTATTTGGTTTAAGATAATTACTGCTTTTATCCCCACGGCCATTTTAGGTTTGTTGTTCTATAGTTTTATTAAGAGATTTTTATTAGGCAATGAAGTAGTGGTTTTGTGGGCTTTAGGTCTTGGTGGTTTGGCTATTTTACTGTTTGAGAAATTTTTTAAAGAAAAAACTACCGCTCTGGACGATTTGGATTCTATTACCTACCAACAAGCTGTTGGTATTGGTTTGTTTCAAAGCCTGGCGATGGTGCCGGGGGTTTCACGTTCAGCTGCTACAATTATTGGCGGTTTAATTTTGGGTTTAAAAAGAAAGACAATTGTGGAATTTTCTTTTTTACTGGCTGTGCCCACGATGTTGGCTGCCTCCGGGTTAGATTTATTAAAAAGTGGTTTAGGTTTTAGTCGGGGAGAATGGATTTTATTGATTTTGGGTTTTTGTACTGCCTTTTTATCAGCTTTAGCCGTGATTAAGATTTTTTTATCTTTTGTTCAAAAAAGAAGTTTTCAGGTTTTTGGGTGGTATCGTTTGGTTTTAGCTTGGCTATTTTGGATGTTTAGAATTTGACTTTTGCTTTGATTATCGCTAAACTTTAAGCAAAGCTTAGATCCGTTTATCAACGGGGAGCTGGGGAAAGAAAGCCTCAAAGGCCGTAGACTCTCTCGGATAGGACCGTTATTCCTTGATTAAGTTAAAGCTCAAGATGGTACCGTCTCCGCTAATTGCGGTTTGACTCTTGGCACGCCCTTAAAGCGTGTTTTTTAATTAGTTAAAAGATAATTTTATGGAAAACAAAAAATCACTGTTTGCTCAAAATGAAGAAGAAGTTTTAAAAATGTGGGAAGACCAACAAATTTTTCAAAAAACTTTGGCTAAGCCAGCACCACAAGGCAATTTTGTTTTTTTTGAAGGACCACCAACGGCTAATGGGCGTCCCGGTATTCACCATGTTTTAGCCCGTTCTTTTAAAGATGTGGTTTTACGTTTTCGGACTATGCAGGGATATCATATCGAACGCAAAGCTGGCTGGGACACCCATGGTTTGCCAGTGGAATTACAAGTTGAAAAAGTTTTGGGTATCTCTGGTAAGCCCGACATTGAAAAATATGGTATTGAAGAATTTAATCAAAAATGCCAAGAGAGTGTTTGGCAATATAAAACCGAATGGGAAAATCTAACTCAGCGCATTGGTTTTTGGTTGGACTTGGATCATCCGTATGTGACTTATCATAATGATTACAT
Organism: Candidatus Magasanikiibacteriota bacterium; assembly: GCA_035400705.1. Lineage (GTDB taxonomy): Bacteria > Patescibacteriota > Patescibacteriia > Magasanikbacterales > UBA10003 > GWC2-40-17. The sequence goes on from DAOMZV010000010.1 coordinate 6,625, forward strand.
TGAAACTTTGTGGTGGATTACTAAAGAATTAAATCAACGAGGCTTTTTATATAAAGGATATAAGGTGGTGCCGCAATGTCCGCGTTGTGGTACCGCCCTTTCTTCTCATGAAGTGGCTCAGGGTTACAAAAATGTGGAAGATACTTCTATCTATGTAAAATTTCCAGTTAAAAATCAGCCCAAAACTTTTATTTTATCTTGGACAACCACCCCTTGGACCTTGCCGGGAAATGTGGCTTTAGCAGTTGGACCGGAAATTGATTATGTTAAGATTAAGATGAACGGAGAATTTTACATTTTAGCCAAATCTTTAGCCGAACAGGTTTTGGGTCCGGGTTATGAATTGATCGAGGAATTTAAGGGCGAAAAGATGGAGGATTGGGAATATGAACCGCTATTTCCAGGTTATTTAGACCCGCAAGGCCAAAAAGCTTGGTTTGTCGGACAGGCTGATTTTGTGTCCACCGTTGATGGTACAGGGGTGGTGCATACTGCCGCCATGTATGGTGAGGATGATTTTAATTTTGGGGTAAAATATCAAGTGCCTTTTGTTCATACAGTTGATGAAAATGGTCATTTTTTGCCTAGTGTTAAAAAATGGGCCGGGCGTTTTGTTAAAGACAAAGAAGTGGAAAAAGAAATTATCGAAGATTTAAAATCCCGTCATTTATTTTTAGATGAAGAAAAATATACTCACGATTATCCATTTTGTTGGCGTTGTGATAGTCCTTTGTTATATTACGCTAAAGATTCTTGGTTTATTAAAGTAACTGCGGTGAAGAAAAATTTAATTGCTAATAATGAAAAGATCAATTGGGTGCCAGAGCATATTAAAGAGGGACGGTTTGGCGAATGGTTAGCGAATATTAAGGATTGGGCGATTTCCCGCCAGAGATATTGGGGCACACCTTTGCCGATTTGGACTTGTGACCAGTGCCAAAAAGTAGAAGTAATTGGTAGTTTTCAGGAATTAACAGAGAAAACCGGCAATCTACCGAAAAATAAAAATGGGGAAATTGACGTCCATCGTCCTTTTGTGGATGAATTGACTTATAGCTGCGCGTGTGGCGGCATCATGAAAAGAATAACTGATGTATTTGATTGTTGGTTTGATTCTGGTTCGATGCCTTTTGCTCAGCATCATTATCCTTTTGCTAATAAAGAATTGATCGACCGAGGTAATCAATTTCCCGCTGATTATATTTCCGAAGCTATTGACCAAACTCGAGGCTGGTTTTATACCCTGTTGGCCGTTTCTACTTTGTTAGGCAAGGGAGCACCTTATAAAAATGTGATTTGTTTAGGGCACATTCGTGATAAGGAAGGTAAAAAAATGAGTAAATCCAAGGGCAATGTAATTGATCCGTGGATGATCGCTAATAAATATGGTGTGGATGCTTTGCGCATGTATTTGTTCTCTCTTAACCAACCCGGTGAATCCAAAAATTTTGATGAAAAAGACACAGAAGAAATTTTACGCAAGGTGGTAATGTTGTTGGGTAATGTGATGAATTTCTATGAGATGTATAGGGTTGAAGGTCCAGCTAGTGAAACCTTACCAGAATTAACCAATATTTTAGATAAGTGGGTTATTGCCAAATTAAATTTATTAACTAAGGAAGTTACCGCTGATTTAGTAGAATATCATGTGTTTGAAGCCTCTAGAAAACTGATTGAATTTATTAATGAACTTTCCACTTGGTATGTTCGTCGCAGCCGCGAAAGATTAAAGAGTGATGGTGTCGACAAGCAAGTTTGCGCCGAGGTTTTGCGCCATGTTTTGCTGAGTTTAGTGAGATTATTAGCTCCCTTTATGCCCTTTGTGACCGAACGTTTTTGGGGACGATTGCAAAAGGAAGTAGAATCGGTTCATTTGGCCGATTGGCCAACTTTTGCCGAGGCTAAGATTAATTGGGATATTTTAAAAGAAATGGGCTTAGCCAGAGATATTGTGGAATTGGGTTTAGCTATTAGAGCGGAAAAAAATCTCAAGGTTCGCCAGCCTTTAACTGAATTGAAGGTCGCTAACGTATCCTTATCATCTGATTTTGCTGATATTATTGCTGAAGAATTAAATGTTAAGCAAGTGTCTTTTGTTAAGAGTTTGGATGATTTGTTAGGTAATCCCGCTTGGGCGATTAAAACTGAAGGCTTTTTGAGCGTGGCCGTAAATTTAGAAATCACTGAGGAATTAAAAAATGAAGGCTTGCTTAGAGATTTGGTTAGAACAATTAATCAAATGCGTAAAGAAGCTGGTTTAACCATCAAAGATCGGGTGGTGATTACCATGAATTCTACGGATGTAGGGTTACTATCTGTGATTGAATCTCAGAAAGATTTGTTAGTTAGTCAAGTTTTGGCTAAAGAAATTTTGATTGGTCCAATTGCTGAGGGTGGCAAGGAAGTATCTTTAGATAAGGCGAAATTAATAATCAAAATTAGCTAAATTAAGTTAAAAAAATAAAAAATAAAACCCCGGCTCTTGACAAGATCGGGGTTTTGTGCTATACTACTTAGTCACGCTCGAGAGGGCGTGGACTGTAAAGGAGACATCGGAATGAGAAAGATTCTGAGTTAAGAGGAGCCTAAGGCGTGAACCGGCTCCGGATAAATGGGTCAGTCGCGGGCAATTCGAAAGAAGCCCGGACCCGATAGGTTTACGCACAAGGGGGGCTTAATGCCGCCGGATTAGTAAAGCGCCGCGGAAAGCAGGGCGCTGGAACAACAAGTACTGCCCCGGGGTGGTCACACCCCTGATGACGAGAAACGAGAAAGACGAATTTGGGCCTTAACGACAATCGACCCAAAAAATCTCGTTTCCGCCGATTCCAACTTAGGGGGCCGATTTCCGTGATTTCGGAACCGCTCCCCGCAGCAGGCAAAGAAGGAGGTAAAATGCAGACCTGTAGTTGAGCGCTTATAAATCCATACGGGCGCTATGACAAAATACGTGTGGAACCGAGGTTTTTGCAACGTAGAGCTCCCGCAGGAAAACAAATCGAGTTTTTCTATCGTCTTAGTGCGGCCGCCAAAGATGATGAGGAACTGGTTTTTTTCACGGAAACGCGCGAACAGCGCAGCTCTTAAGCGGAAAATCTTGGTGCGAACCATGAGGACTTCTAACGAAGTCCTTTTTTATTTTATCTTGTTTTTTTAAGCTTAATTTGTTAAGATAAAGCTAGAAATAATTTTATTTTTATGACTATTGAACAAATCTATAATTTAGCTTTACAAATGGGCCTAAAGAGCGATCCGCGAGGAGAAAAGGGTGTTAAAAGACATTTGGCAAAAAATAAGAAACATTTTGAAAATCTTTCCGCTGAGGAAAAAAAATATTTTGATTTAACCAAACTGGAAGATCCTTATACTGATTCTTTTATTCACTTAGTTGATGATCCTAAAACCGCAGTGCGGACTATTTTGGCGGGGATTGATATTGATATAGGGGAAGTTTTACTGGCTGCCAATTTACAAGAACGAGGTGAACATGTGGATTTAGCCTTGGGTCATCATCCCATTGGTAAATCCTTAGCTGAGTTGCATGAAGTAATGGAACTGCAAGTGGATACTTTAGCTGATACTGGTGTCCCAGTTCATATTGCGGAAAATTTAGTTCAAGAAAGAATGGCCGAAGTGGGTCGGGGTGTTCATCCGATCAATCATTATCAGACGATTGATGCGGCCAGATTATTAAAAATAAATTTAATCAATACTCATACCTTAACGGATAATTTAGTAGAAAAATTTATTAAAGATTTGATAAAAAAACAAGGACCGGAAACTGTGGGGGAAATAATGAAAATTTTATTAGAAATTCCGGAATATCAAATCGCCAAACGTCAAGGAGCTGGACCGGTGATTGCGGCCGGCCGAGCGGGCAATCGGGTGGGACGTTTTATGGTGGATATGACCGGCGGCACCAATCCTTCGGATAAGGTTTATCAGGAAATTTCTAAAGCCGGGGTTAGCACAATTATTGCTATGCATGTTACCACCGGTGGTTTTAATGAAGCTAAGGGAGCTTTTTTAAACATGATTTTTGCCGGCCACATGGCCTCAGATTCTTTAGGCATGAATTTATTTTTAGACGAATTGGAAAAGAAAGGGATCAAAATTTTGCCTTGTGGCGGTTTAATTAGAGTCAGTCGAGTAAAGAAAAATAAAAAATAATTAACTTTAATTATATGAATCCAAGAGAAAATTTAGCTCCTCCTCAAGAATTAGCTAAGCCCTTGGATCAGCAGGCGGAGCTGATTAAACAATCACCGGAAACCGTGTCGTCCACAGTAGAAACTGAGTTAGAAACTTCTAGTCAGTTAGACTCTCTTCGACAAGGATTACAAGAGGTTGGTCAGCAAATTGTTTATGCCGAGCAGCAGTTGACCGGACTAAAAAGTTCTTTGCGTTTATCTAATTTAGATCAAGTAGGCAGACATATTCGTGGTTTTGAAAAACAAGCCACGGACAATGTTCGGACCAAAGTGGACTATCAGAGTCGAATTGATCAGTTAGAAGCCCAACAAGCAGCTTAATAATATTTTTTTATGATTAGTTTTGTAGCTGGCGAAATTATTGCTAAAGGAAAAAATAGTTTGGTGGTTTTATTACCGACTGGTTTAGGTTACGAGGTGAAGGTGACGCCGGGATTATTTTTAAAACAAACCATCGGCTCTGAGATAAAACTTTTTACTTTGTTTCAGGTTAGGGAAGACAGCCAAGATCTATTCGGAGTGGAAACTTGGGAGGAACTAGAATTTTTAAAATTGGTTGTTTCTATTAGCGGCGTCGGTCCTAAAAGTGGTTTAAATATTTTAGCTTTAGGTAGCCTGGAGGAAATTAAAAAGGCGATTGTTCAAGGTGATTTAACTTTTTTAACTAAGGTTTCGGGAATTGGTAAAAAAATTGCTGAACGCATTATTGTAGAATTGAAAGAGAAAATTAAGGCTGGTCAATTGGAAACCGGATCCGATTTAAAAACTGGGCAGGCTCATTTAGGCGATGTGATTGAGGCTTTAATTGGTTTAGGTTATGGTGCGGCTGAGGCAAGAAGTGCTTTAAACAAGGTGGCTGGAGAAGAGGAGGATATTTCTAAAATTTTGAAGGCAGCTCTTAAAGAATTGAATAAGAAGGTTTAATTATGGAATTTAGTTTAGTGGAAGACAAAAAAAATTGGAACGATTTTATGGCTGGGCAAACACATGCCCAGTTTTTGCAGTCTTACGAATGGGGGGAGTTTCAAAAAAAATTTGGCAGACGAGTTTGGCGAGTAGGTGGCTTTGAAAACAATCAATTGGTGGTGGCTGGTCAAGTTATAGAACATTATTTAGGTTTAGGCCAAGGCTATTTTTATCTGCCTCGCGGCCCCTTAGTTTTAAATAATCAAGAATCACTTAAAGAAGATTTATTTGTTTTTCTTAAAAAAAATATTGCTAATTATGGTACGGTTTTTGTAAAAATTGAAGGTCAAATTTTAGCACCTGATAAAAATAAATTTTTGTTTAAGAGGGTGAAAGCTGTCCAGCCAGCTAATACCATGTTGCTTGATTTAACAAAAACAGAAGAAGAGTTGTTGGCCAAAATGCATCAAAAAACTCGCTATAACATTCGTTTGGCATCTAAAAAAAATCTTGATTTAAAAATAACAGACACAGAAAAATTTTCTGACGAATGGAAATTATTAAAGGCGACGGGTAAACGGGACAAAATTTCATTGCATCCCTTAAAGTATTATCATTTGATGAATGAAGTTTTGGCTAATCAAGAAAAGTTTATCTATAAAAAATTTCTAGTTTTTAAAGATGCAGAGGCTTTAGCAGTTGGGGTTTTTATGGGATTTGGTGATACCTTTACTTACGTTCACGGAGCTTCTTCGGATAAAAATAGGGAAGTAATGGCTCCCTATCTTTTACAATGGGAAGCAATTAAGTTCGCTAAGTCTTGGGGTTATCGGTATTATGATTTTGGCGGAGTTAACCCAGTGGATAAAAACGATCAGGAATATCGGCCACGTTGGGAGGGGATTAGTCGTTTTAAATATGGTTTTGGCGGAGAATTTTTAAATTGCGGCGCGACCTTTGACATAATTTGGCAACCAAAAATTTATCAGTTGCTTAATTGGCTCAAAAAAATTAGACGCTGGATTTAGTTTGGGCCTCCATCGTTCAATGGATAGGACACAAGATTCCGGATCTTGGGATAGGGGTTCGATTCCTCTTGGGGGCAAAAAATAACCCGATTTAATCGGGTTATTTTTTTATTTAAACTAACTAATTGGCAACTCGAACCAGAAAGTGCTCCCTTTTTTTTCCGTTGATTTAAAACCAAATTCTCCCCCATGTTGTTTAATAAAATATTTGGCTATAAATAAACCTAATCCCGTGGCATTGGGGTGTAAGACTGAGGCATTAGAAGCGCGAAAAAAACGAGAAGCAATATTTTCCTGTTCTTCTTTTGGTATACCAATACCGCTGTCTGTAATTTTGAAAATAATTTTTTCATCCACTTGCTTTAAGGAAACTTTAATTTTACCTTTTTCTTTTGTGTATATTATAGCGTTGTCTAAAAGATTTTTTAAGACTATTTTTATTTTTTCGGAGTCAATTTGCAGAATGGGTAAAGGTTTTTCTGGCGACTCAAAAGAATAGTGGATATTTTTTATTTCATATTTTGATTTTAAGTCTTGCACCACTGATTCCCAAAGATCTTCAAGAGAAGTGTCAGTTTTTTTGAGATTGGTAAGGCGGTCCTCTTCAATATCTAAAGCAGTTAAAATATCATCAAGAATCTTTATTATTTCATAATTGGCTTCAAGACTGGAATTTAAAATTTCCTTTAAGTGTTCTGAAAGATGTCCGTGTTTACCAGATAATAACACTTCCAAATTCCAACGGGTAATATTTATGGGGGTACGTAATTGATGCGAAACAGTTTGAATAAATTGAGTTTTTAAATCATCAAGTCCTTTCAGACGACTCTCTGTTTTTTTAGTTTCGGTGATATCGCGGAAACACCACAATCTGCCGTAGTTTTCTCCATCTGGCCCGATCATTGGGGCAGAATAGCGGTCAAAGATGCGGCCGTCTTTCAAATAAACTTCACTTCGATCTTTTTCTTGAGGATGAGTGTAAAGGAAATAAACTCGTTGTTGAAACTCCTGCGGGTTTTTAATTTTTTTAAGTACGAATTGAAGTACTTGTTCATCAGATTTTGAGTCAGAAATTTTTTGGGGTAATTCCCATATTTTTAAAACTTCTTCTTCATTTTGAGCAAACAGTGATTTAGTGTTTTTCAGCTCTTTTTTTAGGTAAAACTTTAATAATTAATGAAAAATAGCGTAATTTAGCTGAAATTATTTAACTTTTTGTCGATTTTTTTCGACAACATAAGCATATGGAACAAATAAAAAAGAATCTTGCTGAACTGGATTTTAGTCATAATGAAATTAAAATTTATTTAACCCTGACTACTCTAGGAGAATCAACTGCTTCACAAATAGCCAAAAAAGCCGAAATGCCCCGCACAACCGCTATTAGTTTATTAGAAAAGTTAACTCAGAAGGGATTTTTTTCCAAACATGTTTATAAGGGCACGACTTATTACTGGGTAGAAGCTCCCCGGGTTTTAGAAGAAGTGTATGCCAATAAAGTGGAAGCGGCTCATCAATTAGCAGGTTATTTAAGAAATATCTACAGAACAGAACATGCTTTTCCTTTCGTAGAGGTTTATGATACGGCTAAAACTATTAGAAATTTTATTGAAAAACTTCTTATTGGTTTGAAAAAAAATTCAGTAATTTATACTATTGATTTGCCTAACCTAGGTAACTACCATAAAATTTTTTCAGATCAATATTCAGAAATTTTTTTAGGTCTTAAACGAAAAAAGAATGTTTTAACCAAAACTTTAATACCAGCTGGAACTTTTGTTTCTATTAATCCTAAAAAATTAAAGACACAAAACATTCTTATTAAAGAGCTGCCAAAGAGTATTAGTTTTTCCGCTTCTTTGTGGCTGATTAACAACTTTTTAGTTTTATTTTCTGGTCAACCGCCTTTTGTGGTAGTAGTCAGTCATCAGGTAATTGTAGAAAGTTGCCAAAGCCTATATCGGTATTTATGGGAAATTTCTTTGCCTAAAAATTAAATTAAAAAAACACCCCTTGGGGGTGTTTTTCATTTTTTTAAGGGGTAACGCTTAGTGGTTCTTTCCAGAAGAGCAGATCTTCTCCGGTAATTTTATCTTTTGCTTCCATTTTAATTTTTTCTGTTAAGTTATTTTTTTCCTCTTCATTTTGACTGTTATATTTTAAACTCAAATCAAAATTTATACTCACTTTAGGGAAACTAGTTGGTAGGCGGTTGAGCTTCCAAATAATTTGTTTAGTTGCAGCGTCATACGTAATATCTCCTGCTACCGCCGAGGAGGATTTTTCCCAAGTTACATTTGGCGGTAGGGTAGTAGTAATTTGTAGATCGTTTAATTCATGCCAGCTGTTGGTTAGATTCCAGGTTAAGGTGTAAAAATTCTTGGTGTCAAAATTATTATCACCAGTAACTTTAGTGGTTTCTTTAAAAACTGTCTGGCTGGCTAAACCTAGATCAGAATTAGTGATTAAATCTAGTGTGTTGCTTTGCAGGGCAGTCGAGGGGGTTTTGCTTCCTAAAATGGCTTCAGAATAAACTGTAGTTTTAAATTCAGTTAACTTGCTTAAATTAAAGGCTTCTTTATTTTTTAGAGGCAAGCTGATTTCTAGAGAATTTTTAACTTGGGGTTGAAGATCGGCAAGAGAAGGAATTTGATTTTTATCCCAAGTAATTATAGCTCGTCTAATTTGAGGTGAAAGTTGTTCAGCAGTAATTGTGCCATCAGCCTTATCTGTAATTTTAGTCCAGTCAAACAGACTCTTGTTATCTACTGAAGGAGTGTCTAAAATTAATTTAAGAACAACATTTTTCAAAGCAGTGTTACCGTTGTTTTCATAAGAAACAAGAAAGGTGACGTTCTCCCCAAAATTAACTAATTGTTTTTCATTGTTGCCATTAGCAGTTACTTGTAAGGATAGAGTTGATTTATTTAAAGTTATTTCTTTAGTTAAGGTTTGAAATAAATAACTTTTGCCATTATTTTTTCCATTTAAGTCCAGTTTAATTATTTGATTGCCAGAAGGAGCCGCTGCTGTCGGTAGGAGATTAATTAAAAAAGACGAAGAAGATGTGGCGGGTAGGTTGTTAATATTTAATTTATTGTCTTTAAAATTTGGGGTGTTGTTTTTAAAACCTTCAGGCGATTTTAAACTTAGTTCTAAACTGTTTAAATTTGTTTGAGTCTTGTTGTTTAATTGGAGAGAGCAAGAAAATTCTGTTCCGGTTTGGATTTCGGTTGGGCACTCAGCAGATAAATCTATAGTTGGTGACTGTAGGGTTTTTTTGTAGTTGATAACTTTTTGTAGTTCTACACTATAACTACCAGGATGATAACTAAAGATTATTTGAAGAACGGACTCATTGGTGGCATTATCCCAAATTTTGCCTTTTATGTTAATCACAGATTCTTGTTCCTGATTTAATGAGCCAAGCTGCCATTCTTTATCATCCTCTCCATTGGAAACGGGGTCAGCCGAAATGAATTCAAAACCTTGAGGATAACGGATTGAGAGAGAATTAGTATTGAGAACAACATTACTTTGGTTTTTTATTTTAATTTGGTAACTAAATTCTTGTCCGACTGTTGGTGTCTGGTCTGTTTCTACACTAATATTTATTTTATCTTCGTTAAAACTTGAACTACGACCGAAAACAAAAAAACCGGTCCAGGCGACAGCGGCTAGAAAAAAAAGAAAAAAAATAGTCCAGAAAAAAATTTTAGCTTTTTTAGAGCGACGAGCTGGGAGATCTAGAGTGGTATCAGAATTTTCGTAAATGCTGTTAATTTTTTGTTGAATTTTTTGGGTTTTGTCAGAAGATATCTTTCTTCTAGTAATTTGTTTTTTAGGTTCTTCTTCGGTAATTTTTTGAACCGAAAAATCTGGTTCGGTTATTTCTGACGCAGGATTTTTTTTAGGCATAAAGAGCTAAAGTTTAGAAGAGTTTTCAAAAACTATACCAATAAATTCATCCCCAGATAAGTTGGAAGATGAGTTGAAACTATTATTGGTGATAGCAGCCGAAGTGGGGTTAGTCCAAAGTGTTTGCCAATTTTCTGGCCAGGTAATTGTATTTTCTAAAAGGTCAGAGTGGCTGCCAGCTTGTTTTTGGACTAATAAAGAGTAAGAAGAATAATTTTCATTTTTTTGAAAGAATTGAGCCAACTGGGTAAGTATTTGTTTATTTTCCGGAGTTTTTATTTTAAAAGGCAATTGGTAAGTGATAGTGGCAATAGCGGTTTCTTGTGGTGGAACAATCATCCAATTAGCAAAAACTGTTTTACCAGTTTCTTTGGTAATAATTGTGCCGGTTTTTTCATCGATGATCTGAGTGTTGTTAATTTTTTGTAAGTCTTCATCAATTCGGAACCATTTTTCCGGGGCTTGGTAATTAGTTTCTTCAGGCCAGACAAACCCCGAGGCCGAAATTAATTGGCTACCCTGGGGGACATAAAAACGAATATAGCTGTTATTTTTAGCGTTAGAAAAAATACTAGTGCTGCCTGGATTATGGCGAGTAATAGTAACAGTGTCGGTGACAGTTCCATCAGCAGCTATTTTGGCCTGGTGTTGAATTGTTTGTTCAATGACTCGGTCGCTCTTTTCTCCTCCTATATTAGTGTTAACTACGGCCAAAAAATCACCATTAGGATTATTTTTTAGTTCACCGCCCCAACCTTGGGCTATGATGTCTTTTTGGAGAGCTGAATCAGTAAAGAAAAACTGGATATGTTTTTCCGATAAATTTTTATTGATTAAAGACAAAAGAGGCAAGAAATTATTTTTTTCGTTAAAAATTTTTTCGATTAAAATTGGTGCTAAATCGGCCAAAATTTCTTTAGGTTGATTTTTGGTTTTGTCATAATCAATTTCTACTTTTTGTTGGACAGCATCAATGAAATTTTCTGAATTGATGATTAAATTATGGTTGGCAAGAGAAATTGGACCGGTTATTTTTAATAAATCAATTAAAGGATTAGTGTCTAAAGCAATTACGCCGTCCACTGTTGGTCCGCCGCTTTTTTCATAGAACCACATTAATTTTTTGGCAGAAGTGGGAAAATCAGCAAACCAATTAGCGTCTCTAAATTCCCAGCGTGGTTGCAAAAGTTGTAATGGCGCTGGAGGAATCAAGTTAGCAGTTAAGTTACCTTGTAAATTATAGGAACCTTCTCCTGGGAGATCAATTTTAGTTATTTGGCCATTCTTTATTTTTAACTCCGCATAACTACCAATAAAGCCACCTGTGGCTCTGATTTCGTGATTATTTTGAAAAATTAAAAGATAGGTTTTTTCTTCATTTTCTCCAGCTGCTGTCATTAAGCTTTTAGAGAGGGATGTAATTTTTTGTAAATCGTCACTGAGTAGAGAAATTGTTTCTCGAATTTTAATAAAAGAGGCCCGATTATTTTCAGGAAGATAACCCGGGTTTACTTGCATTAAACTTTCATTGGTTTTAGCAAAACGAGGGGCGATTTCATCCAAAGTTTGTTTGATTTTAGACAAAGACAAAGATGATTGATTTTGTTCGGTTAAGAGATATAAAATTGGCAGGGAGCCCATGGTTAGGTTAGAGCCAGCAATCATCAATTGTTCGCCATTTTTTATTTTATCGCCCACTTTAGGAGTTAAATATAGCAAACTGCGCCAAATAGGATGAATATCTTTAAGTTTATTCTGGGCCTCGGCAAACGAGTTAAGAGAAAACTGTAGTTCTTGAGAAGCAGAAGCAAAATCTCCTTTTTGCAAGGCTTCCTGCCCTTTAGTCAAATGTTCAAAAGCTACTGTTCCTGAATCAACAATATTTTGTTGGGAATCACGCAATTGATAGTAAGCGGAAAAAGCCTTGACGGGTAAAACAAAAAGGATAGCCATGGCCGCAAAACCAGCAATTGCTTTTTGCCAATGAGGTAAGTGGTAAGATACGTAAGCTGGAGCTGGTTGTTTGATTTTTATGATTGGAGATTTTGGTTTAATTGAAACAGTCTTTCTCTGGGGTAGTTGAAATTTAATTTTAGACCAATTGAAAGAGGGAAATTTCCAATTCGGTTTTTCCCAGTGTAATTTTTTCCACAACGGCTCTTTGGGTAATTTGAAATTGTGTTTGATTTCTACCGGGTTAGCCCTAACAATTTTTTCCTGACCAATTTTTTCTAATTCACCTAATGGATTGCTTAAAATCCGGTCCAGATCAGTTGGTTGCCAGGATGGTTTGACTGGAGGAGTGAGTTTTTCTGGCAAATTTAAAACATGCGGAGAATGTTTTTCTTCTTGGTCAAAAAAAACAGGAATAAACTTGAATTTAAAATCAGCTTTCCCTGAATAATTTTCGTCTTGTAGTTTCCTCCTCGGCATGGGCTTAAAATAAGGTTTTTAAGATATCCTTATTATACCACTTTTGAGTACTCTTGTAATGTTAGTTGTGCACAATTTTGCCAGGAAAACAGCTTAATTCTGTCTTGTCCGGCAGAAATTAATTTTTGACGCAAAAAAGTGTCTTGGGAAATTGTTTTTAGAGCTAAAGATAACTCGGGTTGGTTCTGCGGATTAAAGTAAAGGGCTGCTTGACCTAAAACTTCTGGTAGGCATGAGGTATTAGAGGAAATTACAGGTGTGTTGTAAGCCATAGCTTCTAGCGGGGGCAGACCAAAACCTTCGTAGAGACTGGGGAAGATGTAGGCGAGAGCTTGGTGATAAAGAGTCGGCAAGTCGGTGTCAGGTAAAAAGTCAGTTAAAACTATATTGGACAAATTATTTTTTTTAATAAAATTTTCCAAACGCTGATAAAAATAGTTTTTTTTGCCCACTAAAACCAGTTGAAAATTACAAGTTTCTTTTTTTTGAAAATCAGCAAAGGCTAAAACTAATCTTTCTAAATTTTTGTGGGGATAAGCAACGCCAACATATAAAAAATAGGGTTGAGAGATATTCAGGTTTTTTAATAGATCAGGCGAGGAAGGGGTGTTTGGTAAGTTAGTTATTCCTTCTCCGGTAACTTTAATTTTAGTAGAGGAAACTGAAAAGTTTTTTAAAATATCCTGTTTAACAAATTCTGTGGGAACTAAAATTTTTCTAGAACCATAAATGGCGTGGCGCAGAACTAGACGGTAGCTCAGATTTTTAATTAAATATTTAAACCAACCTAAGGTAGAAGCTTGACGAGAGGGGAATTTAAGTAGAATTAAATCATGAATAGTAACAACAAAAGGTCGGCGGTAAAAAAAAGGAACATTCCAGTGGGGGAAATGCATCAGATCTATTTTTTGTTTTTTAATTATTCGATTTAGGTATATTTGTTCTCGCCAAGTGTACCATTTGATGTCAGCTAAAATTTTTTTAAAATTTGGGTTGGTTGGTTGGTAATTTTGGTTGCCGGTTTGAGTAACAAAAACAAAATAAGAATTAACGACATCTTGTGTCATTAATTCTTTTAATAGCTCTTGAGTATATCGACCTAAACCACCGGCTTCCGAATAAAATCTAGCATCAAAGCCTAAACGCATATAATTAAAGAGAGAAGGGTTGTTGCTGCCAGCCTTTTTGGAAGGCCTCAAATTTTCCCGCTACGCTATCGGCAATTTTTTTCTTAAAATTTTCTAAACTAAATTGTTCGGCATGTTCGCGAATTTTTTCCGTCTCAAAAGTGTTGGGATCAAAATTAATTAGAGCGTCTAATAGGGATTCCCAATTTTGTTCGTAAAATAACACTCCAGATAAGCCCGGGATAACTGTTTCCGTCGCTCCACCTTGCCCCAAAGCAATAACTGGTCTGCCAGCGGCCATTGATTCTACTGCGGTAATACCAAAATCTTCAATTTGCGGATGGATAAAAGCTAAGGCCTGGCTATAAAGTTTGGCCTTTTCGGCTTCGTCAATTTGTCCGACAAATTCAATATTGGATTTAGCTAGAGCTTTTAATTTTTCTTCTTCTGGGCCAGCGCCAAAAATTTTTAAAGACCAACCCAAGCGATTAAATACTTTAATGGTCATATCAAAATGTTTGTAGGGAACCAGACGACCACCAGTTAAAAAATAATTTCCTACTTTTTCAGCAATTTTAAATTTAGAAGTTTCCACGGGTGGGTAAATAACTTCGGCATCTCGCTTATAAAATTTTTGAATTCGGCGACGGACATTCTCGGAGTTAGACCAAAAATGATCTACCCGTTCAGCGCTCATACGATCCCACATTCTTAGTTTAGAAATTACTGGAGGCAATAAGGTTTTAACTAAACGATTGACACTTAGATCTTCAATATAACTATGTGTGTCAGTCCACAGATAACGAGTGGGGGTGTGACAGTAAGATAAATGCAAAGTATCTTCATCAGTTAAAATTCCTTTAGCAAAAGCCGAAGTAGAAGAAATAACCACGTCGTAATTTTTTAAATTGTGATGTTCGGTAGCTAGGGGCATTAAAGGTAAAAACCAACGATAGTGTTTCACAGCTAACGGAACATATTGCAAAAAACTGGAGTGGACTTCGTTTTTAAAATAATGTTCCGGTACTTTTTTCCTGTCGTGAAATAAAACAAAAGTCGGCGCTTCGGGATAAAGTTCTTGTAGGGCCTGTAGGACTCGTTCTGCTCCTCCGTCTTGTGATAAGTAATCATGAACAATAGCTACTTTCATAAAGCTTTTCGAGATTTAAACAAGATAAAAGGTGTTTTCAGTAGAATAATTAAATCTAAAAGTAGTGACCAGTTTTCAATATAGAGAGTATCAAGAGTAACTTCTTCTTCAAATTCTAAATCGCTGCGTCCGGAAATTTGTGATAGACCAGAAAGACCTGGTTTAATATTTAAAACTTTGCGTTGGCGAGTAGAGTATAAATCCACTTCGCGCGGTTGGTGTGGACGAGGTCCAACTAAGCTTAAATTTCCTACCAAGACGTTAAAAAGTTGGGGGAGTTCATCTAAACTTAAGCGACGCAAAATTTTTCCTACTTTAGTAATTCGAGGATCATCTTTTATTTTATAAACTGGGCCTCCTTTGATACTTTTGGTTTTAATTAATTCTTGTTCAAAATTTAAAGCTTCAGTTTGATTTTTAAATTGCGCACCAATACAATATTTTTGATACATTGAACGGAATTTTAAAACCATGATTTTTTTACCCGCTTCTCCGACACGCTCATTTTTATAAATGACTGGCCAACCCGTTTCTAATAGTACAGCTAAAGCCGAAAATAATAGTAGGGGACTGGTCAGAATAATTAAAATAATTGAACCAACCAAATCCATACTTCTTTTAGTAACACGTCCCCAGGCTTGGAGTTTAGTTTTATGCATTTCCACAATCGGTATCCCACCAACGGCATAAATAGAAATGTTGGCTAAATAAGTAGAAAATAAATCAGCTGAATATTTAAAATCCAAATGATTTTCTTGGCAAAAATTCAAGATGGCCAAAACTTCATTTTCATCAGTTTTGAGACTGGTTAAAAGAATGTCGTCCAGTTGTTTTTTAGCTAATAATTCGTTTAAGTCTGCAATTGTGCTTTGGTTAAAATTAGGATACTGGCCAGCCACCATAAAACCAAAGCCGCGTCTTTGGCGTAGAGTTTCGGCGATCATATCACTGACCCGACCAGTGCCAATAATCGCTATTTTTTTAGTACCAATACCAGAACGATATAAAAGATTTTTAATAATTTTTAAGGCAATTCGACCACAACTGACATAGATAATACCTAAAATCCATCCAGCTAAAACAATAAAACGAGAATTGAAAGCGTCTAGGTGAAAAAATAAATAAATGGTAATGGCAGCCAAACCAGTAGAACAAGCAAAGACTACACGTGATAATTCACTAGTTAAACGACGAGTTGGTTTGGAGCTATACAAACCAGCTAAGGCAAATAAAACTAGCCAACCCATAATGACAGAAAACATGATGGGCAAGTACTTGTCAAAAGAAAGATTAAAAATTATTGGTTTGATTTTGGTAAAAAAATCATTAAAACGCAAAAAATAGGCGCTGAGGCCGGCTAAAAAAAGCATTAAAAAGTCTAAAGGCAAGGCGATTGTTGCTAAAATAATAGAAGATTTTTTCATAGTTTTATAGACTCATTTTACCTTTATTTTCGGCTAAAGTCAATGTTTGAAAAAGAAAGATTAGTTTGTTAATTAATCTTTTAAACGGTATAATGTTTTAATTCCAATCAAAGCCTTTATGAATTTAGCAGAAAAAAACGAAAATAGTATTTTTAAAAAGATTAGGGAAACCCCTTTGCCCGATGGTTTTATAGACAAGCAGCAATCTCTAATTAGATTAAATGTTTTGGCAAAAGTTTGGCCGAAAAAGGAAATCGTCGGACATCTAGGCTGTTGGGGGACTCGTTATAAATTTGGACCAATCTATTTAGAATTATATACTTCAGTTGAAGAGCCAGTTGTGACTAAGTTTAATCATTTGAGGATAATCTATTGGCAGCCCCTGGTTAAAATTAATAAACCCAAAGGCTGGTGTCGTGATTGTTTTTATTTATCGTCTCAATATGGAGTTAAAGAATTAAAAAATGATTATTGGGAAGAATGGTCAAATCATGCTAAAAGGCATCGTCGTAAATGGTTGAAGGATAGGCGTTATGAAATTGTGCCAACGGATTTAGAGACTTTTGCTGCTGCTTATAATAAAACTCATAAAATTGGTCCCCTAATGCGAGAGAGTTTTATCAAAACTCTGCGCTTGCATTTGCAAGAACATCCCCAAGACGTGGGTTTGTATGTAGCTAAACAGAAAAACACCGAGGAGATTATTGGAGGGTTAGCGGTTATTGACTATCCAGATATTTTAGAAACCACTCACACTATTTCTTTTATTAACGTGGCTGGTTTAAAAACATCAGTGGGCACCGGTCTGATTGACTATTGGTTTCAAACCTCTTTAAAAAAAGGCTGGCGATTTATTAATTTTGGTTTTGTCTGGAAGCGAGGCGACCCACTTGGTTGGCGAGGTTATTCTAAATTTAAAAAACAATTTGCTCCTTATCTTTTATTATACCGCTATCAATTTTTTAAATTAGTAAAAGCGGTAAAGGATTGACAAAGTAGTCAAAATGTGTTATAGTGTTTTTACTAAATTAAGTGGGCGGCCGCTCCTGAAAAGGAGAGGAAAGTCCGAACACTCACAATTTATTGTGTCGCGGTACCACCTAACGGGTGGGCAATTTGGCGGGATAAAGAATCGCAAGATTCTATAAACTTGCCTGACGGATCAGTGCCACAGAGACAATACTACCCCAATTATGTTTGGGGGAAAGGTGAAAAGTGAGGTGATGTGTCGTGGTTTAAACTCTAAAGGTTTAAATAACGTCTCTGCTACGCCTCTTGCGCCAAGGTAACTTGGCGTGGTGGAAAACCCTACCTAGTGCAACTTCTTGAACGAAGGCTTGAGTCTGATAGCAATGTCAGACCTAGAGAGATGGCCGTCGCCCCCTTGGGGGAGACAAAATTCGGCTTATAGCTTAATTTAGTCAAAACGCCCTGCAAGGGGCGTTTTGAATTTGACAAAAAATAAGTTGAGGGCTAAGATAAAAATATATGAAGAAATTCGCTTTAAATAATTTAAATAATAATAATAATTTCCTTTGAAGCGGGCGAGTTTTTATTTTTTCAACAGTTTAAACTCCTCGCTTCAGCGGGGAGTTTTAGTTTAAGTAAATCACCATAAAATTCCTGGGTAGTTTAATGGTAAAACGCCTCGCTGTTAACGAGGATAGTGAAGGTTCGATTCCTTCCCCAGGAGTTTTGCGGTGATTTTTAGATTGACAGAACCAAGTGCTTTTGTTTAAATTGACTTGTCTGGTCTGGAGTTGAAAAATGGACCCAAATCCAATAAGTTTATTCGTGGCGATTGTGCTAGTTAGCATTATTTTAACTGCCGATATAATTTTTTTGGTGATGTGTAAAAAGTGGCTCGATTCCACTATTGATATCTTGGGTAAAGTTTATAAACAAACACGACCTGACCGCTATGATTTGTTGGGGAGCAGATCAGTGCGTGAGGAAATGCAGCGTGAGTACCCTAAATTTTTTTTCTCTGCATTTTTTTGTCTGTTAGCGATTTTTGATCTTAGTGTTTTTGCTTTTTTAAGACCAGGCCCACTGTCGCTAATTGGCGTAATTTCTGCCCTAGCTCTTTTAGTGATTGCTTATATAACTGGGCCTCATCCTTGGCGTTTCTCAGTTCCTTCGGAACAAATGAAAAAAATATTGAAGGAATGGAGAGAAGATGATGCAAGGGAAAGAGCCGAATCAGATTGGGATAAGATACACCCCCATGGTTTTATTGGCCTGCAACCTTCCCCTCAA
>DAOMZV010000010.1:25180-27543 GCA_035400705.1 Candidatus Magasanikiibacteriota bacterium
AAACAAAAACGCTCGTGGTAACCCACGGGCGCTTTTTTATTATACTTCAATAATTACCGGTAGAATCATTGGTCGTTTTTTAGTTTGCGAATAGAGGAATTGACCAATCTCATTTCTAATTTTATTTTTAATATATTCGTCAAAAGCTGGTGAATTAGGGTCGGAATCTTTTAATAGGTGTTTAGCTCGCATTCTGGTTTTTTCAATCAATTCTTTATTTTCTTTTAAATAAACAAAACCGCGAGAGATAATATCAGGATTGCCAATTAAACGCCCCGTTCTTCTTTCTATAGTGGCAATAATTACAAACATACCATCTTCAGCCATCATTCGACGATCACGCAAAACTACTTGAGAAACATCTCCTGTGCCTAGACCATCAATCATAACATAATCGGTTGGAACATATTGATTGGTTAGTTTGCCGCCTAATTTATCAAACTCCATGATTTGTCCATTATCAGCAATTAGAACATTTTCTTTGCGTAGCCCGATAGATTGGGCTAAATCACCATGAGCTTGGAGTAAAAAGCGATTGCCGTGAACAGGAATTAGGTATTTAGGTTTAGTTAAACGAATCATCAATTTTAAATCTTCTTGTTTGGCATGTCCGCCAGCATGAACGTCCATCATTTGATAATGAATAACTTTGGCACCGCGACGAACAATTACATCTTTTAAGCTTTGAACAGTGCGTTCGTTACCGGGAATAACCGAAGAGGAGAAAATAACTGTATCATTGGTTTTTAATTGAATAAAGCGATGTTCATTGTTAGCAATGCGCATTAAGACGGCATTTTTTTCTCCTTGCGCGCCAGTGCAGACCACGATTAAACGATTGTCTGGGTATTTTTTAAATTCTGTTTCTTCAATAATGGTTCCGGATTTAAATTTTAAATAACCTAATTGATGAGCTAGTTCCACATTGTTTTTCATACTGCGCCCTTCAATTAAAACTTTGCGATCATATTTTTCCGCAATGGTTAAAATTTGTTGGGCTCTGGTGAGTAGGGAAGAGAAGGTGCCCATAATCACGCGGCCAGAAGCATTGGCGACAATTTTTTCCAATTCTTCACCGACAACTTTTTCAGAAATCTGATGACCTGGGCTTTCGGCGTTGGTGGAATCTGAGAGTAAGGCCAAAACATTGCGGGTACCAAACATGGCGATTAAATTTAAATCAGCTGGCTCTTCATTAACAGGGGAATAATCAAATTTAAAATCTCCCGTATCCAGAACTACACCATAAGGAGTAGTTAAGGCTACACCAAAAGAATCAAAAATATTATGATTACAATGAAACGGCTCAAAGATAAAATGTTTGCCTAAAGGTACTTTGGTGTTGCTATTAACCAAAATAATACGTGGTGGCTGAGTATCGCGAAATTCTTCTTGGCGTTTTCTGATGATACCAGCGGTCATGGCCGAGGTATAAATAATAGGGTTGCCTAATTTCCCCAAAATATGTGGCAAGCCACCTACATGATCCATGTGACCGTGGGTAACAATAACACCTCGAATATTTTTTTCGCGTCCTTGTAAACAGGCCACGTTAGGAATAATGTAGTCAATTCCCGGCATATCCTCTTCCGGAAACTGTAAACCGATATCAACGATAACAATATCCTCGCCACATTCAAAAACAGTCATGTTGCGTCCGACTTCTTCTAAACCACCCAAGGCGTAAATTTTTAATTTAGGTGATTCTACTGTCCCGCCGCTAAAAGTATTAATTATCCTTCTTTTAACTGCAGGAGTAGCAAAAGTTGAGGTTTTGCGTGGCGCAGAGGTTCTCCCGAGAGAACGTCTTGGAGCATAATTTCTATTTTGTTGCATAATAAAAAAATAAAGATGATTGTCCCATCTGTAATTTTTGCTTAAATAAGAGCAAAAATAAGAGAAAAACTGATAAAATCAGAAAGGCAAAAACTTGCCTTTTAAGACAATCGAAGAGATTAAATAGAGATTAAAAATGTCTAAACATTTTCAAGGCTTCATTCAACCTCGCTACTACTATAACATATTTTACTTTTTTTGTCAAATCTACTGATTAATTTTAAGCTTAACCTGGCCTAAAATTTGCTCTTGGTCAATAATGAGGCGGGTATCATTTAAGGGTCCTAACTCAATATCCCCCTTAATTTTTACAATTTCCAAAGACAAAAATTGGTCATTAGAACTTGTGGGCAGGGTTTGGTTAAGAATAATTAGTTTATTAAGAGGCCAGTTGTGGGTTGGAAGTAAGCCATAGGCTGGCGGGTAAAGTTTAGACCAATTTTTTTGTTCAGCAGAATTTAGTCCGGAAAACCGTAAAAAATAATCATCTGAAAGTGGGGAATTAAGACTAAAAAATAAGCTGATTT
>DAOMZV010000011.1:0-27052 GCA_035400705.1 Candidatus Magasanikiibacteriota bacterium
AATTGATCAATGCTCGTCCGGTGATGGGAGTGGTGAGAGAATTTTTTATGTCCTCTCAATTATCTCAGTTTATGGATCAAACCAATCCCTTGGCCGAATTGGAGCACAAAAGAAGATTGTCAGCCATGGGTCCTGGTGGTTTGTCTCGTGATCGCGCCGGTTTTGATGTTCGTGATGTCCACGCCACTCACTATGGAAGAATTTGTCCAATTGCTACTCCGGAAGGTCCAAACATTGGTTTGGTGACTCACTTAGCTTCCTATGCTAGGGTCAATCAATATGGTTTTATGGAAACTCCGTATCGTGTGGTTTTGCGGGAAGTCAAAAATGATCCTAAATTAACCGAGGGCGAAAGATTGCAAAATGATTTATTAGATAATAAGGGTAAAATTATTGGTAAAAAGGACGAAAAAATTACTAAGGAATTAGCTAAGGAATTAGCTAAATTGGATTTGCCGATTATTCCAGTTAAGCCTCGGGTGACCAAGGAAATTGTTTGGTTGAATGCTTTTATGGAAGAAAAGGGTACCACTACTTCTGCCAATACTCCAACTGATAAAGAGGGCTATTTTATAAATGAAAAAGCTGAAGTCAGAAAACACAGCGAACCAAGTTTTGAAGACGTTACCATCATTGATTATATGGATGTGGCTCCTAACCAAATTGTTTCGGTAGCTACTTCTTGCATTCCTTTCTTGGAACATGATGACTCTGTTCGTGCGTTGATGGGTACCAACATGCAACGTCAGGCTGTCCCTTGTATCTGTCCGGAAGCTCCTTTAATTGGAACTGGTATGGAAAAGAAAGCCGCGTTTGACTCTGGTCATGTGTTAGTTTCCGAAGCTGATGGTGTGGTGGCCGAAGTTGATGGTGCTAAAATTCAGATTTTAGAAGATGGTGGTGGCTTGCGCACTTTCCAATTAAATAAGTTTGTTCGTTCTAATGCTTCTACTTGTTTTAATCAGCATCCGGTTGTTACCCATGGTCAAAGAGTTAAGGCCGGTGATATTTTAACTGATGGTCCAGCTATTTCTCGCGATGGCGAATTAGCTTTAGGCCAGAATATTTTGGTTGGTTTCATGATTTGGGACGGTTTTAATTTTGAAGATGCTATTATTATTTCTGAAAGATTAGTCCAAAAAGATCGTTTTACTTCTATCCATATTGAAAACTATACTACTGATGTTCGGGAAACTAAACTTGGTCCTGAAGTAGTCACCTCTGATATTCCTAATGTCAGTGAAGAAAAATTAAAAAATCTTGATTCTGAAGGTATTATCCGAATTGGCGCCAAAGTTAAATCCGGTGATATTTTGGTTGGTAAAATTACCCCTAAGGGTGAAACTGAATTATCGGCTGAAGAAAAGTTATTGCGAGCTATTTTTGGTGAAAAAGCTAGAGATGTCCGCGATTCCTCTTTGTATTTGGAACATGGTGAACATGGAACTGTGGTTGATGTGAAAATTTTCTCGGCTGAAAACGGCGACAAGTTACCTCCTGGAGTTATCAAATCAGTCCAAGTTTCCATTGCCGATATGAGAAAAATTCAGGTTGGTGATAAGATGGCTGGTCGTCACGGTAACAAAGGTATTGTTTCCAAAATTGTTCCAGTGGCTGATATGCCTTTCTTGGCTGATGGCACCCCAGTAGATATTATTTTGAGTCCTTTAGGTATTATTTCTCGTATGAACTTAGGGCAGATCATGGAAACTATTTTGGGTTCTGCTGCTAACAAATTTAAATACAAGGTAGCTTCTCCAGTTTTGGCCGGTATTCCAGAAGAAAAAATTACTAGCGAGTTGGTTCGAGCTGGTTATGAGGTTGATGGTCAAACCCAGTTGTTTGATGGTCGCACTGGTGAACCTTTTGATAACCGTACTACCATTGGTTATATTTATATGTTGAAACTGAACCACATGGTTGAAGATAAGATTCATCAACGTTCCATTGGTCCTTACTCTTTAATCACTCAGCAGCCTTTGGGTGGTAAGGCGCAATTTGGTGGCCAGAGATTTGGTGAAATGGAAGTCTGGGCTTTGGAAGGTTATGGTGCTGCGGCTACTTTGCAAGAAATTTTGACTATTAAATCTGATGATGTGGCTGGTCGCGCTAAAGCCTACGAATCTATTATTAAAGGAGAACCAATTACTCGTTTGGCTGTTCCAGAATCTTTTAATGTTTTAGTAAGAGAATTGAAAGGTTTAGGTTTGGATGTTGAGCTCTTAAAGAAAAAAGAAGGTAAAAAAGAAGTTGAATACGATGTGATTTCTGAGGATGACGAAGAAGAAATCACTAATCCGGAAGAAAGAGCTTAGTTGTCTAAAATAAACAATCAATAAAAAAATAAAAATATGTTTAAAGATCGCTTACTAGAATTTGATGCCATTCGTCTTAAATTGGCCTCACCCGAAATTATCAAAGATTGGTCATACGGCGAAGTGACCAAACCAGAAACAATTAATTATCGCACTCAAAATCCAGAAAAAGGCGGTTTATTTGCCGAAGAAATTTTTGGTCCAACCAAAGATTGGGAATGTTATTGCGGCAAGTATAAAAAAATTCGCTATAAGGGAATCATTTGCGATAAATGTGGTGTGGAAGTTACTCATTCCTCAGTGCGTCGTGAACGCATGGGCCACATTGTATTGGTTTCTCCTGCGGCTCACATTTGGTTTTTGCGTTCTACTCCGTCTAAATTAGGCTTGGTTTTGGATGTGTCTTTACAGAAATTGGAACGGGTTATCTATTTTGTGGATTTTATTATCAATCAAGTTGATGAAAATTTAAAACAAGAAACTCTTTTAAAGTTGCGCGAAGAATACAAGAACAAGCGCAAGCAAATTGAAAATGAGTTTCAGGCTAAGTTGAAAAATGCCGGTGGGGTGGCTGCTCAAGAAGAAAAGATGTTACAAGAAAAAGAAAGAAAATTAGCTGCTTTGGAAGCCGACTTTTTGGTGGCGGAAACTGATTTGAAAAAGATCGTCTTATTAAATGTTTTATCCGAAATTGAATATCAGGAATTATCTTTGCGCTACGGGCATATTTTTGAAGCAGGAATTGGTGCCGAAGCAGTTAGAGATTTATTATCAAAGATTGATCTGGAAAAAACTATTACCGAATTATCCGCTGAAATTAAAGATGCCCCTCCAGCCAAACAAGAAAGACTAGTTAAACGTTTGAAGTTATTTAAGAGCATGTTGCGTAATCAGATTCGTCCAGAATGGATGATCATGACAACTATTCCGGTTATTCCACCAGATTTACGTCCTATGGTGGCCTTGGATGGCGGTCGTTTTGCCACTTCTGATTTGAATGATCTATATCGTCGCGTTTTGAATCGCAATAATCGTTTAAAGAGATTATTAGATTTAAACGCTCCAGAAATTATTTGTCGTAACGAAAAAAGAATGTTACAAGAAGCGGTTGATGCTTTAATTGATAACAGTGCCAGACAAAGCAAAACCGTGACTGCTTCTACTGGTCAAAAAAGACAATTGAAATCTTTAGCCGATATTTTAAAAGGTAAACAAGGTCGTTTTAGACAGAATTTACTCGGTAAAAGAACTGATTATTCTGGCCGTTCGGTAATTGTGGTTGGTCCAGATTTACATATGGATGAATGCGGTTTGCCTAAACGTATGGCTCTGGAATTGTTTAAACCTTTTGTCATGAGCAAAATTATTGAAAGAGGTTTAGCTCATAATGTGCGCTCGGCTTCTCGTTTTATGGAAGCAGATCATGATGAAGTATGGGATATTTTGGAAGAAGTTACTAAAGGAACTTATGTTTTATTGAATCGCGCTCCAACGCTGCACCGTTTGGGTATCCAGGCTTTCAAACCAATTTTAATGGAAGGCAAGGCTATTCGTTTGCATCCTTTGGTTTGTACTGCTTTCAATGCGGACTTTGATGGTGACCAGATGGCTGTTCATGTTCCTTTAACTGAACAAGCAAGAAATGAAGCCCGAGATATCATGTTATCTACTAAAAATTTATTAAAGCCGGCGACTGGTTCTCCTATTGTTACTCCAAAACAGGATATTGCCTGGGGTGTTTTCTACCTCACTTCTTTGGATGATCGTTTGACTACCGAAAGAATTAAGTCCTTCTCTAATATCAGAGAAGCGGAAATGGCTTATAAATTACGCCGTATTAAATTGCAACAAAAAATTATCGTGCGTTTTGATAACTTAGATAAGTTTCCTAAGGGTACTAAATCTTTGGTGGAAACTACCATGGGTAGAATTTTCTTTAATCAAGTTTTGCCGGTGGGTTTACCTTACTACAATGAAATAGTGCCAGTGAAAAAATTGGGCGAAATTGTTAAAACTTGCATGGAGTTATTTGGTTTTGAAAAAACCGCTGAAGTTTTGGATCAAATTAAAACCTTGGGCTATCGTTACATCACTAAATCTGGTTATTCTTTGAACATGCATGACTTCCCGAAAGTAACTGCTAAAAAAGCCATTGTTCAGGAAGGCGACAGACAAGTAAGCGAAATCGAACAACAATATGCCGAAGGTTTGTTAACCGATCAAGAAAGACACGGCAAAATTATTGAAGTTTGGACTAAAATTAAAGATGAGGTGGTTAAAGTTAGTCGTCCAGCTTTGGATCGCTATTCTTCAGTTGCTTCTATTATTGAATCAGGAGCTCGTGGTTCTTGGGGTCAATTAACTCAGGTTATCGGTATGAAAGGCTTGGTGACTAACCCAGCCGGTAAAATTATTGAATTACCAGTTAAAGGCAACTTTAAAGAAGGTTTTGATGTGATTGAATATTTTATTTCCACTCATGGTGCTAGAAAAGGTTTGACTGATATGGCTTTGAGAACAGCAAACGCTGGTTATTTAACTCGTCGTTTAGTGGATGTGGCTCAAGATATCATTGTTAATGATGTAGATTGCGGCTCCGAAGAAGGTGTAACTATGGGTATTGCCGATAGTGAAAAAATTGGCGAAAAATTAGGCAATCGTGTGTTTGGTCGCGTAGTTTTACAGGATGTGATTGATCCTAAGACTGGCAAAATGATTGTTGAAAAAGGACAGTATGTAGCCGAGCAACAAGCTCGAGAAATCGATAAAGCCAAGGTTGATTCCATTAAAGTCAGAAGTATTTTGTATTGTAAAAAAGCCAAAGGTGTCTGCCAAAAATGTTATGGTTTTGATTTGGGTAAGAGCCAACCAGTGGAATTTGGTACTGCTGTGGGTGTGGTTGCCGCTCAATCTATTGGCGAACCAGGCACTCAGTTGACTTTAAGAACCTTCCACACAGGTGGTGTGGCTTCCGATGAAGATATTACTCAAGGTTTGCCTCGTGTAGAAGAATTATTTGAAATTCGTCCGCCAAAGAAGAAAGCTTTCGTGGCTGATGTTAACGGTCGAGTGGAAATTGCCTCAGTGGAAAAGAGAATTATTGAAGGACCTGATGGGCAGAAAATTTTTGAAGGTCGTTTTGGCCAGAAAGTAATTAAAATTAAATTTGCTGACGTGGGCGAATCTGCTTATGAAGTAGCCAAGGGTGATAATGTGGCGGTGGAAAATGGCGCTGCGATTAAAGATGGTACTTTGTTAATCACTAAGAAAGACGGTAAAGAAATTCGTTCTAATCGTCCTGGTAATGTGGTAGTAGAAGGTAAAAAAGTTAAAGTGATTGGTGAAGTAGAAGGTGAAAAGGAATATATTATTCCTAGCGGTTATGTGTTGTGGGTAAAAACTGGCGACTTGGTTTCTGTTGGTGATCAATTAACCGACGGACACTTAGATTTGAATTTGTTGTATGAATTAAAAGGCAAAGAAGCAGTTCAAAAATATATTCAAGACGAAATTCAGGATATCTATTCTTCTCAAGGTCAAAAGTTGAATGATAAACACATTGAAGTTATTATTCATCAATTGTTTTCTCGTGTTTACATTAAAGAAGCTGGAGATTCCGAATTATTGCCAGGCGAAGTAGTGGAACGAGCCAATTTCTTAGAAGAAAATGCCCGTGTTAAAAAAGCTGGTGGCAAGATGGCTGAAGGCGAAGAATTGCTTCTAGGTATCACCAAGGTTTCTTTGTCTACTGATTCTTTCTTGTCCTCTGCTTCTTTCCAAGAGACTGCTCGCGTGTTGATTAACGCTGCCATAACCGGTAAAGTTGATAGACTGGAAGGCTTAAAAGAAAATGTTATTATTGGTCGTCAAATTCCAGCTGGTACTGGTTTTAGAACAAGATAAAATTAAAAGCCCCTCCCCTTGTAGGAGGGGCTTTTAGGGATTAATCAGGTTATATATGTCAAAACATTCTAAATGGGCTAAAGTTAAAAATCAAAAGTTCGCTGCTGATTCTAAGAGAAGTGCTGTTTTTACTAAGTTTATTCGAGGAATTGCTGTGGCTGCTCGTGAGGGGGTTGATCCAGTTAAAAATTTTAAGTTGCGTATGGCTATAGATTCGGCTAAGGCGGCTGGTGTTCCTAAGGATACAATTGACCGCGCTTTGGCTAGAGCTGCTGGGGAGGGAGAGGCTCTCCAAGAAGCTTTATATGAAGCCTTGGGTCCGGGAAAAGTAGGGATTATGATTGAAGTTGTCACTAATAATACCAATCGTTCCGTAAATGATTTGCGTAATTTATTAGAAGATCACGGTGGAGTTTTAGGCCAAAGTGGGACTGTCGCTTGGCAATTCAATCGACTAGGTGTGGTTCGTTTAGCTACACCAGCTGATGAGGAATTAGAGTTAAAATTGATTGATTGGGGGGCGGAGGATATTAAAAATGAAGATGGGGGCTCTACAATTTATACTCAAGTAGCGAATTTTCAATCTGTTTTAGATGGTTTAGAAAAAAATGGTTTTAAACCAGAGTATCAGGCTTTAGAGTGGGTGGCTAAAGAATCAATGGAGGTAGATGAGACAACACATGAAAAATTGGAAAAACTTTATGAGGCTTTGGATGAAGCAGATGATGTCCAGAATTATTTTACTAGTGAAGCCTAAAATTCAAATTAAAAACCACCCCGATTTAAGGGGTGGTTTTTTAGAAAAAGCAAATATCTATTTTAGGATTATTTGGATCGGGGTGGCAACCCTTGTTGGGATTTTTTGGGTGATTGGCTGCCGGTCCGGATTCAGGTGGAATTTCATTTGGAGGAAGAGATAAAAAGTAATAATAGGCGAGATAAAAAATTAGTCCAATAATTAAAGTTAAGGCGTAGATGACAAGACGTTTTTGAAAAGAGGTCATAATCTTTTTAGTTTAGTTATGATATAATTATAGTTGAAAATATCCTATAAAGTAAAGTTAGCTATGGCTACAAAATCTAAAAGAATCATCGGTATTGATCCGGGTTTTCATCGTATGGGCTATGGGGTGATAGAAGTTTGTGGTTCTAAATTAAAAGTATTAGACTATGGTTCCACGGAAACAGCTAAAAGCAAAAAAATTGAAGAACGTATTTTAGAAATTGCTTGTGTTTTGGATGATCTTATCAAACACTATCAGCCGGATTTATTAGTAGTAGAAGAAATTTTCTTTTTTAAAAATCTTAAAACAGCGGTTAATGTGGCTCAGGCCAGAGGCGCCATAATTTTGGTTGGCGCGGAAAATAAAGTTCCTTTATTAGAATTAACACCTTTGCAAGTCAAACAATCGTTAACGGGATTTGGTCGGGCGGAAAAAGGACAAATGCAAAAAATTGTTAAAATGATTTTGAATTTAAAAGAAATACCTAAGCCCGATGATGCGGCCGATGCGTTGGCGATGGCGATTGCTGGAAACAGTTGGGCAAGGTGGGGTAAATAGTATGAACCAAGATATTGCTAAAATTTTCCGAAAGATTGCTTTTATTTTAGAAGCTTTTGGCGTACCTTTTAAACCACGCGCTCATGAACGAGCCGCGGAAATTTTAGAATCTTTAGGACAAGATGTGGCAGAAATTTATCAAGCGGGTGGACTTTCCGCGTTAAAAGAAATCTCGGGAATTGGACAAGCCTTGGCCGAACACATTGAAGAATATATTAAAACTAGTCATATTAAAGAATTTGAAGAGTTGTCTAAGAAATTTCCAGTGGAAATAGATGAGTTATCAAGGGTTGAAGGTTTAGGGCCTAAAAAAATTCGCTTACTTTACAAAAAATTAAAAGTTAAAAATTTGGCCGATTTAGAAAAAGCAACTGCTCAGGGGCAAATCGCCATTCTGCCCAATTTTGGGTTAAAAAGCGAAGAAAATATTAAAAGAGGAATCGCTTTTATTAAAAAAACTACTAACCGGGTGCCGTTGGGTCAGACTCTGCCTTTGATTAGAAAAATTATTGATGATTTAAAACAAGTTAAGGGTGTAAAAAAAATAGTTACGGCTGGTTCGGCACGACGTTGGCAAGAAACAATTGGCGATATCGATTTATTAGCCACTTCTATTGCTCCACAAAAAATTATGGAGGCTTTTGTGGCTTTACCAGAGGTGGTCAGCGTCTATGCTCAAGGTCAAACTAAAACTTTAGTTCGTCTTAAGAATGGTTTGGATGCTGATTTACGAGTTGTCGCCCCAGAATATTTTGGGTCTGCTTTGCAGTATTTTACCGGTGATAAAAATCACAATGTTCAGTTGCGGGAATTGGCTATTAAAAAAGGCTATAAATTAAACGAGTATGGGTTATTTAAGGCCGAGAAGAAAATTGCAGGGGAAACGGAACAAGAAATTTATCAAAAATTAGGTTTAAAATATCCAGAACCAGAATTACGTACAGCTTCTGGAGAATTGGAAGCGGCCAAAAAAGATCTCTTGCCTAATCTGATCCCTTTTGGATCCTTAAAAGGCGATTTACAAACTACGACTAATTGGACCGACGGTGCTGCTTCCCTTAAGGAAATGGCCGAAGCAGCAGAAAAATATGGCTTAAAATATATTGCCATTACCGATCATACCCAATCTTTAGCCATGGCCCATGGTTTAGATGAAAGACGGCTGGCCCAGCAGGGTAGGGAAATTGATAAATTAAATCAAGTAAATAAAAACTTTAGAATTATTAAAAGCGCTGAAGTTAATATTAATAAAGATGGAACTTTGGATATTAAAGATGAGGCTTTGGCAAAATTAGAAATCGTGAGTGCCGCTGTTCATTCCTCCTTTCGGATGAGCAAAGAGGAAATGACTAAAAGAATTTTACGAGCCATAGAACACCCGTTATTAAACATCTTGTTTCATCCTACTGGTCGGCTGATTAATCGCCGTGAGCCTTACGAGCTGGATATGGACAAAATTATTAAAGCCGCCAAGGCTAACCAAGTGGCATTGGAGTTAGATTGTTTTCCTGACCGAATGGATTTAAAAGATATTTATGTGCGTCAAGCTGTGGCTTTAGGAGTTAAAATAGCCATTGATACCGATGCTCATCATCCCAGTCATTTTCAGTTTTTAGAGTTAGGAATTGGTACTGCTCGGCGCGCTTGGGTGAAAAAAAGCGATGTAATTAATACTTGGGGGGTGGAAAAATTGTTAAAATGGGCTAAGGGTAAGAGATATTGACGACCTTTTATTTTTTTGGTTTAATATAGCTACTGCCGCTATGGTGAAATGGTATACACGACAGACTTAAAATCTGTTGAGGGAAACCTCGTGTCGGTTCGAGTCCGACTAGCGGCACCAAAAAACTCCTTTTTTAAAGGGGTTTTTTGTTTGCTTAAAATACTTAAAAATGTTAATCTTTAAGCATATGGAAAGAATTGTTAATCCCCAAATTAAAGAAGACGAGGTAAAGTTAGATACAACTTTGCGCCCTCAGTGTTTAAATGATTTTGTCGGTCAAGAAAGAATTAAGGGTAATTTACAAATTTTTATTGATGCGGCTAAAAAACGAGGCGAAACTATTGAACACGTGTTGTTGTATGGCAATCCTGGTTTGGGCAAAACTACCTTAGCTCATATTATTGCTAAAGAAATGGGAGCTAATATTAAAGTTACTTCCGGTCCTGCTTTGGAAAGAGTAGGCGATTTAGCGGCTATTTTAACTAGTTTAGAAACAGGGGATATTTTGTTTGTTGATGAAATTCATCGCATGAATCGAACAATTGAAGAGGTTTTATACCCTGCTTTAGAGGATTATGCTTTAGATATTATTATTGGTAAAGGACCAGGGGCTCGGACTTTGCGAGTGGATTTGAATAAATTCACCTTAATTGGAGCAACTACAAAAATGAGTTTGCTGTCAGGTCCATTGCGCGATCGCTTTGGCGCAACTTATCATCTTAATTATTATGAAGATCCAGAAATTGAAAAAATTGTGCAACGCAGTGCTAACATTTTAGACATTGTTTTAGATGAATCATCTGCTAAAAAAATTGCCACTTCCTCTAGGCATACTCCGCGTATTGCCAATCGGCTTTTAAAACGAGTGCGTGATTTCGCTCAAGTTAAAGGTAATGGTGTAATCACTAAAGATTTATCAGAAGAAGCCTTGAAAATGTTAGAAATCGATACTGCTGGTTTAGATAGAATTGACCGTTTGATTTTAGAAACGATGATTGAAAAATTTGACGGTGGGCCAGTTGGCTTGAATACTTTGGCAGCAGCCATTGCGGAAGAAGTAGAAACCTTGGAAGAAATTTACGAACCGTTTTTATTGCAGAAAGGATTGATTAATCGCACACCACGCGGCAGAGTTGTTACAGCTTTAGCTTATAAACATTTGGGGCTGACTCCACCTGCCCAACAAAATTTAATTTAATTTTTTATGGCCTTCCCACTTTATTATTTACTTCTCCCCGTTGCGCTTTTTGGGTTAGTTTATGTAATTTTTGTTTTGCTGGATTTATATCATTTAGTAAGTTTTGCTGACTTGCATTTGTGTAGTTTTGTGGTGACTTTCATTTTTTTAGCTGGAGTGGTTTATATAACTTTTTGGGCTTGGACTTTAGCCGCCCCTTTAAATTGGCAAGAGTCTTTAAATATATTTAATAATGTTACTTTTAGCGCACCAACTTTTTAAACTATGTCATATCGTCAAATCATTAGACAAAAACCTTACGAAAAAATTCTCAAATTATTGAGGCGTGATGTAATTACTTTTATTCCTCAAATTTTTACTTTGGTTATTTTGGCCGGAGTGGAAGTGGGTATTTATTTTTTGATTAAAAATTTATTTCCCGGCTTATTATTAAAAAATTCTAGCTTAGCTATTTTATATTTGGTGGCCTTTATTTATACTTTGTCAATTTGGTTATTTTTTTTCACCCATTTTGTAGATTATTTTTTAGATTTATGGATTGTTACTAATGATCGTGTAATCGATATTCATCAGAACGGATTATTTTCTCGAACTATTGCCGAGCTGGATTTATTCAGAATCCAAGATGTTACATCGGAAACCAAAGGAATTTTTGGGACCATCTGTAATTTTGGAAATGTCTATGTGCAAACGGCCGGTGAGCAGCAGCGATTTACTTTTTATAACGTTCCCAATCCTCATCAAATTAGAGAGATGTTGATTCGTTTAGCAGATGAAGATCGTAAATTCCATAATGCCGATTCAATAAAAAAAGAGTAATAGAAAAAGAGGCCAAGCGGCCTCTTTTGGTTTTATAAAAACCAACCTCGAGGGAGGTTGGTAAAAGTTTATCAAGGCTGTTTTATAGATAAGCTTATATTTTTAATACATTCTTTGTAGTTCAATTCCCGTGTAATAATATTTTAAAATATCATCCCAATTGGCTCCGTTTTTAGCTCGATAAAGAGCGTCGCGGGCAGAAATACCTACTCCATGGCCCCATTGGGTCATACCTTTGTCATAAGGAGTGGCTACCGGCTGTAACCAGGGTTTATCCGCACCCCAAACAATTTTCGCACTTTTAGTTTTTCCATTAGAACGGGCAAAATAAGGTGTATCTACTGGCAAACCGTTATAAGTAACTACTGTACCCCAAGTTTCGTCGACTGCCGCAACAGCATTGGGTGAAATTTTTTCCCGTACATAGCCACGATAAACTTGATCATAATCCGCATCTAAATCAAAACCACCAGCAATATGTTTGCCCGGATTTTTTAAATAGTAGTAGGCATAACTGCGTTCAGCTACGGCCATCGCTTTTAAGAATTCCTTAGGTGAAGAATCACTTTCTTCAGCCATGCCTTTTAAATAATTTTCCATGTCTAGTTCATTAATCAACCAAGTGTAGCCGGTTTTTTCTGCCCAGCGTATTTCTAAAGTGTCACGAAATTCATTGTAATTAACATTGTTGCCCCAACGAGCCAATAATTCATGATTGCTAAGGGTAAAATAGGCATTAGTATCTAAAGGGGCAAGACGTAAGGGATTTTCAGAAATAATTTTTTGTTCTCCCCAGCTTGCTACATATTGTTTATTGGTTTCATTATAAGAAAGATAGACTTTAGTTCCAGGAACAATTTTGGTCAATTCCAAATTTTTGTTGTTTTGTAAAGAATAATCAAAAGTAGAAATAAATTCCATTGGTTCTTCTGTGGTGAATAAGCCAATCCTGACCCTAGGGTCATCAATAAGAGTTGTGGCAGCTGTTTCTGTAATTGGGTTAGGGTCAATTACAGTTACAGGAAGATCAAAATTGCCACCCTCAATTTTTTGACCATCAACCAATAAAGAAAAATGCAGAGTAAAAATTCCAGCCTGTTCAGGAGCGGTTAGGGGAATGGTGTAAATTTCCGTTTGTCCTTTCTTAACTAGTGAGTCAGAAGTTTCTATTACTTTATTAGTCTCCAGCCAAGAATAATTAGCAAAAGAGGCATTGGTATTTACTCCAGCTAAAGAAACATTATTTAAAACTATACTTCTAGAAGCCCAATCTTGTTTGCCTTGGTTTAAAAAAAGTAAAGAAATAGTTTGGTCTTCTCCAAAATTTAATTTAAGTGGTTTGACTAAACTTAATTTCATAGCCGCGTAATCTACTTTTTTCATCTCAATTTTGGGTGGATTTAAAAAAGCATTTTCTTCTGTTTCGGCTTCAATATTGCCTTTTTCATCAACTTCGGCGGAGTTACTAACTTTAACTGTAATAGTAAATTGGCCATTTTGTACCCAGGCTTTATTTTCGGCGGCTAGGGCAAAAGTTTCGGTGTAAGTCCCAGTTTTAGATGGGGCTTTAATTTCAAACTCAAAATAGCCCTTGCTATTGGGTCCGGCTAAAGAATCTTTCAATTTAACTATGTGGCTGGAAGACATCCAAGACTCAGCTGCCAGTTTGCTGGCGTGGTATTTAGGATTATAGGTATACAAGGAAACATAATTTTTTCCGGTATTCCGCCAGTTGTAAGCGCCGCGGTTGTAAAAACCAACTTTTATTTTAGTTGTCTCTCCAGGCTTGAGGTTAATTTCTGAAATTTTGGAATATTGTTCGGCTGCCCAGTCAGGTCGGGAATCAGCAGAAACAATTTGGACTTTAGAAAGTAAGAATAAAAAAGCTAAAATAACAGATAATTTGATTAAAAAATTTTTATTCAACAACATAAGCAGTTTAGAAGTTTAAGTAAGATTATTATAGCATTTTTAAATTGGTGTTTCAATTGCTAATTCAGACTATTTCTAGTAAACTGAAGTTAGTTTATGTCATTAAATAAAGCTGTTAAACACACTTTTATTCAACTAACCGGCAGGTTTTTTTCTACCTTGTGCGGGGTTTTAGCTTTGGCAGTTTTGACCCGTTATCTAGGACCAGAAAAGTTTGGTTGGTTTACCACTATTACAGTTTTTTTGCAGTTTTTTGGTATTTTAGCTGATTTTGGTTTAACCCTAATAACAGCTCAGATGTTGTCTGAGCCAGGAGTTGATAAAGAAAAAATTACTGCCAATTTGCTTTCCTTAAGATTGATTATTTCCTCAATTTTTTTTGGCGTAGCTTTGGTTTTAATTTGGTTTTTCCCGTATGCTTTAGTGATTAAGTTGGGTGTCTGTATTTATGCCACTTCGCTTTTTGCAGTAACCTTGCAAAATATTTTTGTTGGCTTTTATCAAACCAGAACGGACATGGAGCGAGTAGCCTGGGGTGATATTTTAGGACGTGGTTTAATTCTAATTGGGTATTTAATTTGTATTTTTGCTAAATTAAATATTTTGCTGGTTTTATCAGTTAATGTTTTAGCCAATCTGGCTCAGCTATTATTATTGTGGCAGGGAACAGCCGCTTTGATTAAAGTAAAATTGGCTTGGAATAAGGAAGTTTATAAAGAGATTTTAAAAAGAAGCTGGCCGATTGCTATTTCCGTAGCGTTTAATTTATTGTATTTAAAAGCAGATACACTAATTTTATCTGTTTTAAAACCACAAGCAGAAGTTGGTTTGTATGGCGCGGCTTATCGAGTGATTGATGTTTTAACTACTATCCCGACCATTTTTATGGGGATTATGTTACCTTTATTAACTTCTTCTTGGCTCAAAAATAATAAAGAAGAGTTTACAAAATATTTTCGTCGAGCCTTTGATTTAATGGCTATTTTAGGTTGGCCAATTTTAATTGGAGGAGTTATTTTGTCATCTCAAGTTATGACTTTTATTGCTGGCGATGATTTTAATACTGCCGGAAATTTTTTACGAATACTTTTGATCGCCATGTTTTGTATTTTCTTTGGTGTTATTAGTTCCCATGTTATCTTGTCCCTGAATAAACAAAAGCAGATGATTAAGTGGTATTTGGTGGACGCGGCTTTATCTTTGGCAGGATATTTTTTGTTTATTCCGAGGTTTGGCGCTTATGCTGCGGCCTGGATCACGGTTTTTTCCGAAGCTTTTATTATGGCCGTAACTTATATTATGGTGATTACCAAAACTAAAATTCATCCCAATTTTTCAATTTATTTTAAAAGTGTAGCCGCTTCTACAATTATGGCTGGAGTGATTTTTAGTGTTCGATCTTGGCCGTTAGTGCTGGTTTTATTATTAGCCATTGGTGTTTATTTTGGGAGTTTGTATTTATTGGGTGGCATTACCAAAGAAATGTTAAAATCTCTGTTTAAGTCGGCTTAACTTTTATTTTTTGTAGTTTTAACTTTAAGATCCTCAGTGGGTCTTTTTTATTTTAGCTGTTTTTGTTATGCTATTAACATATGCTTTTTATTGTTTTGTTAGCCATTTTTTATCTTTTATTCGCTTTTTTGAGTTATCGCAACTTATTGTGGGGACTAATTTTGATTGGCGCCTTTTTGCCTAGTTATTTGATTCGTTATAATATTTTTGGTTTTCCTTCCACCGTTTTGGAAGGAATGATTTTAATTGTTTTTGGGCTTTGGATTGTACAACATCGTCGGCAATGGGCAGGAGTTGTTCAAGCTGCTTCTCGAGGTAAAAAATTACCCAATCCTTTTGGCCGTTGGTTTTTTGCTACGGTTTTATTTTTAATTGCTTCTTTAGTTTCTATCTATATTGCCCCCAATCATTGGTCTGCTCTAGGTTTATGGAGGGCTTATTTTTTAGAACCAATTATTTTCTTTATTATTTTAATTTCTACTGTTAAGAATAAAGAAGACGCTTATAAAATTATTTGGGGGGTTGTTCTAGGGGGTATACCTGTAGCTGCTCTGGCTGTAGCTCAAAAATTTACCGGCTGGTTAATTCCCAATCCTTTTTGGCAAGCGGAGGCTACTCGTCGAGTAACTAGTGTTTTTGGGTATCCTAATGCTGTGGCTTTATATTTAACTCCTTTGCTCCCATTAGTGGTTTATCTTTTTGAAAACTCGGTTCGTAAAACCAAAGGTTTGATTTGGCAAGATTTATTCTATTCAGTTATTTTCTTTTTATTTATTTTGGCAATTATTTTTACTAAATCAGCCGGTGCTCTGATTGCTTTAGCCGGAACTTTGGTCGTTTTGGGTTTGCTATTTCGTCGAACAAGGAAATTTGTTGTGGGATTGATAATTGTTGGGGCAGCATTATTTTTGCTTACTCCCTTAAAAGATCCCATTAAAGAGGAATTTTTATTTAAAGGAGTTTCGGGACAATTGCGAATAAGTATGTGGGGGGAGACTGTGGAAATGTTGCGCAATCATCCTATTTTTGGAGCTGGTTTGTCTGCTTACCAAGAGGTGGTCCACTCTTATCACATCTTGCCTTGGGCGGAAATTTATCTTTATCCTCACAATTTATTTTTAAATTTTTGGTCAGAAGTTGGGTTTGTCGGTTTAGTTGCTTTTTTGTGGTTGTTGTTATTGTTTTTTCGAGCGAGTTGGGAAATATTAAAGCCACATCGAGGTGAGGATTTGTGGCTGGTAGAAATTATCAGTGCTTCTATGTTAATTATTTTTATTCAGGGTTTAGTGGACGTTCCTTATTTTAAAAATGATTTAGCCATCTTTTTTTGGTTGTTGATGGGTTTAATGGCTATCAATCTTAAATTCAGTCAGCAATATGATAGAAGCTAATCTTGGTAAGAAGTTGATTATTGAAGTTGAGGGGAAAAAGTGGGCGCGTTTTCCAATTAAAACGCCGGTTATTAAAAAGGGTGATGATTTAGTTAAAATTATTCAACAAGAAACAGATTTATATTTGAGAAAAGGCGATATCATTTTTATTAGTGAAAAAATTGTGGCCATTAGCCAGGGCAGAGCTTTTCCTATCAGTGAAATTAAACCTTCTTGGTTGGCTAATTTTTTGGTTAAATTCGTTTATAAGTCACCTTATGGGATTGGATTAGGCAGTCCTTGGACTATGCAACTGGCAATCCAAGAGGTAGGGTCATTGCGTATTTTGTTTGCGGCTTTATTAGCAGCTTTTACCAAACCTTTAGGAATCCGCGGTGTTTTTTATCTTGTAACAGGTAGAAGAGTTGCGGCTATTGATGGTCCTTGTGCCTATACTTTGCCGCCATATAATCAATATGCTAAATTAGGTCCGGCCAAACCGCGTCAAACCGCCGAATTTTTAAAGTATAAATTAGGTTGCGAAGTGGTTATTATTGATGCTAATGATTTAGGAGTTAATATTTTAGGTAAATCAAGCAAGAAAATTTCTAGTAGTTGGGCCGCAGCTATTTTTAGAGATAATCCCTTAGGTCAATCATCTGAGCAAACTCCGGTTTGTCTGGTAAGGGAAATTACTAGTCGGGTTTGACAATTAGGTTTAATTGTAGTATTATTAGGACTAGTCAAACCGTAGAAAGCGGGCCGTTAGCTTAGTTGGTAGAGCGCCACATTTGCAATGTGGAGGTCAGCGGTTCGAATCCGCTACGGTCCACCATTTAAGCCGAGGTAGCTCAGTGGTAGAGCGAAGGACTGAAAATCCTTGCGTCGAGAGTCCGATTCTCTCCCTCGGCATTTGTTTAAAAAATAAACCCGTGAACGCAATTCACGGGTTCAAAGTTCGGGCTGTGGCTCAGTTGGCTAGAGCGTCTGCTTTGGGAGCAGAAGGTCGCGAGTTCGAGTCTCGCCAGCCCGATAAAAACATCTTCTTCGGAAGATGTTTTTAAATAAATTAAAATATAGTAAAATTAAAATAGAGAATAAAATAATTTCTATGAAAATTCATCGTTTTTTAATTACCGAGAAAATTACCGAAGGAGAAATGGTGGTTCAGAACAAAGAATTAATTCACCAACTACAAAATGTTTTAAAGTTAAAAACTGGAGAGTTAATAATTATTTTTAACAATCAGGGTGAGTTCCAGGGTATAATTAAGGATTTAACTAAAAAGAGCCTAAAATTAAGCGCGGTGGCAAAAAATCAGCGGGTTTATAAATTAAAAAATCAAGCTATTCTTTATTGTGCTATTTTGAAAAAAGAAAATTTTGAAATGATTGTGCAAAAAGCTACGGAGGTTGGGGTTAAAAAAATTGTTCCCCTAGTAACTGGGCATACCGTTAAATTGAACCTTAATCTTAGTCGTTTAAGAAAAATTGCTCAAGAAGCCGCAGAACAGTCGGGTAGATTGGATGTGCCGGAAATTAGTCCAATACTTTCTTTAAAAGAGTCCCTAGATTATATTCAGGAAGGGGAGTTGGCTTGGTGTCTAGATACTACATCTCAGATTGAAGTGATTGCTCCAGTTGAAGATAAAATGATCCATCTTTTTATTGGTCCGGAAGGTGGTTGGACTGATGAAGAAAGAGTTTTATTTACCAAACATCATTTTTCTTTTTTAAGTCTAGGTCCCTTAGTACTGCGTGGGGAGACAGCAGCAATTATTGCCAGTTACCTAGCTTGTAATGGTTAAAAGGTGATAAAATAGAGGTAAATTAACTCTGTCCAAAAAGAAGTATGAGTAGAATTATTTATGGTTTGGCCGGAGAGGGGATGGGCCATGCCTCGCGTTCTAAAATTTTAATTGAACATTTATTAAGTCAGGGGCATGAAGTAAAAGTCATTTCTCACGATAAGGGGTATGAAAATCTTTCCCCTTATTTTGAAGTGTTAAAAATTTCTGGTTTGCGGATTACTTATGAACATAACCAAGTCAGATATTTGGAAACGGTTTTTGATAATATTTTAAAATTACCGGGTTTACAAAAAAGTTTTAATAAGATTTTGAAACTAAAAAATGAATTTCAACCTCAATTAATTATATCGGATTTTGAACCCTTAACCGCCCTCTTGGCTCACTGGGAAGGTATTCCTCTTATTTCCGTTGACAATCAACATCAATTGATTTATACGAACGTTTCTTATCCTAAAGAATATTTGCAAGAGGCTTTGGCTGCCAAAACAGTTTCTCGATTGATGGTTAGCCGAGCCGAGGCTTATTTAATTACATCTTTTTTTAAGACTAGAATTAAACACCGCCATACTTATTTGTTTCCACCAATTTTGCGTCGGGAAGTTTTAGAAGAAAAACCAGTTGCTGGCGATTATGTTTTGGTTTACACCACCTCCCATTTTTCTGATTTAAATGAAACTTTAGAAAAAATTAAGACAGAAAAATTTATTGTTTACGGTCTAGGAGAAAAAAAATCTAAAGAAAATGTTTTTTTTAAAGCACCCAGTCAAGATGGCTTTTTAAAAGATTTGGCTGGTTGTAAGGCCATTATAGCCACAGCCGGATTATCTTTAATTTCCGAAGCATTATATTTAGGTAAGCCTTATTTAGCCATTCCAGTAAAAAAACAATTTGAACAAATTTTAAATGCTCATTATTTGGAAAAATGCGGCTACGGTAAATTTTTGCAGTCAATTAATCAAAAAGACATCGAATTATTTTTATCTAACCTGGTCAAATATCGGAAAAATTTGTTACAATATCCTAAGGAAGATAATAAAAAAATTTTTTCTAAGTTGGATAGTTTAATTAAACGTTATACTTTAAACAGTTAGGTTATGTTTTATCAGTTAGTTGGCAAAAATTTAGCCAAAGAAGTTGATTTTTTGGGTTTGGCTAAAAAATCTCCTTACGAGTTAATAGAAAATAAAAGACAATTTGCTTCTTTTAAAATTAAAGAATCCTCTTTTCTTTTTGTTTTTAAATTTGGCGTGGTTGTTTTTGTTAATATTGAAGAAGCTTTAGAAAAAGATATTATTAAAGTTATTAATCCTTTTTTAATCAGCAAAATTAAAAAAATTCATAGCGATAGTTTTTGGGCTTTGGAAGCCGAACAAGAAGAATATGCCGTAGTAGGGGTTAAAAAACCTTCAATCAATTACAAAGAGTTAAGTTTAATCGCTAGAGTTTTGGCTCAATCAATTGAAATTGATTATTTTGACCAATTGGCCAACAATACCTTAAATAGTTTAAAACAATCGCAAAAAAATTTACAAAAACAGTTTCTCTGGAAGAAAGAAAAAGAATATGTCCAAAACGTGAGTATTGCTAATGCCATGACTTCTTCTGTAGTAGTGGAATTATCTGTTTTGGACAAACCGTCATTGTTGTGGGAGGAACCTAAATTACAGCTGTTTTTTTCGCAAGTAGCGGATGTTTTTGAAATTGATGATCGTTTTCAAGCCTTGCAGTATAAAACAGACCTAATTCGCAGTTCTTCTCAGTTTATTTTGGATATTTTACAGGCTAAAAAATCCAATTTTTTGGAATGGGTGGTTATTATTTTAATTCTCTTTGAGGTGCTGATTTTTATCTTTGATATTTGGTTCAAGATGTAGACAGGAAAGCTTCTTGCCAAAATAACTTTTTTATGTTATGCTTGGTAATCAATTTTAAATACCAGCAGACATATGAAAAAAAATCTCAAAATTAAACCTAAGAATTTAGCTGGCCGCAAGGTGGCCATTTTTGATATTGATGGAACAATTTTCCGCTCTAGTTTACTTTCGGAAGTAACCGAGGCTTTAATCCAAGAAGGCATCTTTTCTCCTCAGGTTAAAGAAAAGTATGCTAAAGAATTAAAAAATTGGATTGAGCGACGCGGTCCTTACGAAGATTATATGTGGGCAATTGTTCGAGCTTTTAATAAAGAAATTGAAGGAGTTAGTTATGCTGCTTATGTTAAGGTGGTGAAAAAAGTGGTAGCATATCATGATCATCGTCTTTATCGTTATACCCGCGATTTGATAAAAAAATTAAAGAAAGATAATTATTATTTAATTGCCATTTCTCACTCGCCACGCGAATTGGTAGAAGAATTTGCTAAAAGCATTAGTTTTGATAAAACTTACGGCCGTTGGCACGAAGTTGGTCCACGGGGGAAAATTACTGGTCGACAATTATATTTAGATTTGATTAATGACAAGGCTAAAATGTTGGAATTAATTGTAGAAAAGCATAATTTAACTCTACGTGGCTCAGTGGGTGTAGGCGATACGGATAGTGATATTTCTTTTTTGAAAATGGTAGACCATCCCGTTTGTTTTAACCCTAACCAAAAGTTATTCCGTTACGCTCGTCGCACTGGTTGGACGGTAGTAGTAGAACGTAAGGATGTGATTTATAAAATGCAAAGATCTTTTCAAATTATCTAAAAAAATGTAAAATATAGTTATAACTTAACTATATGAATTTAAATTCAAAACCAACTATTTTAGTAGTGGAAGATGAAGAATCAATTCTGAACGCTATCACTGTTTCTTTAGGTGATTCTGGTTTTAAAGTTATTACCGCAAGGGTAGCTGATCAAGCCTGGCAATACTTAAAAGACGTTGGTTCGGTTGAGGCAATTTGGTTAGATCATTATTTGTTGGGTGAGGACGGGATCGCCTTAACTAAAAAGATTAAAACCGAAGAAAAATTGAAAGATATCCCTATTTTCGTGGTTTCTAATAGTGAGGATCTCCAAAAGAAACAAGAGTATTTAAGTTTGGGTGTAGTTAAATACTACACTAAGTCGGATAATACGCTAGAAAAGATTATTACGGAAATTAACGATTATTTAAAAAAATAAAATAGAGCCGCCCCGAAGAATTTCGGAGCGGTTTTAAAAATTGATCAAGATGAGAAATTTGGGTACAATTATTAGATAGATAAACTTGGTATGACTAAGGATTTTATTTTGATTTTACCTAATATTCGTAGCCGTTTTAACGTCGGGGCTTTTTTTAGAACTGCCGACGCAGCTGGGGTAAAAAAGATCTATTTAACGGGAATTACCCCACAACCGCCTCATCCTCAGATTGATAAGGTGGCTTTGGGGGCGGAAAAGTTTATTCCTTTTGAAAAACTTAAACAAACATCTACTTTGATTAAAAAATTAAAAAAGGCAGGTTATCAGATTGTGGCCTTAGAACAAAGTCCACGTAGTGTTATTTATGATGAAGCACTTTATTCTAAAAAAATAGCTTTGATCGTTGGTAACGAAGTTAAAGGTTTGCCCAAAACAATTTTAAGTTTAGTGGATTTAATTATCGAAATTCCCATGTTCGGTCGGAAAGAATCACTTAATGTTGGGGTGGCTGGCGGTATTGCGATGTTTGCTATAACTAAAAAATTATAGTATGAATTTAACTTTAATTTTAGGTCCAATGAAGAGTGGAAAAACTCTAGAGTTGATTAGTCGAATTTCGCCTTTAAAATTTATGCCGGTAAAGTTTGCTTTGTTTCAGCCGGTAAAAAACGTTCGCGATGCGGAAGTTGAATCTCGAGCTGGAGCGATGTTGCAAGGACAAAAAATTAAAAGTTTACAGGAAATTTTAAATTACGATTTAGAAATAGTTGGCATTGATGAGATCCACATGTTTAATCCGGAAGAGATATCGGTGATAGAAAAATTATTACAAAAACAAATAAAAGTGATTATTTCCGGTTTAGATATGGACTATAGGGGTAAATTATTCCAGATTATTTCCGGTTTAATTGAGTTGGGCCCTAAGGAGATAATTTTCAAACGTTCTGTGTGTGAGAAATGTTTAAAGTATAATGGGGTTTATACCCAAATTTTTAAAAATAATTTGCCAGTCACTCAAGGTTTGCCGTCGATTGTGCCAGATGATGGGACTTATCTATATAAACCAGTTTGTCGTGATTGTTTTGA
Source organism: Candidatus Magasanikiibacteriota bacterium (assembly GCA_035400705.1). GTDB lineage: Bacteria > Patescibacteriota > Patescibacteriia > Magasanikbacterales > UBA10003 > GWC2-40-17. The sequence goes on from DAOMZV010000011.1 coordinate 22,340, forward strand.
TAAAAAATAAAATATGACTAAAAATAAAATTGATAAAATTATTGCCGAGCGCAATAGTTACAAGGGCCTCACCAGCAAAGAAGCAGAAAAATTACAAATGGAGTTTGGTTTTAATGCCCGACCACCAGTAAAACACCAAAGTTGGTTGCTAAGATTAGTAAAAATTTTAGGTGAGCCGATGATGTTGTTGCTTTTGGTTACGGCTGCAGTTTATTTTTTTCTAGGTGATAAGTTAGAAACAATCATTTTGCTTTTCACAATCATTCCCATTGGTTTAATGGAATTTTTTCAAGAACAAAAAACCAATGAGGCCATCAAGGCTTTAGATAAAATGATGGTTCAGTATACCGAAGTATTTCGTGATGGAAGTTTACAAAAGAAAGATGTAAAATACTTGGTTCCTGGCGATTATGTCTATTTGACAACAGGCGACCGAATTCCGGCCGACGGTATTTTATTGAGTTCTCCCGGTTTGTCAGTTGATGAATCAATCCTGACTGGCGAATCTATTTCCGTAGTTAAGGATGTTTTAGTTGGTAATTCTGATAATTTGAAGGATGAAAATAAATTGTGGCAAGGAACCTTAGTGGTTCAAGGGGAAGGATATTTTTTAATTACCTTTACGGGTGAAAATACTGCCTACGGTAAAATCGGCAATCTGATGGAAAAAATTGCCGGACAAAAAACTCCTTTACAGAAAAAAATTCAGCATTTAGTTAAAGTTTTGGCCATTTTTGCAGTTTCTTTTGCTTTGCTTTTAGGTATTTTATTATCTTTTAGGCAGGGAGCGGTCGCGGGCATCTTGGGCGCCCTAACCGTGGCCATGTCTTTAATCCCAGAGGAATTTCCGATTGTTTTTAGCGTTTTTTTAATTATGGGAGTTTGGCGAATGACTCACCAAAAAGCCCTAGTTAGGGAAATGGCCATGGTGGAAACCCTAGGTTCAGCCACAGTTATTTGTACTGATAAAACAGGCACTTTAACCGAAGGCTCAATGTCTTTAGATTATGTTTATTATCAGAATAATTTGATAGAGATTAAAAAACAACCAACTGCTCAACAGTCGCATTTAAAAAATATGGTTGTGCCATCTTTGTTAGCTTTGGAGCAGGTGGCGATTGATCCCATTGAGATAGAAATCCAAAGTTTTGCCCAAAAATTAGGTTTTGATGTCAATTCTTTTTTTAGAGAACGAACTTTATTACAAGATAGTTCCTTTGAGTCAAAAACTAAAATGGTTCATCACATGTGGCAAGAAGCTGATGGAACCTGCCGCCAATATACTGCTGGAGCTCCCGAATCAGTTTTAGCTTGTAGCAAATTATCCCAAGAAGAAAAGAAAAAGATAGAATTAATTTATACAAAATTAGCCGATAAAGGTTGTCGAGTCATTGCTGTGGCTGAAAGATTTTGTGGAGCCAAGGAAAAAATTGTGGCTCAGGATTTAAATTTTGTTGGTTTACTCGGGATGAGTGATCCACCTCGTGAAGGTGTTAAAGAAGCCGTGGCTACATGCCAAAGAGCCGGAATCCGCATCATTATGATTACCGGAGACAATAAATTGACTGCGCATAGTATTGCCGAAGCAGTTGGTTTAAATCATAATGAAGAGATTTTGACTGGCAATGATTTGGAAAAAATGTCACCCACGGCTTTGCAGGAAGCTGTCAAACGTCACGATATTTTTACCAGAGTTCATCCAGAACAAAAATATTTAATTGTTAAGGTTTTACAAAATATGGGGGAGATAGTGGCAATGACCGGTGACGGGGTTAATGATGCCCCGGCTTTGCGCCAAGCTAATATTGGCTTGGCTATGGGTTTAAAAGGGACAGAAGTGGCTCGGGCTGCCGCAGGTATCGTGTTAATGGATGATAATTTTGCTACGATTGTTAATGCAATTAAAGAAGGACGACGTGTTTATGATAATTTGCGCCAAGCTTTTGTTTTTTTATTTTCCTTTCATTTGCCAATTGTTGGTTTAGCTATCTTACCTTTATTGTTTGGTCAGCCTTTGGTTTTTATGCCAATTCATATTATTTTTCTAGAATTAATCTGTGATCCCTCGGCTGTTTTAGGTTTTGAGAGGGAGGCTCCGAGGCGTAACTTAATGAAGCAACCCCCAACTTCTCCTCAAGAACCGTTGCTTAATCGCCATTTAATTTTAATTGTTTTAGTTCAGGGTCTGGCTATTTTGTTTGTTTCTTTGGCTTTTTATTATTATTTTGGTTTGCGATTAGGCAATTTGGAACTGGGGCGCACAACTGCTTTTATGAGTTTGGTTTTATCACAGATATTTTTAATAATTTTTAGCCGTGAGCCGCATCAAGTAAAATCTAATAAATTATTATTAGCTATTGTTGGTGTTACTTTTGTTTTAATTTGTTTCATTGCTGAAATACCAATTATGCGGAGAATTTTTCATCTAACTGAAATATCTTGGTCTAACTTGTTTTTGGTTGTAAGTATGTCTTTGGCCGTGGCATTGGTGTTAAGGGTACTTCGTTTGGCAAAAAGGAAGCTCAGGCTTGCTTTTTAAGGGGGATTTGCTATAATGTGAAGCGTTGTGAGAAAATCGCAGAAAATATCTAAGTAAGCTTGTCTGCTTCCTGTTCACTTTGCGGGTATACTTCGTGTGCCCGCTCACTCGGAAAAGATTACCAAGCAAGCTTGGTCGCCTTATTCCTCCTTTCGCGGGTATAGTATAATGGCTATTATTACAGCTTTCCAAGCTGAAGACGCGGGTTCGATTCCCGCTACCCGCTCTGACAAATAAGACTAACCTTGACGGTTGGTCTTTTTTGTTTATTTTTTAATACGGGAATCGAACAGGAAAGGGAGAAAACCCTGGTTTTCTCATTTTGAGGAAGGAACACGGAAACCCGAAGGTTTCTGTGAGAGGAGTCTGCTATTGGCGGACGACGAGTGAGATTACCCGCTACCCGTTTTGATAAAAATATCAGTCTTAGGACTGGTATTTTTATTATATATAAAAATCCCTATCAATTGGTCTTGATAGGGATAAAAGTTAGATGAAAATAACCTGGTTTTTTTTCTGGCCGTCTGGAAAGGGCCAGGGTTGATTTTCTTCCCAACGGCAAAGGAAGGCCGGTGGTGTAGGAAGAACCCGTTGCTTTGTTGCTACCGCCACCCTAATGACGGCATTTTCATGACCGACTCGAATGGCAATAATACCCTTTAGGGGTTTGGTCATAAGGAGGCGTTTTCCATTATGGGTGTCAATAACAACCCACTGAGAAACACAAGTGGAAGCCAGCTTGAAAATTATCCAAACAGTCCATTTGTTTCTCTGAAAACTAAGGCCGCGATCTGGCACAGCCTTTTGGTCTCCCAAGTATCTAATGGAGTTATGTTCTGGGGTAAATTTGAAGCGGGTATCTCCCGGTTTTAAGAAACACCAACCCCCGGAAAATTTTGTGCTTATCCACTGTCCAAAGTTAGTATACAAAAACCACCAGAATATTTTTTTGAACACGACGTTTTCTCCTCAAAGTTAAGGAACTGTTTTGATTAGGCTTTTAACAAACTAATATATCATAATTTTATCCCATTGTCAATATTTTGTCATTAAGGCAGATTGATTGACCAAAGACAGCTGAAATGCTAAAATTTTAGTATATTTAAAAGTTTTTTATGCAAAGATTATTATCGGGCATTAAGCCAACCGGCGAAATTCATATTGGCAATTATTTTGGCGCCATGCGTCAGTTTTTAGATTTACAAAATCAGTTTGAAAGTTTTATTTTTATTGCTGATTATCACGCGTTGAACCAATTACAGAATAAAGATGAATTATCCAAAAATATTTTAGAAATTGCTAAAGCCTATTTATCTATTGGTTTAGACCCTCAAAAAGTCGTTTTATTTAAACAGTCGGATGTGCCCGAAGTTACAGAATTAGCCTGGATTTTTAATTGTTTAACACCCATTGCTGAATTGCAACGTGCTCATGCCTATAAAGATGCGGTGGCTAAAGGCAATCCAATCAATATGGGTTTGTTTGATTACCCGGTTTTAATGGCGGCGGATATTTTAATGTATAACTCGGAAGTGGTTCCGGTTGGGCAGGATCAAAAACAGCATTTGGAGATGGCGCAAGATATGGCGAAAAAGTTTAATAATGTTTTTGGCGAAACCTTTAAAGTTCCCCAGGAAAGAATTTTGGGAGAAGTGGCTACTGTAATCGGTTTAGATGGCCGCAAAATGAGTAAGAGTTATAAAAATACCATTGGGTTGTTTGATGATGAAAAACAGGTAATTAAAAAGGTGATGGGAATAAAAACCGACAGCAAGGGCGCGACCGACCCCAAAGATCCCAAGACCGACAATATTTTTGCTTTGCACAAACTTTTTGCCACCCCGGAAGAATTAAAAGAATTAGAGCAGGCTTATAAAGAAGGCAAGATTTCTTATAAAGAATCTAAAGAATTATTAGGGGAGAGGATTAATAATTTTTTACAACCGATTAGAGAAAAAAAATTAGAATGGGACGCTAATGAAAAACAGGTGAAAGAAATTTTGATTTCTGGCGCCGCCAGGGCGCGACAAGAAGCTAAAGAGATGATGAAAAAAGTTAGAGAAAAAATTGGTGTGGAAATTTAAAAAAGAAAGCCGTCCTGTTGGGGCGGTTTTTTGATAATAAAAAAAGCCCCTTCGTGCTCGTTAGCTGGCGGTTAAACCAACTAAGAAAGC
>DAOMZV010000012.1:0-25238 GCA_035400705.1 Candidatus Magasanikiibacteriota bacterium
CGGCAAATAAATATTTTTTGGAATTCGGATCAAGAAAATTGGCTTTGGTCTTTTGTATAATGTTGCCAAGACGGGTAAAGAATATAAAATTGCGGTAGCCCTTTTGATAAAAATACAAAATATTCGCTGCCATGATGAGCGTCTTACCCGAACCGGTCGCCATATTAAACATCAAATGAATCGGCTTTTGTTTTTGGTGATATTCTTCGCAATAATAATAAAATCTCCCCAGCGCTTCTTTTTGGTATTCGCGCGCCGGAAAAGCCGGATTGAGATTTTTCAAAACATCTATTTTTTCTGTTGCCTTGTTTTTAAAAACATCAACGCCGGCAAAATTTTTATATGAGTTAAATTCGTCGTATAACATAATTATTTGCCGTTATAAAAATCTTTGTTGAGCGCTTTATCTTCTTTACTTACTCCATATTCTTTATCTTCAATCTCGCTCAAATTGATATAAAGCTGATTTTTATCTAAGCACTCAATCAAAAACTTCTTTTGATCAGCAATAGTCAAATCCGCAAAATCTTTTGCATTAGCATCAACGGTTTTCGGATCAACTTTGTAGCTCAAAAAGGCGGTTTCTTTCATCTCGTCCCAAAGTTTGGCAAGTTCTTTGACAGTTTTCGCTTTTTCAATTTTTTCTATCCATTCCTCATTCCATTTTGCGAGTTCTAAATAAACAAGAGAATCATCATCTTTAAAAGTCTTTATTATTCTTGGGATAGTAGCTTTTTGTATATACTCCATTTGTTCAACAATTATAAATTTTCTATCCCCGTTATCTAGTTTATTCGCTCTATTGACTGCATGAGCCGTAGTTGCACTACCTCCAAAAATATCCAAAACAATATCACTTGAATTTTTATCAGTTGATACTTTTATAACATCAAGCATCGTGAACAACGATTTTGGATAGGAAAAAACCTTTTTTCCTCCAAATAATTTTTTCAATAATAATGTCCCATGTGAAGTCGCATTAAAGTCGCTATCATACCAGGTTGTTGTTGGTTTCGAACCTTCTCTAATACGATCTTTTATTTTTACTTTATTTTCTATGACAGCTATTTCTCCCATCTTAACTGCCCACATAACTTTCTCTCTATCTGACCATCTCCAAACTTGTCTTTCGCCTTTGCTTCCATTAGGTAAATACTCAATCAAATCGGAATATATTTTGGTAAAATTACTTTTTGTGCTTTCTTCAAACTCACCGTCGTCATTTATATAGTAAACAACATTTGATTTATATTTTTCAGAAGGATCATTCTCGCTATAACCTCCTACTCCAACAATAGATTTTAATTTTTTAGAATAGTAAATAACATAGTCTTGGTTTGGTCTATCTTCCGGAGTTGCATTACCACCAGTTCTTACAAAATCACGCCAATAATATCTTCCGGTTTCATCAATTTCTTTCCACTTACGCGCATTTTCTTCAGAGATACTTAGATTATTTATTTTGGCTTTGTTTTTATTTTTACAATAAAATAGAGCATAATCATGAGAGGTTGCAAAAAATTCGCTATCTGTCCTGCCTTCTTTTTTAATCTGCACAACCACTGTTGCTAAAAAGTTTTCTCTACCAAGAACATCGTCACAAAGAACTTTCAAATAAGCATATTCTACATCGTCAATCGCTAGGCACATCAGTCCATCCTCTTTTAATAATTGTTGGGCAATTTCAATACGATTCCTCATGAATGTTAGCCAAGAAGAGTGATTAAATGAGTTGTTATAAGAAAAAGTATTTGCCTCGCCCGGTGTATTGTATGGCGGATCTAAATAAACTAATTTCACTTTTCCGGCGAATTCTTTTTTGAGCGAAGCGAGAGCAAGCAGGTTGTTGCCTTTGATAATCAAATTATCATTGATTGTGCCTTTTTCATCGCGCTTGAAGCCGTCCAGTTTGTGTTCGCCGTTTTTGTCTAGCCGTTTGAAATTGGTAAACACCTTTGGATCGAGCAAACGATTAATATCGTCCGGCGCTAGTGTTTCATTATAAAAAATCTCATCTCTCTTTTGATCTTCTTTGGTCATTCCGCCTTCCAAAACACAATCTTTGTAGGGCCAAGCTAAAACCACTTCTTTGCTTTCACTCAAATATTCATCGCCGGCAGTCAAGCCGATTTTGTTTTTGAAAGCCGTATAAGAATCCGGCAAAAATTGTTTGTTGGATATAAAGCGGATAAATTTTTCTTTATCAAAAATCAGTGTCTTTTCTACCTCAAAAAAGAAGTGTTGTTTTGTCGCTTTATCTGAAAGTAAAAGTTTAATAAGTTCAGGATCATTTTTTCGCGCCAGTTCCTGCGCTTGATTTTTCAAAATTATGCCGTCCTGCGAAACAAGACGCTCATCTTTTTTTAATAAATCTGTCAGTTGTTCAAATATATTTTTCATAGTTTTAATTTATTAAATCGTCCACGCCGACTTCAAGCGCCTTGGCGATCTTGGTCAGCGTTTCTATTGTCGGATTTTTATTAACACCATTTTCAATCTTAACAATAGTATTAAGCGACAAATCGGCAAGGCGAGCGATTTTCTCAAGAGAAAGCCCCTTTTTAGCCCTTAGTTTCTTTAAGTTTTCAGCGATTTTATTATTTGACATATCTTTCGCAATTGTTTAACATTATAGTATATAGAATATAATATAAAGCATTCTTTCTTGATACTATAATGATAACTAATTTTTCAAAAATTGTAAATGAATCTTTAGGGAGTTCCTTGTCGTTGCCCGCGCACGGGAGGGTTGGGGCAAGGGCAACATCAACTCTGGCGGCGCATTTTGCTTTGCAAAATACGCACTCCAAATCCGCCGAAAAAAGAGCCGTCGGAAGCGAGGGCGAGGCGGAAGGGGGGTGTGGGGGGAATTCCGCCTCGCCCGAGCTAAATCAAAAAGTGGACAGCTCCGCCGTCCTGCTCGTTAAGAGCAGAACCCAGCAAAAAAGTTTTCTTTTCCTTTTAGAAGAAAAAAATCGGCGCGCGCAAATCAAAAAATGTGAAGAAAACTTTTTTGCGGGGTGGCGAGGTTTCCGAGCGACGGCGGGGCTGGCTTCCTTATTGGGGGTTTTGCTCAAAAAATGTTCGAACTTCGTTCAAAAAACACCGCCAAGTTTTACATCAAAAAACAAATTTCTGTCTTAGGATGAAGTTTGTTTTTTTGTTTGTTAGGAGTCTTTTTTGGAGTATAATATAAAAGAATAAAAGGCAGATTGTGATTTATTTTTATGCGTTATTTTTTAAAATACTTTAAACCCTACTTACCAGCTTTTATTTTGTTGGTCTTTTTTGTTTGCGGCCAAGGTTATGTTAATTTAATTTTGCCTGATTATACTGCTAAAATTGTTAATGACGGAATCAGTCAAAAAAAGCTGGATATTGTGTGGTCTTTGGGTGAGCAGATGCTTCTGGTGACGATTTTAGGCGGTTTATTTTCTATGGGGGTTAGTTTTTTAGCTGCAAAAATATCTGTTGGCCATGCCCGTCGGTTACGCGAAGCTATTTTTTCTAAAGTTGAAAGTTTTTCTTTAGATGAGTTTAATAATTTTTCTACCTCGTCTTTGATCACTCGTGCCACTAATGACATTCAGCAAATACAGAGTGTTTTTTATATGTTGATGCGGATGACATTTTTGGCGCCATTTATGGGCATTGGGGCAGTAATTAAAGCTAATCATTTAGCGCCTAGCATGTTTTGGATAATTTTAGCCGCAGTTGGTTCCTTAATTGTAGTTATGATTATACTTTTTTTGGTGGCTGTTCCTAAATTTACAATTATTCAAAAAATGGTGGATAAATTAGGGTTACAAATTCAGGAGATGTTAGTTGGTGTGCGGGTAATTCGTGCTTATGATAAAGACCGGGAACAAAATAAAAAGTTTGATGGAACTAATCGCGAATCAACAAATCTAAATATTTTTGTGGGGCGTTTAATGTCAATAATTCAACCAGGCATGACTTTGATTATGGGTTTGGCTTCGGTTGCTGTAGTTTGGCTTGGGGCTTATTTAATCGGGGCTAATAAATTAAATATTGGTAACGTCGTGGCTCTTATTCAGTATGTGATCCAAACAATTTTTTCTTTTTTCATGTTATCAATTATTTTTATAACTATACCGCGAGCTGCCGTTTCAGTTAAACGTATCGAGGAAATATTATCAACTGCGCCACAAATTAAAGATCCGGTTCAGCCTCTCTCTTGGGCAAATAAAGTTAAGGGGATAATCGAGTTTAAAGAAGTTAGTTTTAGCTATAAAGGATCGGAACACCCAGTTTTAAACAATATTTCCTTTGTGGCTAGACCGGGGCAAACCACAGCCATTATTGGTAGTACTGGCAGCGGTAAATCAACTTTATTAAGTCTAATTTTGCGTTTATATGATGTAACAGTTGGTTCGGTTACTTTAGATGGTGTAGATGTCCGTCAGATCACTCAACATAAATTGCATGAGCAGATTGGCTATGTACCCCAAAAAGCTTCTTTATTTTTTGGCACGATTAAGAGCAATATTTTATACGGCGATCGTCAGGCAAAAAAAGGAGAAATTGATCAAGCAGCAACCATTGCTCAGGCTACGGAATTTATTGAGAGCAATTTGGCTGGTCTGGATCATCCTATTGCCCAAGGCGGTGCTAATATTTCTGGTGGACAAAAACAACGGTTGTCAATTGCTCGAGCTTTAATAAAAAAAGCACCAATTTTTTTATTTGACGATAGTTTTTCTGCGTTGGATTTCCAAACCGATGCTGCTCTGCGTCAGGCTTTAAAAAGTCAATTAAAAAACGCAACGATAATTATTGTTGCCCAAAGAATTAGCACAATTCTGCAAGCTGATAATATTTTAGTTTTGGAAAATGGACAAATAGTTGGTCAGGGTCGACACGCGGATTTATTAAAAACTTGTCGGGTTTATAAAGAAATTGCCGAATCGCAATTATCAGCTGCCGAACTTAATAGTTAACAATATGGACAGAAAACCAATTGCCAGAGAATTTCGTGGAGGTGGCGGGCCACCCGGGGGTATTAGGATGGGAGTGAGAGAAAAACCCAAACAATTCAAAAAAAATTTTTTAGCTTTTATCCAGTATCTTAAGGCTTATTGGGGTAGTTTTATTTTAGTTTTTATTTTTGCTGTTTTGGGAACCTTGTGTTCAGTTGCCGGGCCGAAGATTCTGGGTAATATGACCGATGTTATTATTCAGGGTTTGAAAACAGAATCACCTAGAATTGATTTTAATTCTTTAGGACACATTGGTTTCTGGTTAATTGGTTTGTATCTTGTTGGGGCTGGTTTTAACTATTTTCAAAGTTGGATAATGGCCACTGTTTCTCAACGTATTACTTATGCACTGCGACGCGATATTTCTTTAAAAATTTCCCGTTTACCTTTGCGTTATTTTGATCAGCATGAAAAAGGCGATATTATCAGTCGAGTAACTAACGATGTAGAAACTATCAGTCAAAATCTTAACCAAGGCTTGGTTCAAGTAGTTACTGCCTTTGTTTCGTTAGTGGGAATTTTAATAATGATGATTATCATTAGTTGGCAAATGACTTTGATTGCTTTAATTGTTTTACCCTTAAGTTTTTTCTTTATTAAACAAATCATTGGTCGTTCCCAAGCTTATTTTAAACAACAGCAAAATTCTTTAGGTAAGATTAATGGACATATCGAAGAAATGTTTGCCAATCATATTGTAGTAAAAGCTTTTAATGGCGAAGAAGAATCTATCAAACAATTTAATAAAATAAACCAGAAATTGTATGATAGCGGCTGGAAATCCCAGTTTATTTCTGGTCTGATGATGCCGGTAATGCATTTAATCAGTAATTTGGGTTATGTGGCAGTGGCAGTGGCAGGAGGTTGGCTGGCTCTTTTGGGTAAGGTTAGTATTGGAGGCATCCAAGCTTTTGTTCAATACACCAATGAATTTACTCGGCCAATAGTTCAGACAGCTAATATCGCTAATATTTTTCAAGCAACAATCGCTGCGGCCGAACGCATTTTTGATTTTTTGGATGAAGAAGAGGAAGGGAAAGAAACTAAAACTTTGTCCGCTCCAAAAGAAATTTTAGGAAAGGTGGAGTTTAAAAATGTTTGTTTTGGCTATCGTCCAGATAAGACAATTATTAAAAATTTTACCGCCGCTATTAGCTCGCGCTGTAATGTGGCAATTGTTGGACCAACTGGAGCCGGCAAAACCACGATTGTAAATTTGTTGATGCGTTTTTATGATATAGACAAGGGTTCTATTACAATTGATGGGGTGGATATTGAAAAAATGAAACGCCAAGAAGTCCGGCGAATGTTTGGTATGGTCCTTCAAGACACCTGGTTGTTTAATGGAACTATTGCGGAAAATATCGCTTTTGGACGACCAGAATCGACTCGAGAGGAAATTATTGAAGCTGCTAAAGAAGCTCACATTGATCATTTTATTCGCACCCTACCTCAAGGCTATGAAACAATAATTGCCGATTCCATTGATAATATTTCTGCTGGGGAAAAACAATTATTAACGATTGCTCGAGCAATTTTGGCTAACGCCCCGATGTTAATTTTGGATGAAGCCACTAGCTCGGTAGATACTCGTACCGAAAGTTTGATCCAATCAGCTATGGACAAATTAACTCATGGCCGGACTAGTTTTGTAATTGCCCATCGCCTGTCAACTATTAAAAACGCCGAATTAATTTTAGTAGTGCGCGACGGTAATATTGTGGAGCAGGGGACGCACCAAGAACTTTTAGCTAAAGATAGTTTTTATGCTTCTTTATATAACAGCCAATTTGTTGGCCAAACTATTTAAGTATGAATAAGAAAAAATTTTTCTTTTTAGGATTAGCAATTGTAATTGTAGTTGTGGGATTTAGTTTTTTGTTGAGATATTTTTTGACGCAAAATAAAGAAAATAGCCAACCAGAAAGTAAAAATTGGGTTGCGACTACCACAGTTGAAGATGTTGTTTTTAATTATCCACCAATTTTATCAACTAGTTATATTAGCGCTGTTGAGTGGCCACCCCAAGTTAAAATTTTAAAACAAAAATTTTCTTGCGTTTCTTCTGGTAACGAGATTTTGGCTGGTGGAAAAACCGAATCACGAATAATAAATAATCGGACTTATTGCGTTACCCAAGTTAGTGAGGGGGCAGCTGGTAGTGTTTATACTAGTTATGCCTATGCTTTGCCTAAAGATGATAAAACTATTGTTCTAACTTTTACCTTGAGATTTGTCCAATGCCAGAACTATGATGAACTAAAGGCATCGGAATGTGAAACAGAGCGTGCCATTTTTGAAGTTGATAAAATTGCAGATGAAATTGCTCAAACAGTGGAAAAGAAATGATTAAAAGAAAAAGGATCGTCCTCTGGACAAGATGATAAAAAAACAGTATAATTAGTCATGTTTTATAATTTTGAAGGAAGGGTGGCAGAGTGGTCTAATGCACCGGTCTTGAAAACCGGCGCCCCTTTAAAGGGCCGTGAGTCCGAATCTCACCCCTTCCGCCATCAAAAACGAAGCTCAAAAAGGCTTTGTTTTTGTTTTATTTGGCCAAGAAATTCTTTTTTGATATAATAATCTTAAGTTTTTAAATTATTTTTTTAAATTATATGGCCGAGAAAAAAGTCATTAAAAGTATTCCAATTATGGAAAAAACCGACTTTTTTTCCAGTTTAAAAAATCGAGTTCAAGCTAAGACAAAAAAAGAAGAACCAGAATGGGAATTGAGTCAGCAGGATGAAGGACAGTTGTCGGTTGATGTCGGCCAAGAAGAAAATAAATTGGTGATTGTGGCTACTATTGCTGGGGCTAAGCCAGAAGATATTTCCGTTAATATTCATAATGATCTTTTAACTATTAGAGGAAAAAGAGAAAGAGAAATTAATCTTAAAGAAGAGGATTATTTTTATCGCGAGTGCTATTGGGGAAGTTTTTCCCGGACGATTGTGTTACCAGTTGATGTGATTACCGATGAAGCTGTTGCTACTTTTAAAAATGGTGTTTTAACTATTGTAATCCCTAAAGAATCGTCTAAAAAGAAAGTTCCAATTAAAGTTGTAGAATAAAAATATGTTGAAACAAAAAAAGATGACTTGTGTGATTGATAATTTGGATGAAAACAAGGCGGTTTTGAAATTTGACGATGGCCAAAAATTGACCGTGAGTATTGACTGTCTACCGGACGAAACCGAAGAGGGCAGTGTTATGTCAGTTTTTTTTGGTCGTTCAATTGAAGAAACTCAAGATAGAGAGGCTAAGGCTAAAAATATTTTAAATCAGATTTTGAAAAAAAATTGAAATTTATGTCCGAAGACAAACAGGAAAAAGCACAGGACAAAAGTCGTTGGTCTTTATGGGTGGTGGTGATAATTTTTGCCTGTTTGTTTTTTGTTTTAGCTGGATTTTTTGCTCTTTTATCGCAATTACCGGCTAATGTGGTGGCGAGGGGCGTAACTGTTGGCCAAGTTGATTTAGGCGGTTTATCTAAAGAGCAGGCAGAAAGAATTGTGACTAAGCAAATAGAGACCATGGAAAATCATGGAGTGTCTTTTGTTTATAAAAACGTTTCACTTAATTTGGCTTCGGTTAATCACTCTTTGACTAATCCGGAAATTTCCAATGTTATTTTTGATTACGACAGCGAGACAACAGTTCAAAAAGCCCTATCTATGGGACGAACTGGTAATCGTTTAAATCAAATTTTTTCCCGTCTCTATTTGCGCCTATTTGGCATTAAGATAGAACCAACTTACTCATTTGTTTCCGAAGAAGCTCTTAATTTTTTGCGAGAAAATCTTTCTACATATGAAACAGAATTTAAGAATGCTGCTTTACAAGTTAAAAATAATTCTAATTTAGAGCTTTCTATTCAGGAAGAATCAGCTGGAAAATCTTTTAATTATCAATTGGCTTTAAAGGAGTTAAAAAATCGTTTGGATAATTTTGACCTGTCTGATATTTCTTTAAAATTGGAAGAAGCCAAACCAACTATTACTAAAGCGGAAGCTGAGAAAAAAACAGGGGAGGTTTCCGAGATATTATCTAAGGGTAAAATAACCTTTCAATCAGGGGATAAGAATTTTATTGTTGAGCCCGGTGAATGGGCCCAGTGGCTAGTCTTGAAGAAAGAAAAAAATAAATTGGTTGTTGCTGTTGATGAAGATAAATTAAAAAATTATCTGCAGACTAAGGTTTTCTCAGAAATAGAAACAGATTTTGAGGAGGCTAAATTTGTTATTGAAAATGGTAAAGTTAAAGAATTCAAGCCTGGCCAGTCTGGTAAAAAAATTAATTTAATAGTAGTTTTAAAATCGGTAGAAGAAGCGCTTTTAAATAATGGCGATAGGAATATTATTTTAGTAATGGAAACAGTTGATCCAGAATTAACTTTAGAAAAAGTTAATAGCTTTGGAGTTAGGGAATTGTTAGGAGTAGGGAAGACTAATTTTAAGGGTAGCTCAGCTAATCGTAAAAAAAATATTGCCGCTGGGGCTAAAATTTTAAACGGAATTCTGATTGCGCCGGGCGAGGTTTTTTCCACTATTACCAGATTAAAACCTATAGATGAAACTAACGGTTATGTTCCGGAGTTAGTAATTAAAGGAAGTAAAACAGTTCCAGAATTTGGTGGTGGGTTGTGCCAAGTTTCAACTACTTTGTTTAGAGCTGTTTTATCTTCTGGTTTGCCGGTATTAGAAAGAGCGGCTCACGCATATCGAGTTTCTTATTATGAGCCACCAGTGGGGGTTGACGCGACTATTTATGATCCCTCACCTGATTTTAGATTTATTAATGATACAGGTAATTATATTTTAGTTCAGGGTCGGATTGAAGGTACCGAGTTAATTTTTGAATTTTGGGGCACTAAAGATGGCCGAAGTGTTAAAAAAACCGATCCGCAAGTTTATAATATTAAAGCTCCGCCAGAGGCTAAACTGATTGAAACTTTAGATTTACCTGTTGGCCAAAAGAAATGCACCGAATCAGCTCATGCTGGTGCTGATGCCATTTTTAATTACACCATTACTTATACCGATGGAACAATTAAAGACCAAGAATTTAAAAGCCATTATCGCCCTTGGGGTTCGGTCTGTTATATTGGAGTAGAAAAATTAACTGAGCCGGCTGAAACAGATAGTCTTTTAACCTCCACCTCTACCGTACCTGATGCACCCAATTCTCCTCAAGGGCAGGCAACAGTTGCCAGTTCTACCGCCGTCACTTCTATCGTTGTTACTCCTTAGGTATTAAAATAAGCCCTTTTCTTTTTCAGAATTGGGCTTACTTTTTTTAAAAGCCTTTTTAAAGTAGGTGCTCAAGAAGATTTGTCAAAGGAGAAGTCGAGTCAAGGACCAGATCTGTCCTTCAACAAATCCCCATGCTTGTCGTGAGCACCTACTTTTGTTAAGGCCTTTCAAATAATCTCTCTAGGAGAGTTTTAACGATGACTAGCTATCATAACATAATTATTTTTATTTGTCAAGGGGTCTAATTGAATAAAATTATTTTTAAGCTTAATTTAGCCAAAAAATAAAAGCCGCCAGTAAATTTCTAGGCGGCTTTTTGCTAGAAAGATTTTTTACTTTTTTATAATTTTATCCACCAAACCATATTTTAAGGCCTCTTCTGGACTCATGAAATTGTCGCGATCAGTGTCCCTTTCTATTTTATCAATCGGTTGATTAGTGTGAGAAGCTAAAATTTTGTTTAAGCGATCTTTGATCTTTAAAATATGTTCCGCACGAATTTTGACATCAGTGGCTTGGCCTTCGGCACCGCCCATTACTTGATGAATCATTACTTCAGCATTAGGTAGAATAAATCTTTTACCTTTTTGTCCAGCAGCTAGTAAAACCGCACCCATTGAAGCAGCCATCCCAATACAAATGGTAGAAACATCTGGTTTGATGTATTGCATGGTGTCGTAAATGGCTAAGCCAGCAGTTACTGACCCACCTGGACTGTTGATATATAATTTTATTTCCTTATCCTGACTTTGGTTGGCTAAAAATAACAATTGGGCAATAATTGTGTTGGCCACATTATCGTCAACAGCGGTGCCAAGAAAAATTATTCTATCTTTTAAAAGTCGGGAATAAATATCATAGGCCCTTTCACCGTAAGTAGTCTTTTCTATTACGGTAGGGATAAGAAATTGAGATTTAATTTGATTGTCTGGCATAGTTTTTTTAATTAAAATATTTTATTTTATTATTGCTAGATTGAGAAATAAATCAGCTAATTTGATCAATTTAATAATAATATAAAAAAAAGGATGATATGTTATTTATACCATCCCTATAAAAGCTATGCAAATATTTTAACAAACAATTTTCATTTATAATTTAAGGGGAATATTTTCTAGTTATTTTAATTAGTTATTTTTTTATACCACTTGCCACATCCCATCTTTTTCTTCTAATTTACCGTTGATTGAGAATCCAGCGGCTTTTGCATGTCCTCCACCGCCAAAAATTTTAGCTAATTCGCTCACATCAACTTCCGAACTAGTAGTACGCAAACTGCCCTTAATTACCCCATCGTCTTTTTCTCGTAAAACCATAATGACTTTGGCACCGGATAAATTATTTAAAAAATTTGCCAAGCCCTCGATTTCTTCATCACTAATTTTATTTTTCTCCACATCTTCTTTAGTAATAATTGTGGTGGCAATATCCAATTCTTCATTTTTTTGGAGACGACTTAATACTTGCCCCCAGAGTTTTAAACCATTAAGAGTTTTGTTTTTAAGAGTCCAACCTTGGATTAGTCGCAAGTTAGCTCCGGCATTCATTAAACGGCTAGCGATTTTTAAAGATGAAGCCGAGGTGGAAGGGTTGGAAAAATGTCCAGTATCAGTAACTATCCCAGTTAATAAACAGGTGGCCAAATTTTTATCAATTTCCACATCATTAATTTGAAAAAAACGATAAAGAACTTCGGTGGTGGAAGCAGCTGACGGTACAACTAAATTATGGTGGCCATAAAATTGATTGGTGGGGTGATGATCGATGTTTATGATAGTTGGGGAGTAATCCAGATTATCTAAGTAGTCTTCCACTCCTGCATAAAGCAAATCACCAGAATCAAAAACCACTACAACATCAAAAAAGTCCTTTTTAAAAATTTCTGGAGTCGTGGAAAAATGCTCTAAATGAGGCAAAAAAGCCAAATTTTTGTTAATTGGTGTAGCACAAAAAGCCTGATGGTCTTTATTGCAAGATTGAAGATATTGCATCAAAGCGCAGGCACTGGAAAGGGTGTCTCCGTCAGGGTTTTTGTGGGAAATTATCAGGATTTTGTTGGCTCCTAAAATTTCTTCGTGAATTTTTTTGGCTACGGTTATCATAAGGGTAATCAAGGGAGTATAATCTATTTGATAAATAAGGTCAAGTGGTGATATAATTGGATTTGTTATTATCCATCTAGGAATATGTATTTGCAGCGTTTGGAAATTCATGGTTTTAAATCTTTCGCCCAAAAAACAGTTTTGGAGTTTTTAATGCCTCAAAATAGTAAAAAGGGGATTACGGCTATTGTTGGTCCTAACGGTTCGGGAAAAAGTAATGTGGCTGATGCTATTCGTTGGGTTTTGGGCGAACAGTCCTTAAAAACTTTGCGCGGGAAAAAAAGTGAAGATGTAATTTTTGCCGGTTCGGATAAAAAATCTCGTCTAGGTGTAGCCGAGGTTTCTTTGGTTTTAAATAATGAAGATGGCGAAGCGGATATTGAAATGTCCGAGGTGGTAATTACCAGAAGAATTTATCGCGACGGAGAAAGCGAATATTTAATTAATAATCATCAAGCGAGGTTGCAAGATATTGTTTTGTTGTTGGCTCGGGCGAGGTTTGGCCAAAAAAATTATTTGGTCATTGGCCAAGGTATGGCCGATTATATTCTTCGTGCCACCCCCGCTGAACGTAAAGAGTTATTAGATGAAGCGGCGGGAATTAAAGAGTTACAAATTAAAAGACAGATAGCTTTTAATAAATTGGAATCTTCCCAAAATAATTTAATTCAAGCCGAAGGTATTTTAAAAGAAATCGAACCACGTTTAAGATATTTGCAAAGACAGACCAAACGGTTAGCAGAAAGGGAGTTGGTGGAAAAGGATTTACGAGAATTACAGAAAAAATATTATGGAAAATTGTGGCAATCTCTAGGATTAAGAGTGGCAGAATTTGAAAAACAATACGCCAGAATTGATGAAGAATTGCAAAGAAAAAAAAGTGAACAACAGGAAATTTTAAATCGTTTTAAAAATTTAGAAGAAAAAACCACTGCTTCTCAAGAATTTTTGGATTGGCAAAAAAAATACGAAGCCGTTTTGGCGACCCGCGGACAAATTCAGGAAAAGAAATTTAAATTACAAAATCAGTTGGAATTATTGCGAGTGCGTGCCGAACGAGTTGTGGGCAACGGAGCTTTGGCTTATGAATCAATTATTGAAGAATTAGAAAATTTATTAAAAGATCAAGATTTATTAATTAGTAAATTGATTAGTGCCAAGAGTTTGGAAGATTTACCAGTGTTGCAAAAATTATCAACCGCAGCTAAAGATAAAACAGTTATTTTGTTGAATAAGATTAAAAATCCTTCTGGTACAAAAAAGGAATTTGTGCCCGATCCAACTTTAATTAAGGAATTGAGTGAATTAGATAAGGATTTGCAGAATAAGGCTCGGGAAATCACCGCAATTAATCAGGCCATGCAAGAATTAAATGAAGCGGAGAAGCAAAAGAAGGGCGAGATTTTTGAGCTACAAAGAGTTCTACAGGCCAAGCAATTAGAAGTTCATAAGGTGGAACAAGAATTGAACAGCGTCCAGATAGAATTGGCGCGTTTAGAAACTAAACGAGATGGTTTGGCAGAGGAAATTAGTTTAGAAATGGGGGAGTTGTCCTCCGAAGTTAAACTTCAAACTGTTTTATCAGAGCCGATATTGCCAGAAGAAATTCAGCCACAAATTTTTAAATTGAAACATCAATTAGAATTGATCGGCGGTATTGATCCGGAAATTGTTGCCGAACATAAAGAAACCGAGGAGCGTTTTAATTTTTTGTCTACTCAAATTACCGATTTACAAAAGGCGATTGTGGATGTGGTAGCAACCATTACCGATTTGGATAAGGTGATGAAAACTAAACGTGATGACGCCATGCATAAAATTAATGAAGAGTTTAATCATTTCTTTCAAATTTTATTTAATGGTGGGTCAGCTAAATTGATCATGATTTATGAGGATCCAACTAAAGATGAAGAATTAGAAGAAGATAGTGAGGAAAAAGAAGTTTCTCAGGCCAAGGATTTGATTGAACAAACTGGCGAACCAATTTTAGTTGGGATTGATATCCAAGCCACGCCGCCAGGTAAAAGAATTAAAGATATTAATATTTTGTCAGGTGGTGAAAGAGCCTTGGCTTCAGTGGCCCTGATTTGTGCTATCTTGTCTTATAGTCCTTCGCCATTTGTGGTGTTGGATGAAGTAGACGCGGCGTTAGATGAGGCTAATACTATGCGTTTAGCCGAAATTATTGATCAGTTATCCGCTCGAACTCAATTTATTGTGATTACCCATAACCGATCCACTATGAATAAGGCACAAATTTTGTATGGTGTGACTATGGGCGATGATGGTGTTTCTCGTCTTTTGTCTGTTAAATTAGCCGAAGCGGAAAAAATGGTTAATCGCCAATAATCCCTTGACTGATTTAATTTTTTTCTTTATACTATAAATACTTAAAAATTAAAGGTAAATTTTTATTTATGTTGACTATTAAATTAGCTAGATTCGGTAAAGCTAAAGAACCGACCTTCAGATTGATTTTGATTGAAAAATCTAAGGATCCCAAGAATTCTTATTTAGAAAATTTGGGTTTTTATGATGCTCGTAAAAAGCAGAGTCAATTAAAAAGTGAAAGAATTAATTACTGGTTAAGCAAAGGCGCTCAGGCGACAACTACAGTTCATAATTTATTGGTTGAACAAAAAGTTATAGCCGCTACTAAGCTTAAAAAAGTAAAATTAACTGGCAGACGTAAAGCTAAAATAGCTGAAAAAAATAAAGCTAAAGAAACTAAAGCCGCTTAATTTAGCCAAGATTAGTTGCAAGATTGACTTTTGGCAAAAAATTTGTTATACTAGATCTAGTCCTGGGTGAGGGGAAAACCCACGCGCTAGTCGACAGGACTTTTGAAAATAGAATTAATAGAGACGTTTATGGTAACCAATTCCGATCAACAGTTTGTAGAAATGGTCGTTAAGGCCATTGTCGGTCATCCAGAAGATGTCAAAACCGATCGCACCGTTGATGAAAGAGGTGTTTTAATCACTCTTCACATCAATCCTGCTGATATGGGTTATGTCATCGGCCGTCAAGGTCAAACTGCCAGATCAATTCGTACTCTTTTGAAGATTGTCGGCGCTAAAAATAACGCCCATGTCAATCTCAAAATCTACGAACCGGAAGGTTCCCGCGGTCCTCGCCCAAGACGCGAAGAAGCGGTGGATACTTCAGCAGTTGATGATTTGAATATCTAATTGACAATTAAAAACAATCCGCCTTGAAAGCGGATTGTTTTGTTTTTAATTTTAGTTTATGATTGTATTATCTATTTAATTAGAATTTATGCAGTTTGAAATTTTAACAATTTTTCCTAAAATCATTACTGATTATATCGGTGAAAGTATTTTAAAACGTGGCCTGGCAGCTGGTTTGATTAAAATTACCGCGCACGATTTTAGAAAATTCACTACTGATAGACATCAAAAGGTGGACGATTCTCCTTATGGTGGAGGGGCTGGCATGGTTTTAAAAGTTGAACCAATTTATAATTGTTTAGAATCTTTGGGTTTGGTTAAAAATGGTCAGAAAAAAAAGCAGGTTGGTACCAAAGTGATTATTATGGATCCAGCTGGTAAAAAGTTTGATCAGAAAAAAGCTAAACAGTTTAGTAAATTAAAAAAATTGGTAATTATTTGTGGTCGCTACGAAGGTTTTGATGAAAGGGTTTATAAATTTGTTGATGAGAAAATTTCTTTAGGCGATTATGTTTTGTCTGGTGGGGAATTGGGAGCTTTGGCTATAACTGAAGCGGTTTCTAGGTTGCGACCCGGTGTTTTAGGTAACAAGGAATCTTTAAAAGAAGAAACTTTTGAAGCAAAAAAGAATATGGCACAAGCAGAGTATCCTCACTATACTCGACCAGAAGTTTTTAAGAATTTAAAAGTGCCCAAGATTTTATTATCAGGTGATCATCAAAAAATTTATGACTGGAGGCTTAAAAAAAGCCGTTAATTTTTTTCAGAGGTGGCCATGGTGGGGGTTAGTTGTTGCCGGTATTTTAGGCGGCTTAGTTTTTTTTGTTTTTTTAGGTCAGACTTTTTGGCCACAAAATATTGATTGGATTTTAGCCGATGGCAGTGATACTTTTCAACACCAAATTGGTTGGGAATTTTTTCGGGCTTCACCTTGGGTCTGGCCTTGGGGAATAATTAAGAACTTGAATTATCCGACGGGGGTTTCCATTCTCTATACTGATTCTTTACCACTGCTGGCCATTATTTTTAAATTGATCCGTCAGTTTTTACCAAGTAATTTTCAATATTTAGGATTGTGGATGTTTTTGTGTTTTGTTTTGCAAGGCATGGGTGGTTTTTTGTTAATGCGATTAATAAAAAAAGACACTATCTTAGATATTTTGGGTAGTCTTTTTTTTGTTTTGAGTCCAATTATTTTTCAACGGGCGGCCGGGCACACTTCTTTAGTTAGTCATTTTATTATTTTAGCAGCCTTGTTTCTTTGTCTTAGTCGCCCAACAGTTTTGTCAGCTTGGCGTTGGGGGGTGGTTTTAGTTTTAGCTTGGCTGACCCACCCGTATATCTTTTTTATGATTGTTCCATTTTGGTTGGTGGAACAAATTAGGTTATATAAAAGCACATCTAAGAAAAAATTGTGGAGAGATAATTTAATTTTATTAGTCATTCTTATTCTTTTATCCTGGAGTATTGGCTTAACTTCTGGTGAAGGTAGCGCTGATGGGTTTGGCGATTTTTCTTTAAATCTAAATGCTTTAGTCAATCCCTTGGGCTGGTCTAATTTTTTACCTCAACTGCCAATACAAGAACATCAATTTGAAGGTTTTAATTACTTAGGTTTGGGTTTAATTTTATTAGGTATTTTTTCTGGAAGTTGGTTAGTTATTAAAAGGAGAGAGGTGATTATTGCTTTGGGTAAAAAGTTTTGGCCGGTGTTCGTGGTTGTTTTATTTTTATTTTTTTTAGCCCTCAGTAATAAAATTTATTTCAACCAGCATTTAATTTTTTCTTATTCTTTGCCGGCTATTATAGAAAAAATTCTCAATTGTGTTCGTTCTTCTGGTCGGCTTTTTTGGCCAGTTTATTATTTATTAATGATTGGAGCTTTATTTAGTTTACGTTTTTTTAAAAAAACTACAGCAATTATAATTATCAGTTTAGCCCTAGTGATTCAAATTACTGATTTATCAGTTGGTTTAAAAGAAAAAAGAAATAGTTATAGTGTTAAAGTAAAAAAATTTCAAAGTCAAACAACATTTAATCAAGAGTACGAGACTTGGAAAAATCTTTTAGCTAATTATCAACATGTAGTGATTTTGCCCTACTTTAATCGTTATGATATGGCACTGTCATGGGCTGCGGCTAAAAATAATCAGACGTTTACAGCTGGAGCTTTTGCTAGACAACCCATTGGTTTAAATTCTTTTATTAATAATCAAGTTATCAAAGTTTGCAGTGGAAATTTTGATTCAGAAACAGCCTATTTATTTTTTGATAATCTGTATCAGTGTTTGCCTAAATTAGAAAAAACCACTCCAAGTTATTCTTTTAATTTAGTCTATAAATTTTTGGTTTTGTTGCCTCAAAAATAGGCGAATAAATTTTTTAAAGTTTTAGGTTTGGTTGTTTGTGGATAACTTAAGCTTAAGCACTTGACAGGTTTTTGGGGATATTGTATACTTCTAATCACATAAGAAATAATCACAATTTAGACATTTTTCTAAGTCCAATTGATCAAAAATCTAAGGATACTAGAAGAAGAAAAAACAGCAACTCCAAATTGGGTTTCTGTTTTTTCTTCGCCTAAATCAGGTGAGGAAAAAGAACATTGAAAATTTACATTTGAACCAAGACATTAAACAAGTGATAGAAAAGTCTATTCAATTAAAGTTTGACCCCGACGGTTGTTGGGGTAACTTCAAAAAATTTTTATCTGTAGTTCTACGGAGCTACAGCTAGCATCATTGAGAGCCAAATCTCAATTTTATTGAGAGTTTGATCCTGGCTCAGGATGAACGCTGGCGGCGTGGGTAAGGCATGCAAGTCGAACGGACTAATTTGTGATTACATCAATGATTAGTTAGTGGCAAACGGGTGAGTAACACATTGGTAACCTACCTTGAAGACGGGCATAATTTTCCGAAAGGAAAACTAATTCCCGATGGTCATGAGGGGACATAAGTCATTCTCATGTAAAGTTCCAAAAGAATGCTTCAAGAGGGGCCTATGGTCTATCAGCTAGTTGGTGAGGTAAAAGCTTACCAAGGCTATGACGGATAGCGGGCGTGAGAGCGCGACCCGCCTCACTGGGACTGAGACACTGCCCAGACTTCTACGGAAGGCTGCAGTCACGAATATTCCCCAATGGACGAAAGTCTGAGGGAGCGACGCCGCGTGTAGGATGAAGGTCTTCGGATTGTAAACTACTTTTGCAAGGGACGAATCTTGACGGTACCTTGCGAATAAGAGGTTGCTAACTCTGTGCCAGCAGCAGCGGTAATACAGAGACCTCAAGCGTTATCCGGATTTATTGGGCGTAAAGCGTCCGCAGGTGGTTTGTAAAGTCAGTGGTAAAATTTCGGAGCTCAACTCCGAACCTGCCGTTGATACTTACAAACTAGAGGGTGGGAGAGGTGAGTGGAATTGCCGGTGTAGTAGTAAAATGCGTTTATATCGGCAAGAACACCAGAGGCGAAGGCGGCTCACTGGAACACACCTGACACTAAGGGACGAAAGCGTGGGGAGCGATACGGATTAGATACCCGTGTAGTCCACGCCCTAAACGATGGATACTAGACTTTGGCAGTATCGACCCTGCCAGAGTCGGTCAAAAAAGCTAACGCGTTAAGTATCCCGCCTGGGAAGTACGGCCGCAAGGCTAAAACTCAAAGGAATAGACGGGGACCCGCACAAGCGGTGGAGCATGTGGTTCAATTCGACGGTAAACGAAAAACCTTACCAGGGCTTGAAATGTAGCTGCTAATCCCGAGAAACCGGGACTCCTTCGAGGGTGCTACACAGGTGCTGCATGGTTGCCGTCAGCTCGTGCCGTGAGGTGTACCATTAAGTTGGGTAACGAGCGCAACCCCCGTGTTATGTTAATTTTTACATAACATACCGCCCCTGCCTGTGAACATTTTTCAAATGTTTAGAGGCAGGGGAGGAAGGAGGGGATGACGTCAAATCAGCATGGCTCTTACGTCCTGGGCCACACACGTGCTACAATGGGAAGTAACAATGGGCTGCCAAGTCGCGAGACGGAGCTAATCCCACCAAACCTTCCCTCAGTTCAGATTGCAGTCTGCAACTCGACTGCATGAAGTAGGAATCGCTAGTAAACGCCGATCAGCTATGCGGCGTTGAATACGTTCTCGGGTCTTGTACTCACCGCCCGTCAAGCCAAGGGAGTTGGGGACGCCTGAAGACTGGGTTGATCTCGGTCCAAGGCGGAATCAGCAACAAGGACTAAGTCGTAACAAGGCATGTGTAGCGGAAGCTGCGCATGGATCACCTCCTTTCTAAGGAGTCACTTACCGGTAACGGTATGACTTCAGTCGAGATGAAAAACTCAATTTTCATCGAATAGTTTTTTTCTATCACTTGTTTGGTGTCTTTTAAAAAAGAATGAAAAGTCTATCTACTCTTGACCTCATCTGTGAAATTTGTGATAATAGTGATGTTGTAAAGAGTCGGTAGACTTTTTTATTAGCCCACAAAGGGCGCGTAGCTCAGATGGTTAGAGCGCGTCACTGATAATGACGAGGTCATAGGTTCGATTCCTATCGCGCCCACCAATGGGCGGCTAGCTCACTTGGTTAGAGCGCTACATTGACATTGTAGAGGTAATAGGTTCGATTCCTATGCCGCCCACCATATTGATTATTATTAACTCGCATTTTTTTTGCGAGTTTTTATATTTAGAACTTGTTTTTTGTCTTAATTTAAGGTATAATCATTTAAGAAATAACCAGTGTGTATAACACATCAATTTTTAATTACATGAAAAATAAACTTTTTTCTCAGTGGTTTAAAAAACAAAATGATGACACATTAACTCCACAAAGTAACACCAAATTATTTATTATTGAAGTTATTAAGTTAGGTGTCTTTGCCTTGCTGATAATTTTTTTGGTGCGTTACTTTTTATTTAAACCTTTTTATGTTAAGGGTGCTTCCATGGAGCCAAACTTTTTTGATAAAGAATATTTGATTATCGATGAATTAACTTTTCGTTTTCGTGAACCACAAAGAGGTGAAATTGTCGTCTTTCACTATCCAGGAGATCGTAGCGAATATTTTTTAAAAAGAATTATTGCCGTACCGGGAGAAAGAGTAAAAATAAAAGACGGACAAATTATTATTTATAATGAGGCCAGCCCAGAAGGTTATGTTTTGCAAGAGGATTATTTACCTCTCGGTTTGCAAAATAAACCAGATGTTAATTATAATTTATCGGCTACGCAATATTTTGTGATGGGCGATAATCGTAATTCGAGTTTTGATTCTCGCTACTTTGGTCCAATTGAAGAAAAAGAATTAGTCGGGCGGGTAATTTTACGCGGTTGGCCATTTAATCGCGCGCAGATTTTTGGCGTTCCAACTTATAATAATTAATTTTTTTGGATGATAAAAATATGAAAGAAAAAAAATTAGAAAAAACTAGTAAGGAAAACAAAGAAAAGGAAGTCACCGAACCAGTTAAGAAAGTGCCTCAGACTCCCCAGACTTTGCGCGGCATGAAAGATATTTTGCCCGCCGACCAAGGTTATTGGTGGTTGGTATTTGATAAGGTTAGAAGTTTAGCTAAGACCTATGGTTTTGAAAAAATTGACACTCCCTTGTTAGAAGAATCCGGTTTATTTGTTCGCTCAGTTGGTAAGGATACTGATATTGTAGAAAAAGAAATGTATATATTTGAAGATTTAGATGGGCAAAAACTAGCCTTACGTCCGGAAGCTACCGCTTCTATTATGCGTGCCTATTTAAATCATGGCATGTGGAATTTACCCCAACCAATTAAGGCTTGGTATTTTGGTCCGATGTTTCGGCACGAACGACCTCAATCCGGTCGTTATCGCCAATTTCATCAGTTTGGTTTTGAAATTTTAGGTGAGGCCGGTCCTGTGGCTGATGCTTTGATTATCATGATTGCTTATAATTTTTATGCTGAGATGGGTGTTAATGCTTCCATCCAAATTAATAGTTTGGGCTGTCCGGTTTGTCGAGAAAATTATAAAAATGAATTGACTCAATATTATAAAACCAATCGTTCTAAAATTTGTGAAAGCTGTAAAAAAAGATTAGTTAAAAATCCCCTGCGTTTGTTAGATTGCAAAGAGCCAGGTTGTTTGCCTATTAAAGAAACAGCACCCCAGATGATCGAATTTTTATGCGATGATTGTAAAACTCATTTCATGAGTGTTTTGGAATTTCTAGATGAACTAGGTTTGCCATATTTTTTAAATCATAATTTAGTTAGAGGTTTAGATTACTATACTCGTACTGTCTTTGAAATTTATTCTACTGGTGATGATGAGGGTTCTCAGGCAGCTTTAGGTGGTGGAGGTCGTTATGATTTATTATCCGAGGTTTTAGGAGGAAAGCCTACGCCAGCTTGTGGTTTTGCTCATGGAGTAGAACGCGCGATTGCTAAAGTTAAAGAAGCTGGTCAAGTTGTCCCAGAAACCATTAAAGCTGATATTTTTATTGCTCAATTGGGAGAACAGGCTCGTCGCAAAGCTTTTACTTTATTTGAAAAATTTAGGCATACTGGTGTTAAGGTCGCCGAGTCTTTTTGCCGCAGTAGTTTGCGGGGACAATTGGAGCAAGCTGATAAATTAGGGGCTCGTTATGCTTTAATTGTGGGGCAAAAAGAGGTTCAAGACGGATCAGTAATTATTAGGGATATGGAGTCCGGTGTTCAAGAGATGGTTGACTTTAATAAAGCTGTGGCGGAAATCCAAAAAAAGCTCTTGCTAATTTAAGGTAAATAAGGTATAATCAATTTAAATAATTAAGAGGTTTGTTTTTAAGATAAAAGTTCTTAAAAATAAGCCATAAAAACACCGGGGAGGTGAAAAATTTGTGTCAGAATTAAAAAGAAAAAAAGGCGAAAGTTTTGAAGCTTTTATGCGTCGTTTTCAAAACCGCATTAAAGAATCGGGTAAAATTCGTCAGGCCAAAAAAATTAGATTTTTTGCCAAAGATTTGAATCGTAATCAAAGACGTAAGTCCACTTTGGCTAAAAATCAACGTACTGAATTGCGTGAATACATGAGGAAAATTGGTCGCCTAAAAGACGAAAAAACCAGAAGAAGATAATTCTCTTGGTTATAAAATAAATTAACATGGGAACCAAAGAAAAAATTGAACAGGATTTGGTTACTGCACTTAAAAATAAAGAAAGCCGCCTTTCGATTCTTCGCATGTTAAAGACCAGTTTGCAAAATGCGGTAATAGAAAAACGCGGTAAAGAGAAAAATCCTCAGGTTGAATTGGTAGAAGAAGAAATTTTGGCTACAATAAAAAGACAGATTAAACAATTAAAAGATTCTTTAATAGATTTTGAAAAAGCTGGAAGACAAGAATTAATTTCTCAAGTCCAAGAAGAAATTAAAACTTTAAGTGAATATTTGCCACCGGAAATGTCTCAAGAAGATTTGGAAAAAATTGTTGATCAGGTGATTCAAGAAATGTCTGCTACTGTTGATCAAATTGGAAAAGTCATGGGTTTAGTAATGAAAAAAGTAGCGGGTAATGCTGATGGTAACCGAGTTAAAGAAGCAGTTACTAAAAAATTATCCTAAGTTTTTCAATATTCTGTTTGTCGAATATTGGTTTATGGAGGAAAAAAAGTTTTACAATTTAAAATTTCTAAAAAGAACCGCTCTCGGCTCCTTATTGGTGTCGGCGGTTCTTTTTGTTTTAATTCCTTTGTCTGTGGGCGCCCAGCAATTAGATACTGGTATTGGTTTTGGTGCTTATACTGGTTTAGTTGATACGGATATTCGCATCATTATTGCTAAAATTATTCGCGCGGCTTTGGGCGTGTTAGGTATTGTAGCTTTGGGTTTTACTATTTATGGCGGCTTTTTATATACCACTGCTGGCGGAGATGAAAAAAAGGTGGAAACAGCTAAAAAAATTATTAAGAATATGGTGATTGGGTTGGTAATTATTTTATCAGCTTTTGCTATTACTCAATTTGTTATCAATATGTTGCGTGGTCAGTATCAGGGTGGGGGAGAAGAAACTGCTTATATTGATCAAAGTGAATTTTGTCAAAATTGTGGATTTTTGGGTTCGATAGTAGAAAGCCATTATCCTGGTCGCGGTGCCACTGGCATTGCTCGTAATACTAAGATAGTAATAACTTTTAAAAATGAACTATTGGCTAGTAGTTTAATTAACGATGCTAATAACAATAGCGAGTTTGGTGATACTTCCGGAGCTTCTACTGGTAATAACGATAAAGTTAAAAATACTTTTAAAATTTATCCTACTGCTCAAGGAGAAAGTGCCGCTATTAGTTCCGATGAAATTGACGCCTTTTTGTCATCTGATAAAAAAACTTATATTTTTAAACCCCGTAATCTTTTAGGCAGTGCTTTAGAAGATACTAATTATACTATTAAATTAACTGACGGAGTTAAGTTGGCTGATGGCGGTAACGCTTTCGGTGCTATTGGTAATTATAGTTGGAGTTTTACCGTCAGTACTATTGTTGATTTAACTCCGCCTCAAGTAACTAGTATTATTCCTTTACCTAAGACTAATCGTTATGACCGTAATATTATAATCCAAATAAATTTTGATGAACCAGTTGATCCGATTTCTGCTAGCGGTCTCTTCCGTGCTGGGCAAACTGCTCCTAATAATTTTCAAAATATTACCGCCGCCACTTTAGAGGGCAGCAATCCTTTAATTGATGGTAACTATCAAATTACCAATCAATACCGCACAGTAGAATTTAAAACTACTGATCAATGTGGGGTTAATCCTTGTGGCCAGCCAATTTATTGTTTGCCTGGTAACAAAACTATTTTAGCTACTGTCAAATCAGCAACTATTGATCAAACTAATTCTCCCCAAGCTATCATTACCAGTAATCTTTATGATGGCGTGGTGGATATGTCTGGTAATTCTTTAAATGGTGGTGGAGAATTAAAAAGAAATGACGGTGGAAATTTAATTAGAGATCCCGGATTAAAAAGCCAAGCTTTGTGGCAGTCTTCAAAAGACCTAGATGATTTTTATTGGAAATTTTCCACAGCTAACTCTTTAGATACTACCGCTCCCGTCGCAGTTAGTTTAGTTCCCAATTCTTTACAAGGGAGTGTTAGTGTTTCTGCTCCGGTATCAATTGGTTTTAATAAACCAATGAGCATAAGCAGTTTTAGAGAGATAGTTTTACAAACTAATAAAATTTATAACGTTGGTTATAGTTACGCTGGGCATAATTTTGATTCTAGTGGTAATGAAGTAACTACTCCAGATGTAGAAATAACCAGAACTACTGCTGAGATTCTACATAGTGATTTTTGGCAAAAACCGGTCAACGCTGGTGCTGATATTGCTGAAGGTTTGTATTATCCTTTTGTTCCCTCTATTTTAAATGATATTTATCAAAATTGTTTTTATCCGGCTGTTTTACAAAACTCCACCGAATGTATTGAGGCCGATGGGGGATTGAATACTGAAAATGCCGATCGTTTAACTCATATTAATCCCAGTTGTTTTGATTTACAAGCTTCTTCTTATAAACAAATTTGTAATGAAGACGGGGGTTGTCCTTTTAATCCTCCACCGCACTACGCCCAATAACTTAATTTATGTTTCAGTTTAAAAATAAAAAGAAAATAGTAAAAACTGGAGCAATATTATATTCTTTTGGTTTGCTTATGAAAATTTTTTCTT
>DAOMZV010000013.1:0-24934 GCA_035400705.1 Candidatus Magasanikiibacteriota bacterium
TATTCGCTAAAAAATTTCAGTCTTTCCACACTTTTAATTACTATTTTTAAATAACAATTAACAGTTTTTACACAGCGTATAGTCTTTGTTTGATTTGATTAATTTCTTCTTTGGTTTTGAAATTTTTTTCCATTTCTTTTTCAATTTTCTTGCAAGCGTGCATGGCAGTGGTATGGTCGCGTCCACCGAGTTCTGTTCCAATAGCTGGATAAGAGGTTTTTAATTCTTCACGCATTAAAAACATCACAATTTGTCTAGGATAAGCTAATCTTTTGTCGCGTTTACTACTTAAAATTTCTTCAATTTTAATATCATAGAATTCAGCGGTGATCTGAATGATGTGTTTGGGAGTAACCACTCTTTGAGAAGCGCTATTAGATAGGGAAGAAATTAAAGAACGGATGGTAATTTCATCAGGAATGGCGTTTTTAAGCTGAAAATAGGCAAAAATTTTATTTAAGGCGCCCTCTAATTCACGGACATTGTTTTGTACTAAAGAGGCCACTAGGGTAAGGGTATTTTTATCTAAATTAAAGCCTTTTTCTTGGCATTTTTGTTGTAAAATAGCAATACGGGTTTCAAAATCTGGGGA
Organism: Candidatus Magasanikiibacteriota bacterium; assembly: GCA_035400705.1. Taxonomy (GTDB): domain Bacteria; phylum Patescibacteriota; class Patescibacteriia; order Magasanikbacterales; family UBA10003; genus GWC2-40-17. Next base: position 593 of record DAOMZV010000013.1, read on the forward strand.
AGCAATATCGGTAATCATACCCATTTCAAAGCGAGTTCTTAATCTGTCTTCTAATAAAGGAATAGCTTTTGGTGGACGATCAGAGGTGATCACTACCTGCTTTTCCATTTGATGAAGGGTGTTAAAGGTATGGAAAAAGGCTTCCTGGGTTTCTTGTTTGCCAGAAATAAATTGAATATCATCAATCAATAATAAGTCAGTATTGCGGTAAGTGTCCTGAAAGGCTTTAGCGTTACCTGAACGAATTGAGTGGATAAACTCGTTAGTAAATTTTTCCGAGGTCACATAAACCACTTTTTTGATCTTATTTTCCTTTAAAAGTTGATTGCCGATAGCCTGAACTAGGTGAGTTTTACCTAAACCAGAACCCCCATAGATAAAAAGGGGATTATAAGAACGACCTGGTTGATTGGCAACTGCTTGAGAAGCGGCATGAGCTAGTTCATTACCTTTTCCCACTACAAAACTTTCAAAAACATAACGCGGGTTTAGGCCGTAGGTGTTAGCAGTGTCGGCAATTTTTTCCATTTTAACAGAAATTTGGCTAATTTTAGCTGTTTCTTGTGGTGCTAAAGACGAGGCTGGAGACGTTTGGGTTATGCTAGAGATGGTATTATTTAGGTTGCCCTTTTTTGTTTCAATCTTGTAAGTAAGAGATTTTAAAGAGGACCCAGTGTTTTTTTCAATTAATTTTAGAAGGGTGGTGTGAAATTTTTTTTCTAAATACATCTTGTAGAAAGTACTGGGAACACAAATAACCGCCTCGTCTTTTTCTAAGGATCCTAAAAAAGTATTTTTAAACCAAGTGATAAAATTAGCGCGGCTAACTGATAACTCTAATTCAGCTAAAACCGCTTCCCAAATTTGTTGTGGGGTCATAAGACAGCAACGGAGTGATAAGTACAAAAATTAAGTGGAAAAAGGCTATTTTAACGCCTAATTTTTATTTTCATCAGTGCTAGTATACCATGTGGATAAAGTTTAGCAAACCGGTTTAAAAAGTCAAAAAGTTATTAGATTGTGGACACCCTGTGGATAACCTCTTTTAAGATAAAAATAAGATTGTTAATAAGATGTTAAAAAATAGTATAATTTGGCTAAAATTAGCGATGAAAAGTAGTAGTGGTAACTAAAAACTTGGTTTTTTAGTCATTTTATAGTATGTTAATAAGTGTTAAATTTATCAGTTGTAATTTATGCCAAAGAGAACTTTTCAGCCAAATAAGGCTCATCGAAAGAAAACTCATGGTTTTTTAAAGAGAATGTCTACTGCCAGCGGACGTCAGGTTTTGTCTAAACGTCGTGCTAGAGGACGCAAAAGAGTAGCTCTTTAAAGAAATATGCTGCTATTAAAAAATCGTTTAAAAGCTGACCGAGATTTTAAGAGAGTGTTGAAGATCGGTCGCTTTTTTAATAGTAAAGAAATGAGAGTTAAGGCTGCGGCCAATAATTTACCTTATAGCCGTTTTGGTTTTGTGATTAGTACGGCTGTCGACAAACGTTCGGTTGTGCGTAATCGGATTAAAAGACAAACTAGAGAAGTAGTTCGGTTATTGTTTAAAAAAGATTTAATCGTGCCTGGTTTTGATGTGATATTTATTTTAGGTCGCGGCTTAAAGGACTTATCTTTTTTAGAAATTGAACAGAAGGTCGTCTTAGCTTTGAATTATTTAAAAATTTTAAAAGTATGATAGGAGGAAACTGGCAATATTTAATTTTAATGCCACGTCTGTTGGTTTTAAGGGCGATTAGGTTTTATCAAAAACACTTTTCTCCTGACCATAGTCGTTTTAGTATTCTACACCCTTACGGTTTTTGTCGATTTAAACCGACCTGTTCCGAGTATGGTTATCAAGCAATAGAAAAATATGGTTTGATTAAAGGTGGTCTGATGGCCACAGGTAGGATTTTACGGTGCCATCCTTGGAGTAAGGGTGGCTGGGATCCTGTTAAATAAATAAAAATAAAAATCTCCCAAATTAACGGGAGATTTTTATTTGTTTGAGATGACTTTTTTGTCCCTTAATTATTTCTATTTGTGATTTTGGTATGCCGTATTCGCCACTTAAAAATTCTATCAGTTTGGTGTTGGCTCGCCCCTCAGTTGCTGGGGCAGCTATTTTAATTTTAGTCGTCCCATCGGGTAATTCGCCACAGATTTCATTTTTTTTGGCGTTAGGTTGTATTTTAACTTTGATGATCATGAGAATGTTGATGTTCTGGATTACCACAACCACCTAAAATAGTGTCTTTTAATAAGTGCAAAACCTGACGATTTAATAGGGAAGAAGCAATATAATCTTGGATTTCCGGATCAGCTAAACGTTCGTCAATTTTGTCATTTTCTTTGTACATTTCTTTAACGCGATCCATTTCTTCTTTTAAGTCAGCGGGACTAACCAAGATTTTTTCTTCTTTAGCAATTTGGCGTAAAATTAGCGCAGTTTTAGCTCTTTCAGTAGCTCCCTTAGCAAAATCTTTAGCTAAATCTTCCTCAGTTTTTTTCAAATTTTTTAAATAATCTTCAAAACTCAAACCTTGATGTTCCAGATTTTGTTTGAGTTCGGCAAACATTTTCTGTTTTTCATCATCAATTAAAATTTGAGGAATTTCTCCAAATTGGGTTTCTTTAACAATGGTTTGTAACATTTCAATTTCTAGTCGTTGTTCTTCTTTTTGTCTGGCTTCAGCTTCTAAATTTTCTTGAATCACTTTTTTTAATTCAGCAGCGCTGGGCTGTCCCAAGGTTTTAGCCATTTCATCATTGAGTTCGGCCAAAGTTCTTTCATAGACACCTTTTACCGCAACTTTAAAATCAGCTTTTTTACCAGCTAAAATTTTATTGTAAAAAGTTTCTGGAAAATCATGTTGGAATTCTAAATTATCACCTTGTTTGGAGTTGATGAGTTTCTCGGCTAATCCAGGTAAATAAAAGTCTTCATCTAGATAAATAGAATAATTTTTACTTTGCCCACCTTCTACTGGAACCTTATCAAGCAAGATATCCATATCCACAACAATCTTGTCGGCCTTAGTAGCAGGTCTTTCTACCAAAACTTCTTTAGCTTGCATTTTTCTTAAATCGGTTAAGATTTTATCGACTTCTTTTTCAGTCACGGCTTTGGGCTGTCTCTCTAATTTAATTTTTTTCCAATCAGCTAAAGTGATGGCTGGTAAAATAGATACAGTGGCCTTGTAAACAAAAGCATTGTTAGGGGCCATTTTTTCGATTTTAATTTGGGGAGCACCAACTGATTCAATGGTCTTTTCTTTAAGAGCTTGAAAGAAAGTTTGTTTCACGACCTTGTCAGCTGCTACTTCCAAAATTTTCATGTCACCAAATTTTTTTTGAATTACATCATATGGGGCTTTGCCAGGACGAAAACCTTCCACTGCTGCGGCCTTAGATAACTGTTCGGCCGCCCATTTTAAATGAGATTCCATTTCCGCGGCAGAAAGTTCTATGGTTAATTCTTTCTGAGACTGAGGCAATTCTTTGACTTCAATTTGCATAAAGATAAAATTATTTTTTAGTTAAAAGTAGTTTTAGAATAAAATAAAAACACCTCTCTGTCAAGCAGGGAGGTGTTTTAGCGTAACTTTTTAAGCTACTTTTTTAGGCAAGATTTTGAACATGCCGGTGCCGCAAACTGGGCAAGTGCCCTTAGCAGCTGGTCTGGTACCACCACCCTTAGCAGGCATAGTGATTTCAGCAGCATCTTTCATCTCTCTTTTAGCTTTGCATTTAACGCAATAAGCTTCCATAGTTTAAAAAATTATGCTTTAAGCGTGGAATCGCTTAAAAGCTAAATTATAAGTAAAATTTAAAGGTTTTTAAGACCTAAAGTTATTATAGCACATTTTAGCTTAAAAGGCAAGTTTGGGTAAGATAATTTAAGTTTAAATAAAAAAGATTGAAAAATAAAAAAGCCCCAGCGGTTAAGCTGAGGCAGTGTGAGAAAGGGAAAAACACCCTTGTTACTAGATGTCCCAATCCTGCAAAATTTGGAACACCTGGTTAAATTTCCGGATATATTTTCTTCCTTCATCCGGAATTGCCATTTTTCTGTCCGAACTAAGCCACTTGGTGGCTCTGGGCCCACCTGCATTATAGGCTAGGGCCAAGAACTCACCCACTTGGCGTGGATCAGCCAGAAAATTTTCTGTGCGGGGTGCGTTGTCACCCCGCCAACCTTTCTGGTTTAAGAGGTATTGCAGATCCTCTTTAGCCAGAAGGAACTGTGCCCGAAAGGCGACCCGGTGTTCCAGGCTGCCGGCAAAGAATTCTCGATCCACTAGCGTTGGGTAACGCTGGAGGAGAGATTTCCAAGTGGCGGGCATAAACTGGCCCAAGCCGCGGGCGCCTACTCCTGATACGGAGTAACGGTAGGCCGTGCCTCCATTAGCGCCGAGAGTGAAAAGTACTCGGTTCATTTCCCTCCTCACCTCGGAAGAACTCAGTTCTTCATTGGTGAAGTGCTCAATGAACACGAGCGTGGCTATCACTTTGGTGTCAATCTTGGAGAGATCAACACCCGCCCGCTCAGCTTCCTGGCGGGCAGTGGTCAATCTACTGCGCAGATACCCCCAACCGTGCCCAACAATTTCCGGAAAAGCCGCGGCTAGTTCCGCGGTGTAGGGCACATAGAAAGCCCTTTCCGCTACCCGGCCTTTGGCCGTTCGGACTTCCAGCGGGAACTGGAGTCCCACCACCAGCTGTCCCGGAGGAACTCGGATTTCAAATTCCGAGTCCACTCCATCTCGACTCTCCCTTTTGACAGAGAAGCCGGGAGTCTGGGACTTGCCGGTTTCGGCATTGACGGTTATCAACTGGATTTCTCCAGTGGTAGCGTTCATGGCCGCCAACCGGATTTCTTTTCGGCAGAAGTAGCTGCTAGTTTTTTGCCAGCACCTCTTCGCCGCCCCCCGGCGATTGTTGCAAACGGTTGTGGTTCGGGGACACCGGATTTTTACCGGATGTTCCTTCAGCAGGATCTTCGCCCTGGAAATTCTTTCAAAAATATCCAGAGCGCTGGTGTTCCCCACTTCCGTGGGGACCGCCTGCCTGTCGGCAATTGCCGGAACAGCCGGCTCTGCGCTGTCACGGTGCGTGACCGTGACAACAACCAAGAGCACGATCACCGCCAGAAGGGCGGCGACTGCATTTATCACCAGGATCTTTGTCCACTTATCCATCGGTGGACCTCCTTTGTTTTTTAGGTTTAAAAGTGCAAAATTGTCGTTTTGATACGACTTAATATTATAGCACAATTTAACCTATTTGTCAATATAAAAATCGCCCCTTTTTTGGGGGGCGATTTTTGGAATATTTTTACTTAGCTAACCAACCAACTAATAACAAAGCGACAATGTTGAGAATTTTAATCATGGGGTTAATAGCTGGCCCAGCAGTGTCCTTGTAAGGATCACCAACTGTGTCACCAGTAACCGCTGCACTATGAGCAAAACCGCCCTTGCCGCCGTAATTACCAGCTTCAATATATTTTTTAGCATTGTCCCAGGCAGCACCACCGGAGGTCATGGAAATAGCCACAAAGATACCAGTAACAATAGAGCCAACCAATAAACCGCCGAGAGCCACAGGGCCTAAAAATTTTCCAACTAAAATAGGCGCTACTACTGGGATTAAGGCTGGGGTAACCATGGCGCGTAAAGCACCTTTGGTCACAATATCCACTGCTTTTCCGTAATCAGGTTTAGCAGTGCCTTCCATCAAACCAGCAATTTCTTTAAACTGACGACGCACTTCTTCTACGACTTTTGTGGCTACTTTACCTACTGATTCCATAGCCATAGAACCAAACAAGTAAGGCAATAAACCACCAATAAACAAACCAACCAAGACTTTGGTGTCACTTAAAGAAAAATTTAAATTAATATCTAAATTAGCAAATTCTTGAGTGTAGGCGGCAAACATGACCATCGCGGCTAAACCAGCAGAAGCAATAGCATAACCTTTGGTTACAGCTTTAGTGGTATTGCCCACTGCATCTAAAGGATCAGTTACTTCACGCACAGATTCAGGTAGCTCAGCCATTTCGGCAATACCGCCAGCATTATCAGTGATTGGGCCGTAGGCATCAATGGTAACGATAATACCAGTTAAAGAAAGCATACTCATGGCAGCGATAGCGATACCATATAAACCAGCAAAAGAGTAAGCCGCTAAAATAGCGCCCACAATAAAGATAACTGGCCAGGCAGTAGAACGCATGGACACAGCTAAACCAGCAATAACATTGGTGCCATGACCACCTTCGGAAGCCTTAGCAATAGAGCGAACTGGTTTATTTTTAGTGGAAGTATAATAATCGGTAATCCAAACCATTAAAGCAGTTAAGATTAAACCAACTAAAGCAGCCCCGTATAAATTTTTGTTTAACTCTACTCCTTTAGTCACCCATTTGGTTATGGGCAAGAAAACAATGGCGGACAAAACAGTAGCTACAATCAAACCTTTGTATAAAGCATTCATGATGTTTTTGCTCTTTCCTAATTTGATAAAAGCAACACCAATAATAGAAGTTACAATAGAAGCGGCACCAATAATTAAAGGATAAAAAACTAAATTAGCGGCGGTAGGGAAAAGAAGATGGCCAAGTAACATAGCAGCAACCGCAGTTACAGCATAAGTTTCAAACAAATCAGCGGCCATACCGGCACAATCACCAACATTATCACCAACATTATCAGCAATAACCGCTGGGTTGCGAGGGTCGTCTTCAGGAATACCTTTTTCTACTTTACCAACTAAATCAGCACCTACGTCAGCAGCTTTGGTGAAAATACCGCCGCCTAAACGAGCAAAGACAGAAATTAAACTTCCACCAAAACCTAAACCGATCAAGGCATTTAAATCTTTAGTTAAGGCATAAAAACCAGCTACACCTAACAAGCCTAAACCGACCACTAAAATACCAGTCACTGATCCGCCTTTAACGGCTAAGGCTAAAGCTGGTTCTAAACCATCTTTAGCTGCTTCAGCAGTGCGGACATTAGATTTAACAGAAATAGTCATGCCAATATAGCCGGCTAAAGCAGATAAGAAAGCACCGACGGCAAAACCTAAAGCAATTTTAATATTTAAAAGCAACCATAATAAAACAAAAACAACTAAACCAATCCAAGCAATAGTGCGATTTTGTCTCTTTAAATAGGCTCTGGCGCCATCTTGGATGGCCTTGGCAATGGCATTCATTCGTTCGTCGCCGGTAGGTTTCTTGTTGATGGTATAAACCATAAACACACCATAACCAATAGCGAGAATCGCAGCTAATAGAGATAACAATAAAGCAGTAGGCATAAAATTTAAAATTAAATTAAAGTTTTTAAAAGGGGCTTTAGGTGCCCAATTAGGTTTAATTATAGCAAAAGGCTGTCTTTTTTGGCAAGAGAGAAATAAAAATAAAGAAAGAGCCCTGTTAAGAGCTCTTGTGTGAGAGAAGTTTAAAAATGATTTTTGCCGCCGTAAGTTTGAAAGAGAAGCGGCTAATCAGACTGAAGGAACAAAAAATTTACTTTGAGTTGTGAAAAAGAACATATATTGTAGAGAATACCGTGCTGGGCAGGGCCAAGTAAGATTGAAAATGATGGCGCCATCGCGAATCGCATTAGTCGAGGGAAAATGAAGAGAATCGATATCCGCGCGGATAGTGTGAATGAGATCACACAACGATAGCTCTTCGAAACATCGAGATAACCGATGTTATAACTAGGACGCCGTGGTCTTAGCTGCCTGCCAAGAGGCTTTTTGTTGTGAAAGAGAATTGACCCTGCCCAGCTGAAAAGAAAAAATTTTTTCATCCTTTCAGCTGACCAAGGTCGTCTTTCAACTAACCTTATCTCTATTTATAGTATAGTTGGTTTTAAAAAATAAGGCAAGAATAAAGAGGGGAATAAGTTGTGGATAAATTTATTTTTTACTAAAAATGATTAAATTGGATTGCTAAAACAGATCATTTTTGTTATGCTATTTTTACTAACATGTCCAAGTTTAAGCTTAAAATTTTACTTTATTTATATAAGGGGATTATGGCCGTTAAACGTCGGCTAATCTCTTTTTTTGTGTTTATTTTTCGGGGTTTTTTAGAAAAAATTGGTCGGGGATTAGCCACAATTTTAATCTTTCCTCTTTATAAATTGTATTTACGTTATTATTTAAAAGGTGGGTATTATTTACATTTGTTGTTTAATAAAAAAGTTTTTTATCTTGTAATTTTATTTTTCGGTCTTTTTTTAATGGCAGGCGAAAGTAAAACTTATGGTACTAATAAATACATTGGTGGTAGAGAAAGTTTGTTGTTTCAGTTTTTAGGACCAGGTGAAGACGGAGATTTTTTAGAGGAAGAACAATATGTTAATTTACCAGTAGTGGGAAATACAGACTATAATTTAGGTTTGTCCGCTCAAGTTTTGGTAGGTGATGTTTTGGTTTCTCCTACTAGAGAAATTGTTGGCTTTAATCAAGATTTGCATGGGGTTGCTTCGCAGATAATTTTACCTGGGGTAGATTTTGGTCAAAGAAAGGAAATAATTAAATATGCGGTTCAGGTGGGTGATAGTATTAATAGTGTGGCTTCAAAATTTAAAATCAGTGTTGATACTATTTATGTAGAAAATAAGCTAACTAGCCGTAGCACTATTAGACCAGGAGATGTTTTAACGATTTTGCCAGTTTCCGGTGTTTCTCATAAAGTTAAAAAAGGAGACACTTGGGCTAAGATTGCCGCGACTTATAAAGTTGAAGCCCAAAAAATTATTGATTTTAATGCTTTAAGTGAGAAGGAACTGCCAGTCGGTGAAACTATTGTAATTCCTGACGGCAAAGCGCCCACTGCTACTACGGTAAAACCAGCCATAATCAAACCAGTTCAAACTACCACTGCCACGCGGCCTGTTTCTGCAAGTAATGTTGGCTCGGGAATGTTCTGGCCAGCCAACTGTCGACGCATTTCACAATATTTTGGTTGGCGCCATACTGGCATTGATATTGCTTGTCCTTTGGGTACAGCGATTTATGCTTTTGATGATGGCGTAGTTGAAGCCTCGGGTTGGAATAGCGGTGGCTATGGTTATCAAATCGTTATTAATCATGGTAATGGGATTAAGACTCGTTATGCTCATAACAGTAAACTGTTTGTAAAAGTTGGAGAGCTTGTGAGCAAGGGTGATAATATTTCTTTAATGGGTTCGACAGGTCGCTCTACTGGTTCGCATTTACATTTTGAAGTGATTGTTAATGGTGTGAGAGTCAATCCTTTCCTCTACGTCAGATAAAAACAAAAAAATACCTCGGGGTAACCGAGGTATTTTTTAATTATTATTTTTAATTCGATATTGCAAAGCTTCAGCTAGATGCTGGCTTTCAATTTTTTCTTGTTGGTTTAAGTCCGCAATTGTTCTGGCAATTTTTATTACTCGATAATAAGCTCGTGGTGATAAGTGCCAATTAGTAACTGCCAAACGAAGTAATTGTTTTTCTTCTTCCCCCAGCCAGCAAAATTTTTTTATTTCCTCTATCCCCATTTCGGCATTGGTAAAAATTTTTAAATCATGGAAACGCTGTAATTGGATTGTTCTGGTTTGTTCCACTCGTTGTCTAATTGTTTGGGAATTTTCTGCTGGGGTGGGATTTTCTAGTTCGGAAAATTTTAGTCTGGGTACTTCTACATAAAGATCAATCCTATCTAAGAGAGGTCCGGAAATTTTTTTCTGGTATTTGTTAATTTGAATAGGAGTACAGGAACAAAATTTTTCTAAATCGCCGTAGAAGCCGCAGGGGCAAGGATTCTGCGCGGCAACTAGCATAAAACGAGCAGGAAAAGAATAAGTGCCGTTAGCCCGAGCTATTGTAATATTTCCGTCCTCTAGAGGTTGACGCAGATTTTCTAAAACTTGTCGGGAGAATTCTGGGAACTCATCTAAAAATAAAACACCACGATGAGCTAAAGTAATTTCTCCTGGACGAGGATTTCTTCCTCCTCCAACCAAAGAAACACCCGAAGCTGTGTGGTGGGGGCAGCGAAAAGATCTAGTGGTGATTAAAGGTTTTTCTGGTGTCAGTAATCCAGCGATAGAATAAATTTTGGTTGCTTCTAAAGATTCGGCCAAAGTCATGCTAGGAAGAATAGTAACTAGGGTTTTAGCCAGGAGAGTTTTTCCTGATCCTGGTGGTCCTGAGAGTAGTAAGTTATGGCCTCCGGCTGCTGCAATTTCCATGGCGCGCTTGGCAAAGGTCTGGCCCTGGATATTGGCCATATCTAAACCAGGCCAAGTAGGAGAGTTGACTGGGCTCGAAGTCGACTGATTAGTAAACGAGGTAATTTTTTCTTGGCCTAATAAATGTTTTAATAATTGTTGTAAATTTTTAACCGGAATAATTTCTATATCACTAATCAGACCAGCCTCTGCTGCATTATCTTGGGGCAAAAATAAAGTTTTTAAGCCTTTTTCTTTAAGAAAAATAGCAATGGGTAAGGCGCCGTTAATTTTCCGTAAATTGCCATCAAGAGCCAATTCACCAACAAAAATAGAATTAGATAAGTCCGGGGTTTGTTGTAGTGTTCCCAAAATAATTGAGAGAGCCATGGGTAAATCGTAAATTGGCCCTTCTTTAGGAATATCCGCCGGGGCTAGATTGATAATTAAACGATGGGTGTTGGGAAAAGACAAACCAGAATTTTTAATTGCAGAACGAATTCTTTCCCTCGCTTCCTGGATGGAAGTATCTGGTAAACCCACAATATTAAAAGAAGGGAAACCGGTCGAAATATCCGTTTCCACTTCTACTAAAGAACATTTTAATCCGTTAAGAGAAACGGATTGCACATGTGATAACATACCCCCTTAAGAAAAAATCAATTTCGTTGGTAAATTTTTATAGCCAAGAAGATAACGCCTAAAAAAATTAAACCATCAGCCAAATTGAAATAAGAAATTGGATAAAAATAAAAATAATCTATAACAAAGGAATGAAGAAGACGATCTATTAAGTTACTGGTAGCACCTAAAAAAATTAAACTGGCGGGGAAAAGATAGTTAGGTTTTTTGTAAACTAAAATAATCAAAATTAATAAAATTAAAATTGAGGTTAGAATAATAAGTGGTTGGGGGAAAGACAAACTAAAAGCCAAAGCCGGATTGGCAAAGAATGTCCAAGATAGCCAATGAGAAATTAATGGTTGGTCGGGTTGGATTTGAAGGGTGATTTTTTTTAAACCAAGATCGGTTAAAAAAATAATTAAACCTAAAAAAAATTTTTTCATAAATTTATTATAACTCATTTTCTTCTTGACAGCCATAATTTTTTTGTTAAACTAGAAGTCAAAGTGGTTCTTTGAGGAGAGGTTATGACAGAAAAGCTCGGAATGGCTTATGCCGTAGTTGAAACCTTGGTTCGGGACAGTTTTGATTTTTTGGGTTCCAATTCACAAGTGAAAACTAAATTTGTGAAAGATCTGTCTAATAATTTTATCATTCGAGTGATGTTTTGGCAGAGAGGCTTGATTCCTGAAAATTATACGGAACATAGTTTTTCCGAACATATAATTGAAAAGGGGATCTTTTTGGCTAGTTTGCCTGTAACCATTCCCCTTTGTTTGCCCGCGCTGGTTATTTCGTCAGCGCTTGAAACAATTTCTCCGACCTCATCTAAGTGAATAACAAAAGGCCTCGGTCTAACAACCGAAGCCTTTTTATTTTTTCTAGGCTTCCTGAGTCAAGATTTTTTTACAAGAGATACAAGAGGTAGAGGCTGGTCTAGCTAAAAGTCTTTTTTCGTCAATTGGTTTTTTACAATATTTGCAGATACCATAAGTTCCGTCTTTAACTTTTTGTAGGGCGCTGTGAACATCTTGTAAATCTTTTTCTACAGTTTTTTCTAGAGCTAAATAATCGTTATAGGTGGAAACTTCCTGAATATTTTCTTCTTCAGAATCGCCGTAGCTGGGGAATTTAGCATCAAAATCTTCGGCATTATGAATATTACGATTGGTGAATTTAGCTAATTCGCTTTCTAGTCTCTTTTGTTCCTTTAAGAGAATGTCTTCAAAAACCTTAAGATTTTTTTTGTCCATAATTTCTAAAATGGGACGCCAAAACTTCAATGTTTTTTAAGATTTAAAAAAATTTTAGTCTTGGCTAAATTATGCAGTAATTATAAAGTAAAAAAAGAAAAAGGTCAAGAGTGTTTTTAGTTTATTCTTTGAGCGACGGTTAACCAATTAATATTTTTAAAAAAGGCTTCGATATAATCCGCTCTTTTTAATCCATAATCTAACATAAAAGCATGCTCAAAAACGTCCATAACTAACAGGGGTTTCGCCCCAGTTAGGTGGCCGGTATTGTGTTCGTCTATCCAAGTATTAAATAAAAAGTCAGTTTGTGGGTCGTAACAAAGAATTACCCAGCCAATACCTCTAAGCAGACCAGTGGCTTGAAATTGATTTTTCCAGTTATCTAAACTGCCGAATTGTTGAGTAATTTTTTTAGCTAAAAGAGAGGACCGGTCTAGAGGCTGGCTATTGGGGGAAAGGTTATCAAAGTAAATTTCATGAAGACGCATGCCGTTAAATTCCCAACCGAAACGTCGAATTAATTCATTAAAAATCGGTCCTTCTAGTGTGTTGTCTTGGGACATTTTGTTTAGTTCTTCCCACAATTTATTACTATTATTAACATAGCCCTGGTAAAGAGCGAGGTGGTTTTTTAACATTTGGTCGCTAAAACCGGGCAGACCTAGGAGATAATCAAAATTTTTCGCTGTAAACATAAATTATTGACAAAATAATTAGATTTATTTAAGGTTTAGGTGGAGATAATGGTCATTTAAAACTTAAAGATAAGAGGTAGAAAAATGCGAAAGGATTTTAGTCAGACGATTAGGTTCTTTTTTGTTATGCAAATTGCCATGGTTGTAGTTTTACTAATTACATTCTTCATACTCTTGCTGTTTTTGCCGCCACAAAGAGAATTTTTGGCTATTATTGCTATTTTTATCCTAAGCATGGGTGCTGGCGTAATAACAGATTTCTTCTTGTACCCACATATTGCCAAACCAGCCTTTTTTGTATCCTTTACCTCAGCTGTGGCTGGTTTATTAGCTCTAGCTCCTTTAATGTTTGTTGGAGGAGCAATTGATCACTTTTTTGGTTGGAGTTTCGCTATTGTTTGTTTGAGTTCAGTTGCTATGACTTCGGTTAAGGCGGCGCAAAATTACGGCTGCTCTTATCTTTTAATGCTTTTGACGCATTTTGTGCAAGTAGCAGCGATTTTCTTCCCTATTTATTTTACCATTTTGTAAACTAACTGTCGCCCAAGAAATAACTTCTTGGGCGTTTTTTTGCTTATTCCCTCCTTTTTTAAAGATTTGCTTAAAAAAGGCTAAAATTAAACAAAAAAACAGACATTAAAGTCTGTGGATAAAGAGTGTAAAAACTTTTTTAATTTATTTAAATATCTTCTTAAAACGCCAAAAGGGGCGCACTAAAGCCCAATTATTGTTTGTTTAAAGGCAAGTCGCCCCTTAAAATCCCAAGGGGAGCCTGTGTTCGACACTTAAGCCGAAAAACAAACATCCTAATCTTAGGACGGGTTACCTTCTTAAACCCTGCTTGTGGCTACGCCAGTTCGGATTCAGCAAGATCTTGGCTAAAAGCCGTGTTTGCCTTATTTTAGCAAACCAGAGAGTCAAAGAAGTAAAGAAATGCACATTAACGTTCCTGTGCATGTCTTCTAGATTTATAAAGAACGATTCTATAATAGTATTATACCCTAAAAAAACTGTTTTGTCAACAGGAGACACCTTGTAAGATATTTTTTCTTTAAATTTAGCGAAAAAATATTAGTTTAGGGTAGTTTTTATTGGTTTTATTTGTATACACTAGTGTATACAAATCTGTGGATAAAGAGTGGGTTATTAGCAATTTATCCACAGGGTGTTGAGGTTAAATGTGGAAAATTTTTTTAAAATCTAACGCAGAGTTATTTGTATACACTAGTGTATACAAAGAATGAGTATATTTAAAATTTTTTTATCAGCTCTATCACTGAGGGCTGTGCTTGTCGAGATGGTTGGTGTCGAGTTTATCTTGACGCAGGGGAAAGGGAAGAATTCCGTTATGGGTATAGAGGAGACGCGAGTGACATTCTCGCGGTAGTTAAAGAACCGCCCAGGGAACCCTTGATATTTTTGTCTAAAGAAGAAGCTATAGTAGGCGCCCGGGTTAGCATCTGGGCTGGGTCTGAAAATTATCATTATGATGCCCATCAGGGTATTGGAACCATTTATTGTATAGAAGGCCGGTGGGCGAGGGTTAATTTTCCTAGCGGGTATCATAATGATTGCCCCTTTGGGAAGGATCGATCTAACTTAATTTTGGTGGAACCGGCACCAAAAAAATAACAAACTAACAGAGACGCCAATTGGGCCAACTCCATGCGGCGTCTTTTTTAATAAAAAAACTTGGTTGTTTTAAAACCAAGTTTTTAAATAGTCAATCTAAAAATTATCTTCGTGGTCGTCTATCGTGTCCACCGCGCGAATTATCACGGCGAGGGGGGTGGGAATTACGTGGTCGATCAAATGCTGGAGCTTCTTGAAAACCTTCGGGTTTAGGTAAAAGAGATTTCATGGACAAATTAAGTCTACCCATATCATCAATTTCTTTAACTTGAACTTTAACTATGTTTCCAACTTTAACCACATCTTCAACCTTGTTAGTTCTTTCCCAAGCCATTTCAGAAATATGAACCAAACCTTCTTTGCCTGGTAAAATTTCTACGAACGCCCCAAAATCCATTAATCTAGTGACTGCGCCCTCATAAATTTCTCCAGCTTCGGGGACCTTAACAATATTTTTAACCATTTGTTCGGCCTTGTCTAAAGCTTCTTTGTTAACGGCTGTGATAGTAACAGTACCGTCTTGTTCAATATCGATTTCTACACCAGTAGCATCAATGATGCTATTAATAACTTTGCCACCCGGTCCAATCACTTCACGAATTTTATCAACTTCAATTTTAAAGGAGATTAAACGAGGAGCGAATGGGGATAATTCTGAACGAGGAGCGGCAATGGCAGAGTTCATAATATCCAAAATTTGTAAACGAGCTTCACGAGAACGCAGGATAGTTTCTTTAACTAATTGTTCTGGAAGACCTGCCGTCTTGGTGTCTAATTGAATGGCTGTTATACCCACTGTAGTACCAGCAACTTTAAAGTCCATACCACCTTTACCATCTTCTAGATCTTGGAGGTCGGTTAAAAGTTTGTAGCTGTTACCGCCTTCGTTAAAATCTGAAGCCAAACCCATAGCAATACCTGCTACATGCCGTTTGATTGGTACACCGGCATCCATTAAAGATAGAGAAGATCCACAAGTAGAACCCATTGACGAGGAACCATTAGAACCTAAAACTTCAGAAACAACTCGAATTGTGTAAGGAAATTCTTCTTTAGTTGGCAAAACAGGTAATAAGGCTTTTTCGGCTAAAGCACCATGACCAATTTCGCGACGACCTGGACCACGCATTGGGCCAACTTCGCCCACGCTGTAAGGGGGAAAATTGTAGTGATGCATGTAGCGTTTTTTAGAAGTACCTTCTACCCCCTCGAGGGTTTGCACAGCGGCTGGAGAACCCAAAGTAACTGTACTGAGAACCTGAGTTTCACCACGGGAAAACAAAGCAGAACCGTGGGTGCGAGGTAATAAACTCACATCAGCGGTCAGGGTTCGAATTTCGGTTAAAGCACGACCGTCTACGCGTTTGCCTTCATTAATAATTCTGTCGGTGATAAACGATTCAACCAATAATTTATAATTATCAAAAACAAATTTACGACGGTCTTTGCCGATGTTTTGTTCTTGTAGATATTTTTCCAAATCGGCTGCTAAATTACTAAAAGCAGATAATCTTTCAGCTTTGATTTTTAATTCTTTTTCAAAAAAGTATTTAGCTACGTTTTGGCTAATGAAAGTTTTGGCTAATTCCAATAGCTGGTTTTCATCGGTGGCAGTAGTTTCATCATTAACATCCAAATCTTGTCCTAAAACAACTTTTTCTTTGCCCACTGCAGACTGAACTTCTTTGATTAAATCAATAGCTGTTCCTATGTGTTTTTGACCGAAAGAAATCGCTTCTAAAATAGTGTCTTCTGGAATTTCATTTGCTCCGGCTTCTAGCATAATAACTTTTTCCGGGGTGCCAGCGATGACTATATCCATTACACTTTTTTCGCGAGCTTCATAAGATGGGTTGATAACCCACTCACCATCAATTTGTCCGACCCTAATACCGCCAATAGGACCTTGCCAAGGAATGTTGGAAATAGCTAAAGCACAAGAAGCAGCGACTAAACCCAAGATATCAGGATCGTTTTCTCCATCAAAAGATAAAGTAGAAACGATAGTCTGAACTTCATGTCGCATGGTCTCATTAAATAAAGGACGGATAGCGCGATCAATCATACGACCAGATAAAACCGATTCATCAGAAGCCTTGCCTTCACGTTTGATAAAACGGGAACCTTTAATAATACCAGCGGCGTAAAGTTTTTCTTCAAATTCCACCATCAAAGGAAAGAAATCAACCCCTTCGCGGGGTTTTTGACTCATAACGGCGGTAGCTAAAACAACTGTATCACCGTATTGAACGGTGCAGGAACCATTAGTCTGGTTGGTAAAACGTCCAACCTCGATGGAGAGTTCTTTGCCTCCCCACATCTTAGAGAATTTTTGAACCATATATCTCTTTTGTTAATGCTGGTCCAAAAGCTGAAGACCTAAAAGGTCTCTGTGTCTTTGGATCAGCTTGAATTAATTTTTTAATTGTTAATTAAAAGAACAACCTATTTTTTGTATCTTTTAAACGATTTTTTTTCTGGCAAACGATCCATCATTAAAAATCTTTTTTTATCGCCAGATAAATCAGTAAAACCATCAGCTTCTTCAATTAGTTTGGAAGAAGTAGTTTCTTTAAAAGCCATTACTTCCACCTGTTTTCCCTGGTTTTGTAAATATTCTACTAAAGGTAGATAATCACCATCACCGGAAACTAAAATAATAGCATCTAAGCTAGGCGAGAGACGAATCGCATCAATGGCAATACCCACATCCCAATCGGCTTTTTTAGCTCCGCCAAAAAAAATTTGTAAATCTTTTTCTTTGGTTTCTATACCTAAATTAGTGAGAGCGGTAAAAAAAGAGCGCTCTTCACCGGCTGGAGTTTTAACCACATAAGCAATAGCGCGGATCAGTTTGCGATCGGCCACACCCTCTTTAACAATTTCCCCAAAATTAACCTTAGCGTCAAAAAGATTTTTGGCACTATAATAAAGATTTTGCACATCAATGAAGATGCCAACACGTTGTTCGGGGTGTTTAATCATATTTTTAAAGTTATTAGAAGCTAAAAGACGCGTAAGAAACGCGCCTTTTTAGTTTATGCTTTAACTTCGTCAGCGGGGATATCAACTTCTTCGTCTAATTCTTTTTCCACGGCGACAGTCTTTTTAATTTTTAGTTTAGCAACTAAATCAGTGTAGCTCTTAGGATTTTCTCGGGATAGATATTTTAATAATCTTCTTCTTTCATTAACTTTGCGTAATAAACCGCGACGAGAGGAATTATCTTTACGGTGCTCTTTTAAGTGTTTGGAGAGCTCGGCAATTTCTTCGGTCAAAATAGCAATTTGGACCTCGGTAGAACCAGTATCATTGGCATGAGTCTTGTATTTTTCAATGATACGCAACTTGGCTTTTTTGTCTAACATAAAATAAAATTCGGCGTTTTTTTATCCAAGCCTCAGCAACGCCATCCCTTAAAATAAGGGTTCGCTGGGTTTGGCCTCTTGAAAGATCAAGAGAAAAATTAAGTAAATTCATTATAGCATTATAAGTAGAATTTGTCAAGATTACTTTCATCTCTAGTAGTTAAAATTTAGTTATTTTTATGTTATAATTTAAAAGAGAAAGAGGCTAGATTAGTTTTAGGTTGTTGTTAGATACAAGGCGAGGGTTGACAAGAAAGGCCAAATTTAGTATAATTATCTTTAATTGAATTTAATTTTAATTTTATGGGTCTACCTGGACATCGTCGTACTTCATCTCACAAGCGTCGTCGTGCCGCTCATTTTGCTACTAAACCAGAACAATTAACTGTTTGCAGCAAGTGTAAAAAACCAGTCAAGCCACATTTTGCTTGCAGCTTTTGTGGTAACTATCGCGGACGCACTGTCAAAACAAAATAATTTTTCTGTTTTAAAAAACGGAAAATTGAAAAATAATAATTTGTTCTTTGTATGTCTAATCGACACTTGGCTCGTTCCATTGCCATGCAATCCCTGTATCAATGGGATTTTAATGGACAATCTCAAAAAGGCTTAGACGATATTGTTATTTTTAATTTAAAAGAGTTTGCTCCTGATTTTGATGATAAGGGGTTTACTTTGGATTTAGTTAAAGGAGTAATTGAAAAAAAAGAGAAGATTGACCAGATGATTGAAAAGTATGCACCCGAATGGCCTATCGCGCAGATTACCTTAGTTGACCGCAATATTTTACGTTTAGGAATCTATGAGTTAAAGTTTGTCGAAGAAATTCCTTCCAAAGTAGCTATTAATGAAGCGATAGAATTAGCCAAGAGTTTTGGTGGTAATGCTTCGGGGAAATTTGTTAACGGAGTTTTGGGCGCAATCTATCGGGAGATGACAGAAAAAAATGAATTGAAAAAAATTGATACAGAAGAAAAAGAACAAAAAACCGAAGTAGCTAACCCAGCGAATAAAGAATAATAATTTATAATTTTAGTAAAGACTTAATTAAAAGTTATGAAAGAAATAGAGTTGTTAGAAAAAAATATTGGCGTAACTTTTAAAGATAAAAATCTTCTCAAACAATCTGTTACCCATCGTTCTTATTTAAATGAACACCCTGATTTTGGTTTGGGTCACAATGAACGTTTGGAGTTTTTAGGTGATGCGGTTTTGGAATTAGTGGTTACAGAATATTTATTTAATAATTTTGATAATCCAGAAGGAGAATTAACTAATTGGCGTGCAAGTTTGGTTAATGCCAAAATTCTTTCCGGTATTGCTAAAGATTTGGGGATTGAGGATTTTTTGTTTTTAAGTCGTGGCGAGTCAAAGGATAAAGATACTAAGGCTCGTCAATATATTTTGGCTAATGCGATCGAGGCAGTTATCGGAGCAATTTACCAAGATCGAGGTTGGGACGAGGCCAAAAATTTTATCCATCGTTTTGTCACTATTCATTTAAATACTATTTTAGAAAACCAACTATACATTGATCCTAAAAGTAATTTTCAGGAATTGGCTCAAGAAAAAATTGGGATTACTCCTAATTATAAAGTTTTAAAAGAAGAAGGTCCGGATCACGCCAAAAATTTTACCGTGGCTGTTTATTTGGATAAAGAAGAAGTGGCCCAAGGTGAAGGCACTTCTAAACAAGAAGCGCAAACAGCGGCGGCTCGGGAAGCAATAAAAGTAAAAGGTTGGTAAGGTCAATCGAGCCCTCGTAGCTCAATGGATAGAGCATCGGTCTTCGGAACCGAGGATGCGGGTTCGATTCCTGCCGGGGGCAAATAGTAATTTTTTGAAAGTATTCAAACGCCCTGTTGGGTGTTTTTTGTTTAAGGTGTATTTTTCTATTGCAAATAATTTGCAATTATGTTAGACTATTGATGTATGGAAAAAATTATTTTAAAAATATTAGCTGCCGGCTATAAACTCACTACTCCTCGTTTGGCTGTAATTAAAAAAATGTCTCAAGAACACAGGCCTCTGTCGGCTCGGGATTTATCTAAAAAAATTAAAATGATTGATCAGGTTTCAGTTTATCGTACTCTTAGTTTATTGGTTGAGTTGGGAGTAGCCAACGCTCAAATAATTGACAAAGAAAAAATATATTGTTTGTCCGGGCAACCCCACCATCATATTGTTTGCAAAAAATGTGGGTACACGGAAGAAGTAGAGTGTCACCATCATTTTAATAAATTTAAAAATTTTATTAATGTACACCATCAGTTAACATTAACTGGTTTGTGTCACAAATGCTCAAAGTAATTTTATGAATGTTTTAGTTAATTCTATTTTAGCAGCCTTTATTGTTAGTATTATTTCTTTTGTTGGTGTTTTATCTTTGGTTTTTAAAGATAAAATCTTGAAAAGGATTGTTTTTTACCTAGTGGCTATTTCAGCTGGCTCGTTAATGGGAAGTGCTTTTTTACATTTAATTCCCGAATCATTGGAAAGTGTCGCTGGGGAAGGAGATTGGGGTATAGAAAAGATTTTTATAACCGTTTTGATTGGGTTTGCTATGTTTTTTATTTTAGAAAGAGTTCTGCATTGGCATCATTGTCATAAAAATAACGGGGAGACTTGCGAGGTTCATCCGTTTACTTATTTAAATTTAATTGGTGACGGATTGCATAACTTTATTGATGGTGTAGTGATTGTTGCTGCTTTTTCTTTAAGTCCGGTTTTAGGTTTTACTACTACTATTGGTATGATTTTGCACGAAGTTCCTCAGGAAATTTCTGATTTTGGTGTTTTAATTTATGGCGGATTAACTAAGGTTAAGGCTTTGTTTTTTAATTTTTTTTCTGGTCTGTTGGCTGTCTTGGGCGTGCTTTGCGGTTTTGTTTTGGTTAGTTTTGTGCAAGGAATAATTCCACTTTTAGTGGGAATTACAGCTGGAGGTTTTATTTATATCTCAGCTTCCGATTTAATTCCCGAACTACATAAAGAGGCTAAATTTTCTAAATCTTTAATTGCCTTTTTTTGTTTTTTTGCTGGTTTGGTTTTAATGTTTTTTTTAAGAATGGGCCACGGCCACTAAATTAAAAATAAAAAATAACCGGGCTAAAAGGTCCGGTTTTTTGCTTAGTTTTAAGCCATTACTTTTAACAAGGTAGTGGTTTTTTTATTAGTTAAAGTTTTAAAGTTTGACAAAAATAAAAAAAACCATTATTTTATAGTTACTTTTGCGCTGCTAGCTCAATGGTAGAGCAAACGCCTCTTAAGCGTAAGGTTCTGGGTTCGAATCCCAGGCGGCGCACCAGACTTTTAACAGGAATCTTTAGTAGGTTTCTGTTTTTTATTTATTGACAAGAATATAAAATTCCAGTAAGTTTTGAAATGTCTTAACAGATGCTTCTTTGATAATTTAAGGTGAAAAAATGGAATTTAAACCAACTGATGTTTTAATTGAATTGACTCGTCGGTGCAATTTACATTGTCTACATTGTGGCTCTGATTGTCAGAACCAATTAGATCCTACAGAACTTTCTACTCGAGATTGGGAAAATGTTTTGTTGCAACTTTATGATTTGGGGATTAAGAAAGTAGTTTTTTCCGGTGGAGAGCCAACCCTGCGAACTGATTTAGGGCATCTGTTGATTTTTGCTAAAAGACTAGATTTAAAAGTTGGTTTTATTAGCAATGGTTTGGTTGATTTTAGAAATTCTTTGGGTGAAGATTTGGTCATCAGCCAACCTTTTTCGGTTGGTCTGAGCCTTGATGGGCTAAAAGATACTCACAATAAAATTAGGGGAAATTCTAAGAGTTGGGAGAGGCTTTTAGCTAACATTGATTTTCTTCAAGAAAAGAAAATTCCCATTTGCGCTGTTACTACTTTACATAAATTAAATTGGCGTGAATTGCCTAAATTAGCCCAGTGGTTGGCTCTGGCTGAGATTGATTCTTGGCAAATACAATTGGCTATGCCTGCAGGAAGAATGGGTAAGTTGACCGATCTACTTTTATCCGAAGAAGAATTCCAAGAAGTTTGTCGGAACATATTTGATTTAAGAAAAAAATATCCCCAGCTGTATATTCAAGCAGCAGATTGTTTTGGTTGGGCAGGGGATGATCTTATTAGAACTGGCACTTGGCCGGGTTGTCAGGCAGGGATTTCCTCTTGTGCTATTGATGCCAGTGGTTATCTTCTACCTTGCTTGTCCTTACAAGGAGTAACTACTCCAGACAACTGTCAAGAAAAACCAGTGGCGGAAATTTGGAAAAAATCTTCGGTTTTTGATTTTAACAGAAAGTTTGATGCATTAAAAGTGACAGGTAATTGTGTTGGTTGTGAGTTACTTTCATCTTGTCGTGGCGGCTGTAATAGTCAATCCCATTCTTATTACGGCTGCTATCATAATTCGCCATTTTGTTTTTATCGTAGTTTCAATAAGGAGACAAAAAATGAATAGAAACATCCTGGATCTTTTGAAGAAGGATTTACAACGTCATAAGGTCGCGGTGTGCTTGCCCGGGAGAGATGACGAGTGTCAGCTTTACTTGATTGAAGTTACGGCTTTGACCAGTAAATTTGATGAGTTACGTTTGATTTATAGAACAAAAATGAACGCTTTGAGATCTAAATTAGCCGAAAAGATTTTTGGTCGGGGAGAAACTAGTTCGGTTTTTGGGGTTTTTTTGGATGATGACTGCCGTATGGTTTTTGCGTTTAATCGGGATTTTGCCGATTATAATAAAGAAACTAAAATGGTTGTTTTTAAGGATATTGATGATATTTTGCTTGGGCGTTTGGATGAAATTGAAGCTGAACCAACACCTCACACTCCTATGGTTATTGAGCGTCCACCTAGTGGTGGTGGCTTTGATGGGGGTAGTGCGGTCTTTCGTTATTCTTTGGTAGAAAAAGGTATTTAGTAAACTAATAAGGACTTGGTAGATTAACGTCGCCAAGTCCTTTTTTATTTGGTTCTTTAGAGTATAATGAGATAGATAATAATTTTTTTAAGTATGTCGTTTTTTTATAAAGAGGAAAAATTTAATTCCGCGGTTAATGGAGAATTGGTTCTAAGAAAATTTTGGGACGGCAGTTGGATTTTAAAAATTCCCGAAGGAGAAAATTACAGTAGTACTTATTTATCAGATATGTGGAAAAAATCTTTAAAAAAAGTTAGAAAATTAAAATTTTCTAAAGTTTTAATTTTAGGCAGCGGAGCTGGTTGCGGAGTTGATCAAGTCCATAAATTTTTTCCTGAAGCAGAAATACAAGCCGTGGATTATGATCCGATGATTATGGCGGTGGGGCAAAAAATTTTTAAATATTTTGACCAAACTCCTTTAATTAGTTTTTTTGTTAGTGAGGCTCAAAAATTTATTGAAAATTCTAAAGAACAATACGACTTAATTTTAATTGACTTATTTGTTGGTAATACTATCTCACCTCTTGTTAAGAATGAAGATTTTGTGCAGTGCCTGAAAGATAAGACTTTAGATGGAGCAGTAATAATTATTAATGCTGCCTCTCATTTAACTGGTGTTGATCAGAAAATTTTTATTACATGGCGGGAAAAATTCTCTTATTTTAAGACCTTTAGTTTTTACAGTAATAAGTTAATTCTGGTGGAAAAAAGGCCAAAAAAAG
The DNA here is from genome assembly GCA_035400705.1 of Candidatus Magasanikiibacteriota bacterium. GTDB lineage: Bacteria > Patescibacteriota > Patescibacteriia > Magasanikbacterales > UBA10003 > GWC2-40-17. The sequence continues at coordinate 24,027 of DAOMZV010000013.1, forward strand.
ACTAAAATAAGCTAAAAAATAATCTATCCACATATTATCCCCACCAGCTCTTGACAGGTTTTTTAATTTAGTCTATAATAATAATCACATTTAAAAATATATTAAGTCATGTACAGCGGGTTGGCTGTTTCAAGTAAGTAATCCGTGTGGACCTCTGCCGAGTTTCAACCAAAATATGGTAAAAACTTTAAACAAACTTTATTCAAGCGGATCATGACTTTTCTTTGTACTATTGTGGCCGCTTGAAGAGCGGTTTTTTTAATGCCATTTTCTTTGATGCTTCCTTTCTTAGAAGAAATGAAACATCAGGGTGAATAGTTATAAAAAGGTTGAAAGGAAAAAAAGAACTTTGACAATTTACATTAGGTCTTAAATTATAAAATGGGTAAAATTGCAATTTTTGCAAAGAGTCAAAAAAAAGATAATTAAAATCTCCATAAAGATGGAGAAGAGCGTAAGAGCATATGCGTGGATGCCTTGACATTAGAAGACGATGAAAGACGTAGCAGCCTGCGATAAGCTTCGGGGAGGTGGCAAGCAACCTTTGATCCGGAGATCTCTGAATGGGGCAACCCCACTTGGCGTTGAACCAAGTGATCCTACCGCAAGGTGGGAAGTTTACCTGGCGAAGTGAAACATCTCAGTAGCCAGTGGAAAAGAAATAGGTCATACATTCCCTAAGTAGTGGCGAGCGAAAGGGGAGAAGTCTAAACCTTTTAAGATCAATCAGTTCGGCGAGTTTTGATGTAAATTAAAATTACGTGAGCTGTTTGGGGCTATAGGGCTATATCTTATTGGGTGTTGCGTGGCAATCAAGTTGTTTTCCTATAAAAACAGACGAAGAAAAAGAATAATTTATAACGGAATCCTTTGGAAAAAGGAATTATAGAGGGTGATAATCCCGTACG
>DAOMZV010000014.1:0-22603 GCA_035400705.1 Candidatus Magasanikiibacteriota bacterium
TCTTCTTTACGTATGGAAATTGATTCTATGCCTTTGGATTTAGATAAAATGAAGCGCGAAATCATGAAATTAGAAATTGAAAAAGCCGCTTTAGCTAAGGAATCGGATAAGGATAGCAAGGAAAAGCTTAAAAAAATAGAAAAAAATTTAGCCGATCTAAAAGAACAGACTGCCGAATTGGAATTGCATTGGAAAAATGAAAAGGAAATCATTACTAAAATCAGAGAATTAAAAAAGAAATTAGAAACTTTAAAACAAGAAGCGGAAATTGCCGAACGCCAAAGTGATCTGCAAAAAGTTGCGGAAATTCGTTATAGCACCATCCCGGCAACGGAAAAAGAAATCAAAAATCAAGAAAAAAAATTAGCCGAAACGCAAAAAGTAAACCGCATTTTAAAAGAAGAAATTTCTGAAGAAGATATTGCTGCTATTGTCGCTCGTTGGACTGGTATCCCTGTTTCTAAGATGCTGCAAAAAGAATTAGTTAAATTGGCTAAAATAGAGGAAGAGCTACAAAAACGTGTTATCGGACAAACTGAAGCAATTCAAGCTGTAGCCAATGCCGTACGTCGCAATCGAGCTGGCATTAGTGAAGAAAATCGGCCTATTGGCTCATTTATTTTCTTGGGTCCTACAGGTGTTGGAAAAACTGAACTAGCCAAAGCTTTGGCCGAATTTATGTTTAACACCGAAAACGCTTTGGTAAGGATGGATATGTCCGAGTATATGGAAAAACATAGTGTTTCCAAGATGATTGGTTCCCCTCCAGGTTATGTTGGTTATGATGAGGGTGGTCAATTAACAGAAATTATTCGCCGCAAACCTTACAGTGTAATTTTATTTGATGAGATTGAAAAAGCCCATCCAGATGTTTTTAATATGTTATTGCAAATCTTAGAAGACGGTCGTTTAACTGATGCCAAGGGTCGCCACGTTAATTTCAAAAATACCATCATAATTATGACCTCTAATTTGGGTAGCGAACTGATTTTAGAAGCCCAAGAAAAAGGCGATTTTGGTTTTACTACTGAAGAAAATAAAATTAAGGATCCGGACAAAATTATCCAAAACAAAATTATGGAAGTTTTGCGCGATCGTTTCAAACCAGAATTCTTAAACCGAATTGATGAAATTATTACTTTTCATTCTCTTAAAGAAAAAGAGATCGAACAAATTGTTCATTTGCAATTAGCTAAGGTTGTGGCACGTTTAGATGAAAAAAAGATTAAAATTAAAATTAGCGATAAGTCTAAAAAATATTTAGCAGAAAAAGGTTATAACCCTATTTTTGGTGCTAGACCCCTTAAAAGAGTTATCCAAACAGAACTTTTAGATCCTTTGGCTTTAGAAATTATTGAAGGAAAAATTACTCCGGGTCTTACCGTTAACGTTGATCTAGAAAAGAAAAAATTAATTTTTCAAGTTAAATAACGACGGACCGGCTATTTTCAGCTCAAAGTTTTAGTGGTATAATTGAGAAAAGAAGAAAATATTATGTGGCAGAAAAAAATTTTTATTTTGCTGGTGTTAGGTTTAACCTTAACGCCTTTTTCCCCTATTTTAGCCCAAATCGCTGCAGTTGACGCCGTTGTTGATCCTTTATTTAATCCTAACCATATTATTTCTGATAAAGAAATGGAAGATTATACCTCCATGACTTTGGCCGAAATTGATGCCTTTCTTGAAAATAAATCAGGTATTTTAGGTTCTTACGAAGTAATTGATCCCGCCACCAGTCTCAATAAAAAAGCTTCAGAAATAATTTACGAATCTTCTCAAACATATAAAATCAACCCTAAAGTTATCTTGGTTTTACTACAAAAGGAGCAAAGTTTAGTAGAAAACCCCACTCCTTCTCAATATAACTTAGATTGGGCCACTGGTTATGCTCGTTGCGATTCCTGTGGCCCGCTCGACCCTCTAGCCATAAGATATAAAGGTTTTGCTAAACAAATTGATGGAGCAGCTGGAGCCTTGCGTTATTATTTAGATACTTCTGATCAAAATTGGTTGAAAAAGGTTGGAATTATTTATAACATCGATTCTATTCCTGTAATTCCCTCCAACAAAGCTACGGCTTGTTTATATACTTACACGCCGCATTTTAGGGGTAATTATAATTTTTGGAAAGTTTGGAATCGCTGGTTCTCTCAAAAAATGCCGGACGGTTTAATAGCCCAAGTTAAAGGGACGGATAAAGTTTATTTAATTCAAGACGGAAAGTTATATCCTTTTAAAAACCAGGCGGTTTTTTTATCGCGCTATAGTCCTAAAAGTTTAACTCTGGTCAACCAAACCGACATAGCCTCTTATCAAATTGGCGCAGAAATTAAATTTATCAACTACAGCTTAGTTAAAATTGATAAAAATCACACCTACCTATTGGTTAATGACAAAAAAAGATTAATTGACAAAGTTGCTTTAAAATATTATGGCTTTAGCAACGATGAAATAATAGAAGGGACTACAGAAGATTTAGCTTCATATAAAGACGGTGAAGCAGTTTCCACTAAAGCAATTTACCCCCTAGGCGCTTTAATGTACGACAACAAAAATAAATCCTATTTTTTAGTAGAAGATGGAATTAAGCACGCTATTTATGATACGGCGTTAATTAAAATAAATTTTCCCAGCAAAAAAATTCGTAATACAACTGCCACGGTTTTAAAAAAATATAAAGATGGCGAACCAATTTTATTCAATGACGGTACCTGGGTAAAAACAGCTGCCTCACCAGACATTTATATTATTTCTAACGGGACTAGAAGATTAATCAAAGATGAAACTACCTTTGATGCTCTAGGTGGTCAAAATGAAAATATTGTTGTTGTTAATGAAAAAATTCTTGCAGCTCATCCTCTAGGAGAAACTATTAGCTTCTCCTCTGCCCAAACTACTACCCTAACTCAAGCATCTAACTAAAATTATGTCCTTGGTTTTTTCTGCTCTCACTCCTCATCCGCCTTTATTAATTCCTAATATTGGAAAAGAGAATATTTCAAAACTGGCCGCGACTCAAAAAGCCATGATTGATTTGGAGCAACATTTATACACCACAAAACCAGATACTATAATCTTTATTACTCCGCACGGACAGACTTTCCCCGAATCTTTTACTATTAATACTACTCCTGAATATCAGTTTGATTTTAAGGATTTTGGCGACTTAGCAACCACCGGAAAATTTAAATCTGATTTAAATTTAATTTCTAATATTGCCAACGCAGCTAAACGACAACACCAACCTTTAGTGCTTCATAGTGAAAAATCCTTAGATTACGGAACAGCCATTCCTCTTTTTTATCTTTCTCAGCATCTTCCTAATATTAAGATCATTCCCCTTAGTCATTCGGCCTTAGGATTAAAGGACCATTTTGATTTTGGCTACTTTCTTAAAGATGTAATCATGAATTCTGAAAAACGGATTGCGGTAATTGCTTCAGGCGACCTATCACACCGTTTATCGCCTAATAGTCCGGCTGGTTTTTCGCCTTTAGCTAAAAAATTTGATGACACCTTGATTGAAACCTTAAAAACTGGTAATATCTCCGGATTGATAAATTTAGACGAAACCTTGCGTCAAGAAGCCGAAGAATGTGGCTTAAAATCCCTTTTAATTTTAATGGGGATCTTGCGTAACATGTCTTATGATTTAAAGCTGGAATCCTATGAAAATCCTTTTGGAATAGGTTACCTAGTGGCCAATTTTTCTTTATAATTATGGAAGGTATTTATAAAATTATTGGACGAAAAATCAATCAACCAAATGCCAAAATTCATTCCGAAGCCCACTACTGGGCCGATGTCATTTCTCGAACTTTTGGTGAAAGAAAAAAATTTGGCATGTACCTAGGTATTATTAAACGAATCGGTGTAGAGGAAGCAAAAAAAATTTTTTCAGAAATTCAAGATAGTAACGTAACCAGCCCCGGAAAATTATTTCTATGGAAAACCAGTTCTAAGAAAAAATATGAGTCTACTAAAAATAGTAACAATCCCTTCTAAAAATTTAAGAGAACCATCGCAAGAAATCAAATCGGCTGATATTTCTCAGTTGTCTGTTTTAATTGAAAACATGATAGACACCATGTATGCTGGTGATGGTATTGGTTTGGCCGCTCCACAAATCGGGCAAAACATCCAATTAATAGTTATTGGTAAAGATGCCACAACTAATAATCGAGATTGGGCCTTAATCAATCCCCAAATTATTAAACACTCTTGGCGGAAACAAACAGCCGAGGAAGGGTGCTTATCTGTTCCGGGGATTAATGTTAAAGTGACCAGATCAAAAAAAATTATTGTTAAAGCTCTTAGTCAAGAGGGTAAAGAATTTACTTTTACCGCCGAAGATTATTTTGCCAGAGTATTACAACACGAGATAGACCACCTAAATGGAATTTTGATTGTTGATAAATAAATTATGAAAACCGAAGTTGTTTTTTTTGGCACTCACAATTTTGCCGCCAAAATTCTTCAAGGGCTAATCGATAGTCCTGATTTTAATGTTGGGTTGGTAATTACTCAACCCGACCAACCGGTAGGAAGAAAAAAAGAATGGCAAGCTTGCCCGGTAAAAATCTTAGCTGAAAAAAACAATCTTAAAATTAAACAACCGGTCAGTTTAAAAGATTTTGACAATGACTTATCAAGTTTTGTTGTGGCGGTAGTAGCTCAATATGGTAAAATTATTCCTGCCAAACTCTTAACCATGCCTAAAAAAGGCATGGTTAATGTTCATGCCTCATTATTGCCTAAATATCGTGGCGCTTCCCCTATTCAAACGGCTATTCTAAATGGAGATATTTTGACAGGCATCTCACTTATAAAAATGGACGAAACAATGGACACTGGACCAATTTTAACTAAAAAAGAAATACCCATTAATCCAAACGAAACTTACCCCGAACTAGAAGCTAAACTAGCTGATTTAGCCACTCCTTTATTGTTACAATCCCTACCTCTTTATCTATCAGGTAAATTGCAACTTCAAGCACAAGATAATCGGGATGCCACTTATACAAAAATTTTAAAACGCGAAGATGGACAAATAAATTTTAAACAAAAAGCGGAACAAATTTACAATCAATGGCGCGCTTTTTTTCCTTGGCCAGGAATATTTTGGGAAACTAAATTAAATTCTCAGTCTTTTAAAATTAAACTTTTAAAAATACAACTAACGGATCTTTCGATGGAACAGCCCGCCGGTTCATTAATTGCTTTATCAAAAAACCGCCTGGGTGTTGTTGGCGGCGATAAAAAAATATTAGAGATTCTAGAGCTACAAGCCGAAAATAAGAATCCGATGACAGCCCTAGAATTTATTAATGGGTTTAAAGTTAACCAAATAAAAGACATCTAGAGCGGCTAAAGTAATTGCTAACCACCCCAAACCCAAGGGGTGGTTTAAATATGGAGTAAAAAAATGGATTATTGATAAAGAAATTAAAGTGATAAATAAACCCAGAACCAATCCTGATTCTGATTCATAACTTTTATTTTTTAAAATCATTTTTTTAACTAAGAACCAACTTTTTTTAGCCATTTGCCAGATTAAATTCAAAAATATTAAAACGCCGATTAGGCCTATTTTTAAAACTAAATCCAACCAACCCCACTCTAAGGCATAAGTAGTATAGACACCAGTTGGGTTTATGGCCCTAACTCTTGGATCGTCACTAATAAAAGTTATGGTTTTACCAAAACCATAACCCCAAAAAGGATGCTGTTTAATCGTAGTTATTAAAGGAGCTAACTCAGCTGTTCGTGTAGAAATAGCAGCATCCCCAGAAATAGCGGCGCGTTTTCCAAACACATTTAAAAGCAATTTGGGATTGTGTGAAGGATGAGCCAGAGTAATGATTAAAATTAAAACAAAAACAGCCATTATCATTTGGACTAAAATTTGACCAAAAATTTTTAACAACCTCTTAAATTTAATTCTTAAAAATATAAAACTTAAAACAAAAAGAAGACATAAACCCAAAGCCATACCTAACCAAAAACTTCTGGAGAGGGTTATTAAAATAGCCGCCCAAACAATAACTGAACCGACCCAATTAATTTTATTTTTTTCTATTACTATTAACTGAGAATAATAAATTAGAAGATAAAATACTAAAAAAATTGCTGACTGAAAAAAAATTCTGTAAACTCCTTGATTGATTTCTGTAATTTCACCAAGTCGAGTATCACGAATCCATTTATAAAAATACCCCCCAAACAGAGTTGATCCAGAAACAAATAAGATAAAACTGCCGATAATTTTACAACTTAACCAGAAAACAACAGTTTTAAATACTACAAACAGCTCTTTTAAATCTTGAAGGGAACGAAAAAACTGCGAAAATAACCAAAAATAAAGTAAAAATATAAAAGCGTTGCCATCTAAAAAAATGCTTAGTGGTGTTTGATGATTTAAAAAGGCCAAGATTACACCCAAAATTAAAATTGAACCAAGCCAAATTAAAGATTTAAAAAATAATGAATTAATAACCCAAACTTTCTTTTGTTTGATAATTTTAATCAAACCTACAGTCATTAAAATCAAAAACAAACCGATTCTTAAAGAAATTTTTGGACCGTAACTTTGCCAAGAAAACAAATAACCAAATCCGCCAATAAATAATTCCAGCAAACCTACCAGCAAGCCTTTTTTGAAATCCCACCCAGCTGTTAATAAAACTGTCAAACAAATTATCACAAACAAAATACTCTGCGCTAGGGGCGTAGAATAAGATAAATAAGATAATAATTCCCAAAATAAAATTACCCCAAAAAGAGGCCAAGAAAATTTCATGATAAATGATGCTTTTGATTAATAATCTCTTTCCAATAATTATATTTCCTTAAAGCAGGTAGAGGTAACCATTTAATTTTATAAATAAAAGAAGGCAACCAAGAGCTTAGACCCCCACGACGCACTCTGGCTTTAAACAAAAACTCGGGCACCCAAATCCCCTGTTTTCCTTTTTCCAGTAAGGTCAGCCACAAATCCCAATCTTGAAATTTACCCATTTTTTCATCAAAGCCACAAAAATCCTGACGTTTAATTAATGAAGACATGGGAATAAAATTAAACTTTTTTAGATTAATAGGATTAAATTTTTGTCCAGGAAATTTTTTCCAACCAAAATAAAAAGAGGAGTAAGCATAGGCAGCGGTGGGGTTATCTCGAAGAATTTTTAATAATTTTTCTAAAAATGATTTATTGGCTTCTATGTCAGCATCCCAAAAAATCACAAATTCTCCTGAAGATTGTTGAAAACCAAAATTACGAGCTGCTGGTGCGCCCCGATGAGGTTGAATAAAAAATTTAACTTGAGGCAGGGCTATTTTAAACAACTCTTGATCTTTTTTTACCCCCTTAACATCAGAACCATCATCAACAACAATCACTTCAATTGATTTTTTTCCAATTGATTGTTGGTAGACACTTTTTAAAGTCTTAAATAAATCCGCGTAATGATTATAAACTGGAATAATAACCGAGATTATCGGCCTAGAAGATGACATAATTAACTTTCAATTATTTTTTTAAAATTACTCCATTGAATTGAGCAGGTAAATTTTTTTTCAATCAATCTTCTTCCTTCTTCACCCATTTCTTTGGCTTGAGCTGGATTGAAAAATATTTTTTTTAAAACCTCGGCTAAATCCTCTACGGATTCTGGATTAATCAACCAACCAGTTTGTCCATTTATAATTGTTTCCCTTGCACCTCCAGAATCACCCACAACTAGGGGCAAGGCATAATTTCCAGCTTCTAAAAAAACTGTGCCAAAACCTTCAATATCTTGCTTAATACAACGACAGGGCATGGCAAAAACATCTGCTTTTTTATACCACTCGATTTTTTCCTCGTCATCAATCAAACCTAAAAAAGTTACTTGTTTCTCTAAATTTAAATCTTGGACTATTTTTTTAAGACGTTTTTCATCTGGACCTTGCCCAACAATAACATAACGAATATCTGGTTTATCTTTTAAAATTAAGGGCAGGCTTTTTAAAACCAAATCAAAACCCTTGCGTTCAACTAATCGACCTACAGATAGAATTGTATTATTTTTTCGAACCAAGGGTTTTTCTAGTGGTATCAAATTAACACAGGGATAGATAGTTTCTATTTTATTTTCTGGTATGCTTAATTTAAGCAATTCTTTTTTAGTAAATAAACTATTGGCAATAATTTTATCAGCTTGTTTTAAAATTCTGATCAACCACTTTTTTTTCCACCAATTATTTTGTGGCAATTTAATATCCAAACCATGTGTAAAAACTATATATTTTTGATGAAAAAAAATTTTGGCCAGCAATCCTACATAACCCAAGGGCAAAACCTGACCAATTAAAAGATAGGAAAAATTTCTTTGACGCAATAAACCAAAAGTTTGTTTAATAGCTGGCAGCCACTTTGGCCAGCCTGCATCCAGCAAACCATCAGTTTTTACTTCTATTTTATCTACACCAAGAAAGTCAACTAAATTTTTATAATATCTAGCCACTCCACCAATAATTGGAGGGTACTCTAAAGTTATAAGCAAGGATTTATTATTCTTCTCCATATTTTTTGCGACTAAACATACTCAAAATCTCCTTTATTTCTTTTTGGGTTAAAATGCCACTTATCCACAAAATTAAAAAATAGAACAAGGCACCTAAAAAAATCAAAGTCCCTAAAAAAATTAAAGTGTGAATAAAACCAACTGGCGAAATTACGCTTAAAAACCATTTCTTAAAAAAAGTTAGAAAAAAACCCATGGCTCCAGCGCAAATAATAATTTTAATATTTTTAAACCAAAACCAAATTGAGAAACGGCCAATGATCTGTGGAACCCATAAAAATCCTAAAAATAACAAAGTAAAGTTACCTATTACTGCCGCCACCGAAGCCCCATTGATCCCCCAAAGGGGAATTAAAATAATGTTTAAAATTATATTCAAAACCATAGTAGCACCCATAACCGCGGTCTGAATATTCTGTTTATTACAAGCGTTTAATAAGGCGCCAACGGGAAAATCCAAAAAGGCAAAGATTAAACCAAAAACCAAAATTCGCAAAGCAATAATAGAGGGGGCGTATTCGGTACCATAAACTTTGTTAATAAATACATCGGCAATTACATAAATACCTACTGCCAAAGGTGCGGCTAAAATCATTAAATAATTAAAAGCTTTTTCAAAAGTATATTTTAATTTAATTTTTTCCGAAATAAAAAATTGGCTCATGGCTGGATAAAGCGAAGCAGAAAAAGCCATAGGAACGAACTGAAAGGCAAAAACAATTTTATTAGGTATACTATAGAATCCCACATTTTTTGTTCCAGCTAAATAAGATAATAAAACAGAATCTATATAAGAATAAACTTTAGAAAAAATACCAGCCAGAGCAAAGGCCAAACTTAATTTAATGACAGAACCGGAAAATTTTTTGTCCCAAACCAATTTTAATCTAATTCCCTTTCTATAAACCATGCCAAAACTAAAAAACAAATTAAACAAGCTTCCCATACCCAAAGCCAGCAACAAAAATAATACTGGCAAATGTAAAAAAGCTACAAATAGACCACAAACCACAATAATCACTTGTCCTATTACCACCGCTGTGGCTTCATAACGCAAATCTTCCAAAGCACGCAAAACGCCAAAAAAACTTAAAGTTAGGGAATCTAAAATCATTAAAATTCCGGAAACAAAAACCAGTTGTCTTAATTCTGCCTCGTAACCCAATAGGAAGACTAATAAATTCAAAATTAAATAAGCTAAAATAGCCAAAAGTAGCTTAATGATAACAATTTGAGATAAAATTTTATCTAAATTTTTTTTATCTCTAGCCCCTTCTCTAATTAAAACTTGCGTTAAGCCTAAATCGACAAAAACCGAGAAGAGACTAGAAAAAGACAAGGCAGTAACATATAAACCAATTTTTTCTACCCCAATAAAACGAGCGATCAAACTAAAATAGACAAAAGAAAAAATCTTTTGCCCAATGTAAGCAATGGTCAAAAATAAGGTATTTTTTGCTATTTTTCCTGCCATAAGTACTTTATATTTTAGCAAAATAAGGCCAAAAAAGCAAAACCTCCAAAATAAATTTGGAGGCTAAAACTTGCTGAAATAAAAAATCTAAAAAATAAACAATTCATCCAAAGTAGTTTTTAATACCTTAGCCACATCGTGAGCTAATTTTAAAGAAGGATTATATCTTCCCTGCTCCAAAAAAACAATGGTTTCTCTCCTCACTCCCACTCTTTTAGCTAATTCTTCCTGAGTTAACTCCAATTCGGTTCTTAATTCTTTAATTTTATTTTCCATATTTAACGACATTGAGTAGTCGGTGCGGGAAAATCAGGCTGGCCGTATTTGACCCACTCGCCATTTTGACAAATCCAATTATCTTCACCAGAAAAAAATCTAACGGTAAACACACCTAAAATTAAAACAGAAGTAACCGTAACTACTAGAAAAATAGTTTTTTTGTCAGAGAATTTAATTTTATTATAAAATTTAAAGATTAGTGAATATAGCAGCATTAAAATACAAGTAGAAAACGCTAAAGTCATGGCTACGGAGTAATAATAAGGATTCAAATCAGACAGAGCATAAAGAATAAACATACTAACTACGACAATCCAAGAATAAATTTGAATGGCTAAAATTGCCGCCCGACCGGCAGTGGCGTAATCTCTTTCATCAGCAATAATCCCCTTAACCTGTTTGCGTAGATACATTAACAAAAGGGAGCTAATAATTAAAACTACAACAGGTATAAAGAAATTTTTAAGAACTAAAGATTGGCTAAAAATTAAAGCCAGAACAAAAACTAATCCCAATTTAATTCTTTGATACTGTTTGACAGTTAGTTGCATATTTTTAAAATAATTAATGTTAGAATTATTTAACATACCTTTATGTTAGATTATTCTAACATTGTTGTCAATTATAGTTATCCACATATTAAAAATAGCCTTATTTAAGGCTATTTTTAAATTTATACTATTTCTTAAACTAATTTGTATAAAATTTTTTAGTTAAAACAGATAAGTCACTTTTGGCTTTTTCTCCTTGTTCAAGACGCCTAAGTAGGGCTTCTGGTGTTATCCAAAAATATTCTATGAAATCTTCCGGATTATAATTTATTTTTTCATCGGTTTTTATTTCATAAACATCCATAAAAGCCGAAACCCCATCTTTTTTAGGTGTTAAATGCCCTAAAAATCTGACGGAAAAACTATCCACATTTATATTTAACTCTTCAAGAGATTCTCTTCTAAATGTCTGTTCGTAAGTCTCTCCACTTTCCACATGTCCACCCATACTCATATCTAGACACAAAGGATAAATTCTTTTATTAGCAGTTCGACGAGGAATCCAAAGCTCCCCTTTAGAATTTATAATGAAGGCATTTACCACCCGAAAATTTGAAAGCCCTTCCGCGTACACCTCTGAACGTTTCTTTTTACCGATGACTTGATCATTATCATTGACTAAATCAAGATATTCATCTGTTGTTAAATTAGTTTTTTTCCATATTTTTTCTTTGTCCTTATAGTTTAATTGATTTTAAACAAATGCGCAATTGTTACAAATAAATTAAAAACGAAACTCTCCTGAGCTTCGTTTTTAATGGCGGAAGGTGAGGGATTCGAACCCTCGGTACCTTGCGGTACGCACGCTTTCCAAGCGTGTGCACTAGACCACTATGCGAACCTTCCTTTTTTTATTTTTCTTAGCCAAATTAAAGCCAAGATAATACAAATTATACAGCCCCACTGAGCAAAAGTCAAGTATCCGTATTTGCTATCTGGGATTAAAATATCTTGCGCTCGAAAAAAATCTAGAAAAAATCTGCCCACACCATACCACAAAAACAAACCGGAAGACAAGAGTCCGGGTTTTTTAAACCACTTCTCCCCTTTCCAAAATATCAAACCCAACCAAGGCAACAACATTATAATCTCTAATAAAGCCATATCCAATCTCGCTCCTTCTGGAAAATTTATTGCTAGGAAAGAATTATTTAAAATTCCTAAATGATCATGAATTAAAAAACAACCCGATCTTCCTACTGCCCAAGCAAAAGAAAAAGCCCAACTTAAAATATCTAAATCGGACCAAGTAATTTTTTTCTTTTTAAAAAACCAAATTAAAACTAAAGCTGCCCCTAAAAAACCACCGAAAGATGAAAGACCGCCTTGCCAAATTTTAATTATCTCTAGTGGATTTTGCCAGTAAAATTCTCTTCCTTCAAAAAAAACATAAACCAAACGACTCATTATCAATGCAACAGCTGTTATCCAAACAAATAAATCTAAAAAAACTTCATTACTTCTTTTTTGTTCTTTAATCTTCCGCCAAACTAAAAAAAAACCAATTAAAAATCCTAGGGCCACTAATAAACCCCAAGCTTGGATTTTAATCAATCCGATTTGCCAACCGGTTGTGCTAAAATAAGGGATCATTTTTTTAAACTGGGGATATACTGATTAACCTCTTCTGGACTGTCTACAATTTTATATAATTCAGCGTATTCCGGAGCAATAGTATCGTATTTTTTTAATAATGTTTCATGGATAAATTTATCTAAAGGAGCCCAGAATTTTTTACCATAAAGTAAAACTGTCATCTCTTGCATTTTTTTAGTTTTCATTAAAGTTAAAACCTCAAACAATTGATGCAGAGTACCTAAACCACCAGGAAAAAAGATAAAGGCTTTGGAAGGTACAGTTAAAATCAATTTTCTAATGTAAGGAAAATTAAAACTCAAAGATTTGGTTAGGTATTTATTAATCGTAGCTACATCATCAAATTTCAAACTAAAACCAATTGATTCGGTTCCAGCCTCTTTTGCTCCTTTACTAGCTGCCTCCATAATACCTAAACCGCCACCAGTAATGATAGAATAACCTTTTTTCCCTAGATCAAAGGAAACTTTCTCTGCTGCCTGATAATAGGGACTATCTGAACCTAAACTATTGGTCCCTAGAATAGTTATATCCTCGCGTACTTCACGAGTTAAAAATTCAAAACCCTCAACTACTTCAGCCATGATTCTAAAAATCCGCCAATTCATTGTTTGAGCGCAATAAGGATCGGAAGTGTCTGAAGGATTACATAAATTCTTGTGCACCCCAAATTGATCAACTAATTCCACGGCTTCTTCGGCCGAATCAACTATTTTAAATAAATCCAAATGTTTTTGATCAATAGCATTGATTAAATCCTTGGGACCTTGTCTTAAGAATTCTATTAAAGGATTCCAAAAATCTTTACCGACAGCAATTACCGGAATTTTTTTAATCTTGCCAATTTCAATCAAATCCAGCAATTCAAAAATCTCATCCATTGTACCATAACCACCAGGAAAAAAGATGGCGGCTTCGGCTGGAGAAATTAACATTATCTTTCTAATAAAGAAATAATTAAAGCCAGCATTTTGAGTCACATACGGATTAAGAATTTGTTCCTCAGGCAACTGGATAGAAATAGCAATGGAATCAACCCCCGCTTCTTTGGCCCCACGATTGCCCGCTTCCATGACTCCTGGACCCCCACCAGTAATAACCGAATAACCTCTTTGACCTAAAAATAACCCGCATTCATACGCTTCACGATAGGCAAAAGATTTTTCTTCTGAACGAGCTGAACCAAAAATAGTAGCGGTTTTTTCAAACTGGCCAAGCAATTGATAACCGGAAACAAACTCAGACATAATCCTAAAAATTTGCCAAGTATCACGATAATTAACCGGCTCATGAAATTTTTCAAAAGCTTTCTGTTTTTGTTCGAACAGACTATGATAATGATGGGCAGAGGGTTTTTTTCTAAACATAAAATTTATTTATTTATTTTTTCTATCTGTTCACCTACTGAAAACAAAAAGTGTTCAGTAAAGTGAGGCCCGATAATTTGTAAACCAACAGGCATTTTATCAACTAAACCGTTGGGTAAAGATAAGGCTGGTAAACCAGCTAAATTTACCGAGACAGTATAAATATCTGATAAATACATCTGCAAAGGATCATTGTTTTTCTCCCCTATTTTAAAAGCTACTGTGGGAGTCGTTGGAGTAATCAAACAATCAACTTCTTGAAATACTTTTTCAAAATCCTGTTTAATTAATTCTTGTACTTGCAGAGCTTTTTTATAATAAGCATCAAAATAACCAGAAGACAAAGAAAAAGTCCCGAGGATAATCCGACGTTTAGCTTCCGAGCCAAAACCCTGTGCCCGACTATTCTTATAGACATCAATTAAATTAGCTGCTTGATCTTTTAACGACAGTCCATAACGCATACCATCAAATCTAGCTAAATTAGAAGAAACTTCGGCTGGCATAATTAAATAATAAGCAGCTAAAGCATATTCCGCACTAGGCAAACTGACCGATTTGATTTTAGCACCAGCTTGTTTTAATTTTTCTATTGTTTGTAAAATATTTTTTTCTATCTGTGGGTCCAAACCTTTAGCAAAATATTCTTTGGGTAAACCAATTTTCAATCCTTTTAATGTTTTTTCCCTTAAGGTCGGTAGTTCTTTAGAAGTAGCATCTTTTTCATCCTGACCCATAATAGCCTCAAAAATCTCTCGAGTATCAGCTAAGGTATTAGCCATTGGCCCAACTTGATCTAAAGATGATGACATTGCCATTAAACCATAACGAGAAACTGCTCCATAAGTTGGTTTTAACCCAACTACACCACAAAAAGCAGCCGGCTGACGAATAGATCCACCAGTATCAGAACCCAGGGAAGCAACGCAAAAATTTGCAGCCACAGCCGCAGCAGAGCCACCAGAAGAACCACCGGGAACTCGTTCTAAGTCATAGGGATTTTTAGTGACCCCGTAAGCGCTATTTTCGGTAGATGAACCCATGGCAAATTCATCCATATTAGAACGGCCTAAAATAATAGCTCCAGCTTCTTTTAATTTTTGAACCGCCGTTGCTGTATAAGGCGCTACATAATTTTCTAAAACCTTAGAACCGGCTGAACAATGATGCCCGGCGTATAACAAATTATCCTTAATTATTACCGGAATACCGTCTAAAGATTTTAAAGCCTCCCCTTTTTTTATTTTTTCATCCACCAATTTAGCTTCTGCTAGGGCTTCTTCTTTAAATACCTCAAGCAAAGCCCTTATCTCTCCATCAAATTTTTCAATTTCGGATAAATATTGCTTAATTAAATCTTGACACGAAATTTTTTTATTAACTAAATCTTGGTGTATTTGTTTAATAGTTAATTTTTCCATATTATTCAAAAACTCCTTTCACTTTTAACAGATTGTCCTTTTTGTCTGGAAAAGATTCTTTAATTCTTTCTTTAATCTGTTCACCGCAATTGCTTACCATATCTTGGCGCCAATTATTCACTGTTTTTTCTTCTGTTAATTTCAATTCTTGTTTCACTGTTAATTTTTGGATCGTTTCCACATAAGCTAAAATAGAAGACAGATCTTTTAAATATCTTTCTTTTTCTTCAGCAGTTAATTGTAATTTGGCTAAATTGGCCAAATGATCAATCAAATTTTGTGTTATAGTCATAAATCATCTGATGATATTAGAATAGTATATCAGGCTTTTAGTATCTTTAAAAATTCTGCTTCATTAAGAATTTTAACTCCCAGCATCTGAGCTTTATCAAATTTAGATCCCGGATCCTTGCCTGCCACCACAAATGACGTGTTTTTAGAAACTGTGGCTGGTGTTTCCCCACCTAATTGCCTAACTTTATCTTTTGCAATATCACGACTTAAATTTTCTAACTCACCGGTAAAAACAAAAGATTGACCAGCCAATTTACCAACCGTTTTAGTTATTTTAGGATTAACCACCACTACCCCATTATCTTTTAATTTTTTTATTAAATCATTATTCTTTTTATTTTGTAACCACTCCCACAAACTTCTAGCCATCACTTCCCCAATGTTTGGGACGGAGTTGAAATCATCTAGGGTTGCTGTCTGAATTTTTTTCCAACCACCAAAATGATTAGCCAGATCAATTGCAGTTTCTTCTCCGATGTGTAAAATACCTAAAGCATACAAAAATCTAGCTAAGGTAATATTTTTAGATTCAGCAATAGCTGTGATTAAATTTTGAGCTGATTTTTCCGCGAATCTTTCTAGTGGTTCCAGATCACCTTTTTTTAAAGTAAATAAATCAGCCGCATCAGCAATTAACCCTTGATTAATTAATTGCTCCACAATTTTTTCGCCTAGTCCGTCAATATTAAAAGCTTTTTTAGAAACAAAATGGATAATTTTTTCTTTTTCTTTAGCAAAACAATTTTTATTCGTACAAAATAAAGCAACTGATTTACCTTCTCGAGAAGCCGCTGATCTTTTTTCTACTAGTGAGCCACAAACCGGACACTTGGTTGGCGGATGAATTTCTTTTTCTTGACCATTACGTAACCGAGATAGAACCTCTACTACTTTTGGAATAATATCGCCTGCTTTTTCCAAAATAACCGTATCACCTATTTTTAAGCCCAACCGTCTAATTTCATCCAAATTGTGTAAAGTAGCATGAGTAACCGTAGTTCCAGCAATGAAGACCGGCTGCATTGTTGCAACAGGAGTCAGAGCACCAGTTCGTCCCACCTGCCAATCTACTTTTTCCACCTGAGTTGTGGCCTGTTCAGCAGGAAATTTATAAGCAATCATGGCTCGCGGAGTTTTACCTACTACACCCAATTTATCAGCTAAACTATTATTATTAACTACTACTACCACACCATCGGTCCAATAAGGTAGTTTTTCTCTATTTTTAATAATCTTCGTATGAAAATTTTCCACCTCAGACAAATTTTGACAATAAACATTATTAGAATTGACCTTTAAACCAAACAATTTAACTAATTCGTGAGATTGTTCGTGGGTGACCTGTCCCAAATCAGTCATCAAAGCATAAGCAAAAAAATCCAAATGTCTTTGTACTGTTATTTGAGGATCTAATTGGCGGATAGATCCGGCAGCGGCATTACGCGGGTTAGCAAACGGCTCCAAACCTTGCTTTATCTGTGCTTGATTTAAAGACTCAAAAACTTTCTTCGGCATAAAACATTCTCCACGCACCTCTAATTGTCGAGGATTATCTAAAAAATCTCTCAATTTATTTTTATTAAATTTTTTTTCTGGATCAAATTTTTTAAAAAAATCTGTAATTTCCGTCGCTGTGGGCAAACGTAATTTTAAAGGAATAGCTTCTACAGTTTTTAAATTTTGAGTTACATCTTCCCCAATTTTTCCGTCACCCCGAGTCGCGGCTGTTTCTAAAAATAAATTTTTATAAACCAAAGACACAGCTAAACCATCCATTTTGATTTCCGCATAAAAATCAAACTGTCCGGATGGTGCCAATTTTCTAATCCTCTCTAACCATTCGACTGCTTCTTCTAAACTAAAAACATCCTCGATTGATAACATGGGGATTTGATGTTTGATTTTTTTAAATTCAGCTAGAGCTTCCCCGCCTACTCGCTGAGTGGGAGAATCGGGAGTAATTAAATCTGGAAATTCCTGCTCTAATTTATATAATTCATGTTTTAAAGAATCCAAGGCCGCGTCACTAATTTCTTGCCTATCTAAAACATGATAGAGGTAACGATGATGCTCAATTTCTTGACGTAATTTAGTTAGACGTTCTTGGGCTTCTGAGTGAGTCATATTAATATAATTTTATCAAAAATGACCCACAAATCCAAGCCACCATTGCCAAATAATTTGTCCCCAGAATAAGGCAAAAAGAGCTCCAGGAATCAAAAAAATAGCAAAGGGCAATTCACTAAACCAATTTTTTTTACGAATAGCCACCAGTAATAGACCACTTATTGCTCCTACAACATAAGAAAAATACAAAGCTATTAAAATTAAAGGATGGCCTAAAAAAATACCCAGTAAAAAACCTAAACCAATGTCACCGGATCCGATCCAACGTCCTTTGGATGATAGAAATTGCATACCAAAAAAAGCAGCGCAGCCTAAACCAGCCAAAAGATGATTTAGCCATCCCATACCAGTAAACAACCAAAATAAAATTGACAAAACAACGAAAGGCCAAATTAAAATATCTAAAATAATTCTATCTTGCCAGTCGATTAAAAAAATAATTTCTAAAACGCTGACAATAATTAAATAAAAAATTAAAGTCGGCCAAAAATAAACCAAATTTTGAGACGCTAAAAAATAATAAGTTCCAGCAAATAATCCACCAGTAGCCAATTCCATGACTACATAACGGAAAGAAATATTTTTTTGGCAACCTCGACATCTACCGCCTTGCCACAAAAAACTAAAAACAGGAATTAACTCTAACCAAGTTAGTTTTTTTTGACAATGTGGGCAGTGTGAATGGCCGCGCCAAAATTGTTCACCCTTTGGCAAGCGCCAAGCCACAACATTTAAAAAACTACCAATAATTAAACCTAAAATAAAGAAACTCAAAGTAATCATAATAACCTTATTCTACCAAAAATCCTTCTAGTTGCCTAGAAGGATTTTTCTCTAATTAGAGTTTGATATTCTTTATTGAATACCTGCAGGAGAAGCTGTGTGAGCTCCTAACGCTAAGCCACCATTAGCACCTTCCAAGGTGAAATTGATGCTATAGCTTGTACCACTGACTGTATAGGCATAATCTGCGCCACCTGGTGTAGGATTAGCAGGAATATTACCCATATAGACTGGAGCGGTACAATCAGAAGCGGCAAAACCGCCGGCGCCTAAACACTTAGCAGTAGCTTCACCCAAAACTAAGGCATCGCCAGCTGGATAAGCATTCTGATCAATGAAATATAATTCCAAAGCAGTTTGAACTTGTTTAATATCGGCTAAACGCTTGGCATCACGAGATTTTTGACGAGCTGAGCTCAGTGCCACGACCGCCAAAGTTGACAATAATGCCATAATAGCGATAACCACCAACAATTCAATTAAAGTAAAACCTTTTTTTTGCATGTTTTCACCTCCCTTCTTTGTTAATTTGCTTACTTAATTATTTATTTAAAATCTTCTTAATCTTTTCTATTACTTCCGCTGGCTTAAAATGGGCCTTAATTAAATAATCTGCCGCACCTAATCTTAAACCCTTCTGAACTTCTTCTTTTTGGCCTAAATTAGTTAACAAAATTATTGGCACTTCTTTTACCACGCTGTCTTCTTTTTTAATTATCTCTAAAATAGCAAAACCATCGAGTTTGGGGAGTAAGACATCTAACAAAACTAGATCGGGTTTTTTAGTTTGAATAATTTTTAGACCCTTTTCTCCATCTGAGGTCAATAAAACTTTATATCCTTCCAATTCTAATTTAGTTTTATAAATATCCGCTAAAAAATTATCATCTTCAACTATTAAAATTTTGGACTGACTTTTTTTAACCATATTTTACTCAACTATAATTATACCACTAGCCTTCATTTTTTTTCAACGCTAAACCTAAAGCTGTACCAAACCGAGGACCGATTGAATCTAAGACTGGTTTTAATTCTTCGGCATAAACCACTCTCGCCCAAGGATCACCTAAATAAACTTTAATATTAAATATTTCACTGAGTTTTGTATCTAAATGGGGCAATAAACTAGAACCACCAGACAAAATTATTTTTTCTGGATGTACACCCTCTTCATTTTTTTGTTTACTATAAAGTTCAAACATATAACGAATTGCTTCAACAATGGGTGCCAAAGGTTCATTTAAAATAGATGGAAAAGCCGACTCGTTTTTTAAATCACGCTTACTTTGTTCCGCCTCTTCCTCACTTAAACCCATAACTTTTTGCAAAACTTCAGTAAAAGACTTGCCGCCAAATTTTAAGGTATGAAATAAAACCGGCACGCCATTTTCTACTAACATAAAGTCAGTTTGGGCAGCACCCATATCAATAATCAAAATTGGACTAGTATCTTTACCAATTAAAGAAGAAATCAAAGCTAAAGATTCTGTTTCCAAACTTAGTAAAGTCAATCCGGCTTTTTTAAAAATCTCTGTATAGGCTGCAATATTTTTTTTAGGAGCGGCAGTAAAAAAAACTTCTTCTGCCGCGCTTTTTATTTTATCCTCTACTTGACCATTAACCCGTCGCACATCTTTAAAATCCACTACTACATCAGATAAAGGAAGTGGAATTAATTTTTCTACCTGCCTCATGATAAAAGATTTTTTTTCATCAGCTTTTAAAACTGGGATATTTAACAAAGCGCTATAAACTGAAGAAGCTGGCAAACTGGCTAAGGCTAGTTTAGAAGAAGTCTTAGCTTTTAAACAAATCTTTTTTAATAAATTAGCTGTTTCATCAATATCTAAAAAACCACCATTCCCGCCATTTGACAATAAATTGGCATCAGAAAACCCATAAGTAAACAAATAAGAATGTCTGCCTTTCTTTTGAAGTTCTACTAATTTTATCCCATTAGAACCAATGTCTACTCCTAAATAACTTTGAGGTTTGGCAAAGGGCCACATAAAATAATTAGATGTTAACTAAATGAAGTTAAAACTATTATACCACAAAAAATAAAAGATATAAAAAGACCTTGCTGTTAAGCAAGGCCTGAATTGAAGTTATGATAGAATGTGTGGCAAACTAAAAGCACCGTACTCAACAACCGGACGATACATAGGATTGTTAAGTATGGTCACTTTTTCTGAAGCCTCAATTCGAGACTGAATTTCCAAACCATTAAGATTTAGAACTGTCTCACAAATCAGTCTAAATTTTGCTTCACTCAAAGGTGTCACCTGCAAATGTTGCAAAAAATCTTCTTTACTTTTAAAGGTATAAAAACTTCCGATGTAATTGACATTTACCCTTTTATTTTTTGGAATTGAAGCCAAAAACTTCTGCCACCATTCTATAGAAAAAATGGCAAAGCCATGAGCTTTAAGACCGTGACCCTTATTATTCGGATCAATCGGATTAAATAGAGACAAATGAACCAAAACCCAGGGCTTCTTCTTCATAATTACCACACCTTGTAAAGAACCTATTTTTATTTAAGCAAAAATATCCTAACTTGTCAACATAGTCGATTCGCGATAAAATTATCTTATCTATGATTAAACTTTTTAACACCCTGACTCGCCAAAAAGATGAACTCAAGCCCCTCTCAAAAAAACAGATCGGTCTTTATACTTGTGGTCCGACTGTTTACAACTATGCTCATATTGGCAATCTACGAACTTATGTTTTTGAAGACATTCTCAAGAGAGTTTTAAAATATAATGGTTACCGAGTTAACCATATTATGAATATAACTGATGTCGGACATCTAACCTCTGACGCTGATTTTGGTGAAGACAAAATGGAAAAAGGTGCCAAGCGCGAAGGCAAAACAGCTTGGGAAATTGCAGAATTTTATACTAAAAAATTCAAAGAAAACTTACAGGACCTAAACATTGAACCGCCTACTAAATGGTGTCCAGCAACCCAATATATTAAAGAACAAATTGCTTTAGTTCAAAAATTGATTGACAAAAACGTAACTTATACCACCTCTGATGGAATTTATTTTGATACCACCAAAATAAAAAACTATGGCGAACTGGCTGGTTTACAAAAACAAAAACTCCAAGCTGGCGCGCGAGTAGATATAGGTGAGAAAAAAAATCCTCACGATTTTGCAATTTGGAAATTTACCGCTCCTGGAGAAAAGCGTCAGATGGAATGGGAGGCTTTTGAACATCAGGGTTTTCCTGGATGGCATCTAGAATGTTCTGCCATCGCCCTCACCGAACTAGGAGAACAGTTTGATATTCATTGTGGTGGAGTTGATCATATTCCTGTTCACCACACCAATGAAATTGCCCAATCCGAAACCGCCACCGGCAAACAACCTTGGGTTAATTATTGGCTACACGGTGATTTTTTAAATCTCTCCGAAACTAAAATGGCCAAATCCGGAAACAACTTTATTACTTTGGATGCTTTAAAAAAAGACAACCTCAACCCCCTGGCTTACAGATTTTTATTATTACAAACTCATTACCGCAAAATTTTAAATTTTAACAAGGAAGCTTTAAAAGCAGCCCAAACCGGATTGGATAATTTGTATAAAGAGGCGAAAAAATTAAAAAAAGAAGGAGCCGAAGGAAGGCAGTTTGATCAAGAACTAGAAGAACGAATAAAAAAATCCTTTTTGGAAGAAATTAATGACGATCTTTTTGTGGCGGGAGCTTTAGCCGCTACTTGGGATAGAATTGAATCTCGCAAAATTTCTTATCAAACCCTTTTACAGTTTGATAAAATTTTTGGTTTAGAGATTGAAGCTGGTGTTAAAAGCTTAGAAGAGGCAGAAAAAAATAAAAAAGAAGAAATCTTACCGCCCAATGTGGAAATCTTAAAACTGGCTCGCGAACAATTTAGACAAGAAAAAAATTGGGCTAAAAGCGATGAACTAAGAAAACAATTAGAAGACTTGGGTTATACCGTAGAAGACACTCCTCAAGGACAAAATTTAACTAAACTTTAAAATTATGCATTTTTTAATTACCGGCGGTTCCGGATTTTTAGGCATCAATTTAATTCGTTATCTTTTAAATCGCGGACATCAAATCACTTCTTTAGACCTAGTGCCTTTTGATTATCCAGAAAAAAATCAGAT
>DAOMZV010000015.1:0-22464 GCA_035400705.1 Candidatus Magasanikiibacteriota bacterium
CTAAAACCTTAATTTATGATATCTCTAATTTAAAAAATGTTGGCCAGTTTGCCAGTGATCTATGGAAAGTTAATGCGGCTTTAGCCCAAGACTTGCAGGACCTAAATTCTATTAAAAGTAATTTAGCTCTAACGCCACTTAAGGCAGCAGAACAGGCTGGGGAAGCCATAACTGATGCTTATGGAGAATCTCAAATGACTTCTGGCGAAGTATATCAGCTCCTAAAACAGTTAGATTCCAATGGTGGTGGGTTAACAACGCCAGTAGCCCCTTCAACTGTTCCTAAAACAGTGGCGCCAGAATTAGTTCTGGCTCCAGAAGTTAAATTAGATGATATTTTATTTTTAAACGAGACAACTAATGCTTTCGTCAACGGTAATTTAGTTAGTTCTTCTCCCGTTTTTATTTCTAATGGCGGAGGTTCTTTTAGTGGTGGAGTTAGTTCCGAAATATCTTTAGCTGCATCTAATAATAACGAAGACAATTCTAATGTTGAAAATAATGAAAACAATTCTAGTAATGCTTCGTCTACGCCAGAAGTTGACCCTGATTCTTCTATCACCACTTCATCTACTTTAGAAAATACCGAAGATGGGGACAGTAATACTTCTTCTACTGTTACTTCTACAATTGAGATTATTCCCGATGTAACTACTTCTAGTACTTCTTCTACTATTGATTGGGTGGATCCCGACCTTAATACCACCAGTACAACCTCGACTACTGAAGGAGAAACGGAAATCGTTACTTCTACACCGGAAAATGAACCAGCGCCTTTGGCTACTAATGGTTTGGTGGTTATTAATGAAATTGCCTGGGGTGGAACTCAGGCTGCAACCAATGATGAATGGTTAGAGTTGTATAATGCGGCTGATTTTGACATTGATCTATCCAGTTGGACATTAACAGATGGTAATGATTTGGAAGTTGTTTTTGCTACTTCTACCGTCATTGCTCGTGGTCAATATTTTTTATTGGAACGCACGAGTGATAATACTATTAGCACCAAAACGGCGGACTTAGTTTATGTTGGTTCGTTACGGGATGGAGGTGAGAAATTAATTTTAAAAAATGGTGCCGGACAAGTAGTAGACGAGGTTAATTGTTTAGCCAAGTGGCTAGCCGGACGCAATATTTATGACAAAGAAACTATGGAGCGCAAAAGTGCCAGCCTTTCTGGCAGCGATCCACTTAATTGGCAAAATACCCCGATGGCTGTTTGGCAGGGAAAAGACGCTAATAATTTGCCTGTTGCCGGCACACCCGGTTCGGCTAATTCACCAGTTATTTATTTGACCGGTGAACTGTCGGCTGA
The DNA here is from genome assembly GCA_035400705.1 of Candidatus Magasanikiibacteriota bacterium. Taxonomy (GTDB): domain Bacteria; phylum Patescibacteriota; class Patescibacteriia; order Magasanikbacterales; family UBA10003; genus GWC2-40-17. The sequence continues at coordinate 1,316 of DAOMZV010000015.1, forward strand.
TCGAGTTTTGTCTTCCGGCAGATATATTCTTGGTAATTTAATAATTCCAGTAGGTAAAAAATTGGAAATTAGTGAGGGGGTTACAATTATTGGTGGTTTAGCTTCTAATTTAAAAGTTTTTGGCCAACTCATCACTAATGGATCCACTGAGAATCCCGTTATCTTTACTGCTTACAAAGACTCGAGTGTGAGTGGTAGTTTTTACAAACAGGATGCTAATTGGGGTTATATTCAAATTTTATCTGGTGGACAAGGCGAATTTAAAAATACGCAATTTAATTATGGTAACAGTAAATGGGATAGTTCTCGCCCCAAAGGTTTGTTGTACGCAGAAAATAGTAATTTAATTTTAGGGGCGGTGGTGTTTGATAAAAATTTAAATGAGAAACCGCGTGGTGATTGGCCATTAGTCAATTCTGTTAATGCGGTTTTGGAAATTAAATATAGCCAGTTTTTGGATAGTCCTAAGGGATTGGTGATAAAAAACGGTAGTTTAAACTTATTAGGTAACACTTTTGATGGACTGGGTTTATCGGCTTTAGAAGCAGAAGATGGAGGAGATTTTATAATAGAAAATAATACTTTTAAAAATTTAGGTTGGGAATATTTAAATCGGGAATATTGGGAAATGCCCCAGCCTTTAATTTCCCCGGTATATTTTAAGAATTTTTTGCCTAAAGAGATTAAAACTAATGTTTATGAAAATAACATTTTAAATTCTTGGGAAATTTTTGGTCGGTTGGGAACTAGCGGTCAGATTGATACTTTAGGGGAAGCACCAGCTATCATGGGAACTTTGGAAATACCCGCGGGAATCAATTTAGAAGTTAAAGCTGGCAGTATAATTAAAATGGTTTTTGGTTCCAGTTTAAGAGTCTACGGGTCTTTAATTAGCCGTGGTACCCCTGACGGCAATCAAGTTATCTTTACTTCTATTCATGATGACGAATACGGTGAAGATTTAGATTTGGGTCAGCCATTAGAAATTCAAACAGAAGGTAATGAGTGGTCACAAATTTTAATTCAGTCTGGGGAGGCTTCGGTTTTAGATGATACTTGGGTGCGCTACGCGAATGGTGTTACTGCTGCGGAAACAGCCGGTTCAGTTTTTGTGGGTGGTTTGGCTGGTAATAATGAAGGTTCGGCTGCGCCTTTTGCGGCTCATAATTTAACCATAGAATATTCTAGAGTACCAAGTGTTGCCTTACACTTAAAAGATGCTTACGGCGTAATTATTGATGGTTGTTTATTAAAAAATTATAGCAAACGAGTGTTTGATCTTAATGGTTACACCGACGGAACCGGGATTTGGGTTAACGGTGGCAACCCTAAAATTTCTAATTGTGTGATTGATACATTTAATTTTGGTGTTCGTTTAAAACCAGAATCAACACCGGAGTTATCCAACATTGAATATTTTAATGTTGATTTTCCTCTCGGCCCTTAAAAATTGTTTTTTGCCAGAAGATTTTGCTATAATAAAGGCTTAGATGTTCTTATTATCAAACAAAATATGAAGGAAAAATATTTACGCTGGGCGATTAAGTTTTTAGTTTATGCTTCTTTTTTAACTCCGTTAATAGTGATGGGTGATACTTTTGTTTTTCCTTTTGTTTTTCCCAAAGCAATTTATTTTAGAATTTTAGTAGAACTGATGTTGGGATTGTATATTTTGTTATGTTTTATCAATAAAGAGTATCTTCCTAAATTAACTCCAGTAGTTATTAGCGTTTTAGTTTGGCTAGTAGCTTTATTTTTAGCCTCTCTTTTGGGTACCGATTTTATTCGCAGCTTTTGGGGTAATTATGAAAGAATGAGTGGTTGGTTTACTTTAGCCCATTTTGCAGTTTATTTTTTGGTCATCACCTCGGTTTTTAAGACTTGGAATAGCTTAAAGTGGCTTTTGCGAGGCTTGCTACCGTTTAGTTTGTTAGTGGGCTTAACTGGCGTCAGTTTTTTATTGTCTGATAAATCCATTATGAAGATTGGCGGTGGCGGCAGCTTAGGCAATCAGATTTATTTGGCTAACTACATGTTATTTTTTGTTTTTATCGCTTGGTATTTATTTAGAACAGAACAAAAATTAATTTGTCGGATTCTATCTTCATCCTGCCTGGTTATTCGTATTGCCATTATGATCTACAATGGCAAACGAGGTCCTTTTGTTGGCTTATTGGCAGGAATTTTTGTCGCCGCTTTGTTGTATAGCTTGTTTAGTAAAGTTAAAAAATGGAAAGTTATTGGGTTAAGTGTTTTAGGTGGGTTGATTATTTGTGGCAGTTTGGTAATGTTTTTTCGTCAAACAGAATTTGTGGGAAAAATTCCAGCCATTGGCTCAATTGCTAAAACCGAGATCAATTCTGGTACGGCCGAAACTCGCTTGATTGCTTGGCAAATTGCTTGGCAGGCTTTTAAAGCCCGGCCGATCTTTGGTTGGGGAGTAGAGAATTTTTATTACGCTTTTAATCAGTATTATAACCCCAAATCTTTAGAGCATGGTTATTATGAAACTTGGTTTGATCGAAGCCATAATATTTTTATGGATTATTTATCAACTACCGGTTTGATTGGTTTTATCAGTTACGTTGGAATTTTTGCGGTTTGTGGTTGGGTACTGGTAAAAAAATTTAAACGCCAAGAATTTCAATTGGATGAATTAGTTTTTTTCTCTGTTTTTTTAATTGGTTATGCCGTGCAGAATTTTTTTGTCTTTGATCATCTTAGTTCTTACCTGGTTTTCTTTTTGGTTTTGGCTTTATTAAATTTTTCTCCATCCGAGTCTCAAAAATTTTTAGAAAAGAATCGGGTGAAAAAAGATAGTGAAGAACATTTGCCGATTATAGTGGTTATTTTAGTAACAGTTGGAACAATTTTTTTGGTTTATCAAACTAATCTTTTGCCAGCTAAAGCTAATCAAGCAGATTTTGAATCTCAAGTTTTAATGCAGAAAGATTTTTCTGCTGGCTTGTCTAAGATGGAAAAAACTCTTACTCTCAATCCTTATTATTTGGTTGATATTCGTAATGATTTTGCCAGAGCGGTAATTGCTCAATCACAAAATACCTCGGTAATTAAAACAGCGGAATTTAAAGAAGCGGCCGAATTGGTTATTAAAGAATTAAAAAAGACCACCCAAGTTCATCCTTTAGAGTTGCAATCCATGATCACCTTGAGTCAGTATTATGGCTTATTTGGAGATTTGGATAAGGCTGAACAGACGTTAAAACAAGCCTTGGAATTAAGCCCTAAGCGGCAACAGCTTATTTATCTTTTAGTGAGAATTAAGGTTATGAAAAAAGATTATTCTGGAGCCATTGAATTATTGAATCAGGCAATTAAAGATGATGCTAAAATTCCGGATAATTATTGGTATTTATCGTTGATTTATATTGATTTAGGCGAACAGGCAAATTCTTACGACAATTTAAAATTGGCCGTGCAGTATAATAAGAGTTTTATTACTTCAGAATTAATTTTGGCAGGTAAAATTGCCAAACAAAACAAAGATTGGCTTTTGGCTCAAGAATTGTTAGAAAAGGCTTTGGTCGATAATCAAAATAATGTTTCAGTATTATCTAATCTATCAGAGGTTTATAATCAATTAGGGGATAAGGATAAGGCTCAGGAAATGTTAGATCGGGCAATCTTAAATAGTCCTAAAAGTTCGTCGACCGTTTCTTCTACACGTTCTTAAAAAAATTCCCGGAAAAACCGGGAATTTTTAGTAAAGAGAAGAAGTGCGTTTAATAATTTCTGGTAAGTCGTACTTAGTAACCGCTTGGTGTGCTTTCTCAGCTAGATTTTTAGCTTGAACAGAATTTTGAATTAAGATTTTTATGGCTGTTGCTAAATCAGTTGGATTATTTAGTTCAACAAATAAAGCACTTTCTTGATTTTTAAGAATTTCGGGAATAGCCCCAACCGCCGTGGTGATGATGGGGAGCTGAGCGGCCATCGCTTCTAAGATTGCAAAAGGAAAACCTTCTTTAGTGGAACAAAGAGTAAATAGATCGAAAACCTTAAGATACTGTTGGGCGTTAACTAAGGTACCAATTAAAAAAATATTTTTTTCTAGTTGTAAATCCAAAATCTTGGTTTGGAGATATTTTTTTTCTGGTCCGTCACCAATAATTACTACTTTTAAATTAGAAAGGTCCTTGATTTTAGCCAAAGCCTCAATTAGGGTATCTAGTTTTTTGGTTGGGTATAAATTAGCAATTGTGCCGATTAGGGTATCAGTTGGTTGGAGGTTGTTTTGAGTTAGGGCGTTGATTTTTTCCCAAGCAATTTTTTTATCAAGAAAGAAAATATTGGATAAATCAAGGCCGTTAGGGATGACAGAGATTTTATCAGATGTGGCAATTTTATTTTTTAAAGCAATAACTTTTTCTTTTTCTGATAAAACAATGGTGTGGTGTCTTAGTTTGCCGGACAATCTTTCTAAGAATAAAAATAATTGGCGTTTAAGCGGGGAGAGGGATTCTTCGAAAACCCAACCATGAGCGGTATAAATGATTTTAGGAGTTTTTTTAAACCAACCGGCTAAAGACCCAACCACCCCGGCTTTGGTGCTGTTAAGATGTAGAACATCAAAATTATTGTTTTTAATAAAATGGCCAATTTCTTTGACAGCCAGGTAGTCTTGAAAAAGGCCAATTTTTCTTTTAAGGTGGTTAAAAATAACCGTTTTAATGTTCTGGTTTTGAAGTTGTTTAACTAATTCTTGGGAATGACCGTCAGGCCCAATACCAACCGTAACATCAAAAACATCCTTTAAATTAGACGCTAAATTAAAGACATATTTTTGCGCGCCGCCCCATTCGGCTTGGGTAACTAAATAGAGAATTTTTTTCTTTTTTTCGACCATAATTAAATTGACTTTTGGGTCAATTTTGAGTATACTAAAAAAAGATTTTTTTCGCAAGAAAAAGCTAAATTTTTACATTTTAATATGGCCAAAAAAGGCAAAACAATTTTAGTAACTGGGGGCGCGGGATTTATCGGCTCACATTTATGTGAAGAATTATTAAAGCGGGGGAATAAGGTAGTCTGTTTAGATAATCTTTTTACAGGATCTAAGGAAAATATTAAACCTCTGTTAAAGAATAAAAATTTTAAATTTATTCAGCAAGATATCATCAATCCTTTTTATCTTAAGGAGCGGATTGATCAGGTTTACAATTTGGCTTGTCCTGCTTCGCCAGTACATTATCAAGTTAATGCAATTCGTACAATTAAGGCCAATACTGTTGGAGTGATTAATGTTTTGGGTTTTGCCAAAGTGCATCAGGCTAGGATTTTGCAGGCTTCTACTTCCGAAGTTTATGGCGATCCGATTGAACATCCCCAAACCGAGAGCTATCGTGGCAATGTTTCTACTATTGGTCCTCGCGCTTGTTACGATGAAGGAAAGCGAGTAGCCGAAACTTTAATGTTCGATTATCATCGTAAATGGGGTTTAGAAATCAAGGTGGTAAGAATTTTTAATACCTATGGTCCTAAGATGGCGGCTAATGATGGTCGGGTGGTTAGCAATTTTATTATTCAAGCCTTAACCAATCAACCGATCACGATTTATGGTTCGGGTAAACAAACTCGCAGTTTTTGTTTTGTGGATGACTTGGTTGAGGGTTTAATTAAGATGATGAATAGTTCAAAAAATTTCACTGGGCCGGTAAATTTAGGCAACCCTGGGGAGTTTACTATGATGGAATTAGCTGAAAAGGTTATTCGTTTGACTGGTTCGCAATCAAAAATTGTTTTTAAAAAGTTGCCCCAAGATGATCCGCGACAACGTAAGCCAGATATTAGTTTAGCTAAAAGTAAATTAAAGTGGCAACCTAAGATTAACTTGGATTCCGGTTTGAAAAAAACTGTTCAATATTTTTCTGAAACTATTTAATTATGTTTAAAGATTTGATAACCGAATTGCGTCCGCGGCAATGGATTAAAAATTTTTTTGTTTTTGCTCCATTAATTTTTGCCAAGAAATTTTTTGATTTAGATTCTTTGGAAAATTCTTTAGCTGCCTTCTTTTGTTTTTGCGCAGTGTCCAGTGGAGTTTATTTGATTAATGATCTGGTTGATTTAGAGGCGGATCAAAAACATCCTCTTAAAAAAAATCGTCCTTTAGCCGCCGGTAAAATTAAAACAAGCACAGCTATTTTTTCGGCTATTTTATTTTTAATTTTAGGTATTGGTGGAGGATTTTTTATCAATCTAAATTTTGGGTTAGCTGTGCTCAGTTACCTAGTTCTTAATTTAGGCTATTCTTGGTATTTTAAGAAAAAAGTAATTTGGGATGTTATTTTTCCGGCTCTTGGTTTCGTTATTAGAGTAATTGCCGGGGCCGTGGCCATTAAGGTGGTTTTTTCTTCTTGGTTGTTATTGTGTACTTTTTTTCTGACGCTTTTTTTGGCGATCGGTAAAAGAAAAAATGAATTTTTAAATGTTAGTGGTAATAGCACCCGTGGAGTTTTGGCTTCTTATTCTTTATCTTTGTTAGATCAAATGTCAGTTGTGGTGTTACCTTCCACTTTGATTACTTATGCCCTATATACTTTTAGTTCTGGTCATAGTGTATGGCTAATTGGCACTATTCCTTTTGTGTTGTATGGGCTGTTTCGATATTTATTAATTGTGGATCGCAAACAAGAGAGCGATGACGGACCAACTGATGATTTATTAATGGACCGGCCCTTGCAGATTACGGTTTTGGCTTGGGTGATGGTTGTCTTAATTATTTTAATTAAGTTGTAGTTATGATTTATTTAATTTTTATTTTAGCTATTGTTTTGAATGCTGCAGCTAATATTTTAATTAAATTAGGAATGCGAGGTGGCGGAGTTGTTAATTTTAATCAGCTGGGAGCCACCTTTGTTAATTTAATAACTAATTTTTATTTTTTAGGTGGCTTGGTTAGTTTTGGTTTGGCTTTAGTTTTTTATAGTTTTGTGTTGCAGAAAATAAATTTGAGTGTGGCGTATCCTATAATGACCAGTGTTGGTTTTGTCTTTGTTATGTTGGTTTCAATTTTGTTTTTGAAAGAGTCTTTGACGATTTGGCAAATGTTGGGGATTTTATTGATCGCGGCCGGAGTCTGGTTGGTGGCCGCAAAATAAATTATGGAAAAAAATAATTTTAAAAAAATGAAGATTTTAGTTGCGACAGGAATTTATCCTCCAGATATTGGCGGTCCGGCAACTTACAGCAAACTTTTGAATGATGAATTACCTAAGCGCGGTTTCGAAGTTAAAATTTTAAGTTTTGGCGAGGTAAGAAACAAACCTAAAATCATTAGGCATTTTTGTTATTTTTTAAAAATAATTAAAAGAGGGAGAGATGTTGATGTAATTTATGCTCAAGATCCAGTCAGTGTGGGGTTGCCGGTTTTAATTGCCACTTTCTTTTTAAGAAAAAAATTTTTAATTAGAGTGGCCGGTGATTATGCTTGGGAGCAGAGTGCCCAAAGGTTTGGGGTTAAAGATGATATTGATTTGTTCCAAAATAAAAAATATAGCTTTTCAGTAGAATTATTAAGAAGTATTCAAAAATTAGTTGTTAATGGGGCTGATTTAGTAATCACACCTAGTGTTTATTTCAAAAATTTAGTTAGTTGTTGGTGCAATAATCCTCAAAAAGTAATAACTATTTATAATGGTATAAAATTAGTTAGTTTAGCTAAAGAAGACTCTAAGGAAAATTTAATTATAACAGCCGGTCGTTTGGTTCCGTGGAAGGGTTTTGATTTTTTAATTGATTTGATGGTAGATTTACCCAATTGGCAATTAATTATAGTTGGCGATGGTCCAGATTATGATAGGTTAAGCTTGTTGATTAAAGAAAAAAAATTATTAGACAGAGTTGTTCTAAAAGGTTCCTTACCTAGAGAACAATTATTAATTTTATTATCTAAGGCTAAACTGTTTATTTTAAATACCACCTTTGAAAGCTTTTCTTTTCAGGTTGTTGAAGCCATGTTTGCCGAAGTGCCAGTAATTACTACTAAAGTTGGCAACTTAGCTGAAATAGTTGAGCCCAATGAAGAGGGGATTTTAGTTGAACCTAATAATAAGAAGGAATTTTTACAAGCCATCAAGAAAATAACTGAGGACGAAAATTTTAGAATAAAAATTATTACTCAAGCAAAAAAGAAGGCAGAAAAATTTTCGATTGAAAATACGGTTAATAATTTAGTAGAAGTTTTGCAAAAATTATAGTTTATGAAAGTTATTTTTATAGGTACAGATCGAAATATTTTTAAAAGTAGCTCCGCTGTTCAAAGGCGTTTTTTAGATTATGGAAAATTATTTGAAGAAGTTCATTTAATTGTATTATCTGCTAAAAAAGATGAAAATAAAGAATTTAATTTAGCTTCTAATATTTTTGTTTATCCCACTAATCATTTATTTAAAATTACCTATCTTTGGTCTATATATAAAATAACTAAAAGAATCATAAAAAAAATCGGTAGAGAGGCAATCGTTTCCAGTCAAGATCCTTTTGAAACAGGTTTGGCTGCCTGGTTGGTGAAAAAGATTTTTAAGTTATCTTTACAAATACAAATTCATACCGATATTTTGAGTCCTTATTTTATTAAAGAATTTTGGATAAATCATTTGAGAGTTTATTGGGCAAAATTTTTAATCTTTCAAGCTGATCGTGTCAGAGTCGTTTCTTTTAGGATTTTAAAATCCCTATCGATTCCGTTCACTGCTATTTCTAAATTTATAGTTTTACCAATTTATGTCGAAAATAATTGTTTAAAAGAATCTACTCCCTCGGTTAATTTACATTATAAATATCCCCAATTTGATAAGATAATTTTAATGGCCTCACGTTTAACTAAGGAGAAAAATATTATTTTAGCTTTGGAAGCTTTTAATGAATTAATTAAAAAGTATCCTAAATTAGGTTTGGTAGTAGTTGGTTCTGGACCGGAGGAAAATAAAATTAAAGAAAAAATTAAAAAAGATAAATTAGTTGATTCGGTAATTGTAGAAAAATGGTCAGATAATCTAACCGACTATTATAAAACAGCGGATATATTTGTGTTAACCTCCAATTATGAAGGATATTGTCGAACAGTTATAGAGGCCATGATTTGTGGGTTGCCAATTGTAATGACAGATGTTGGCTTGGCTAATGAAATTATAATTGATAATAAAAATGGTCTGATCGTGCCAGTGGGTGATTCCAAAACCTTAAGCAGCGCTATAAGCAGACTCTTATACGATACTTCATTAAGAGAATCATTTATTAAAAAATCAGAAGAAACCCTTAGACAATTAATGACTAAAGAAAAATATTTAGAATTATTTAAACAATCTTTTATTATTTAAAATATGGATAAAAACACCGGTGATTTGAGTAATACATACGTTAAGGATTACTATAATAGCAGTATTAGTCAATTAGATGGGGGGTACTGTGAAGAGCGCTGGTTTAGCTCTGAGGCTGCTAAATTAGATTATAAACAGACCGAATACGTTATACAGGATTATTTAAAAAAAAAACAATTTAATTCAGCGTTAGAAATTGGTCCTGGGGATGGAGTTTGGACAAGGTATTTTTTGTCCCACATTAAGACTCTGGACCTAGTGGAGCAGTCAGAAGAAATGCTTAAGAGAGCGCAAAAAAGAATAGGTGAGGCCAATAATATTAAGTTTAATAATACCGATTTTTTGGAGTATCAAAGCGCAAAAGAATATGATGTTTTGTTTGCTATTAGATGTTTTGAATATTTTAATGATAAAGATAAATTTTTAAAGAAAGTTTATTCTTTGCTAAAAAATAATGGCGAGGCTGCAATTGTTACTAAAAATTCTAAATACGTATCCTTACGTGGAAGAACTAAAAAATTATTGCACAGCGGGCAATTATCTAAACGAGAAATGGTTGATCTGATTAAAAAAAATAATTTCGAAGTATTAGCCGTTCATCCGGCAACATTTAGATGGTCGGCAAAAAATTCATTCTTTAGATTTTTTTTCTCGACACTCCATCGTTTGGTAGTATCTATTGAAAATAAATTTAAAATAAGTTTGCCAAATTCTTGGATGTCCGAGAGTTTTATTTATATTTTTAGAAAAAAATGAAAATAGAATTGTTTGGTCTTCCTGGCTCAGGAAAATCAACTCTAGCCAAAAAACTTAAAGAACAAAATTATGTTTTTCCCAAACGTAGCTTATTTTATTTTATAATACGGCATTTTTGTGTTTGTTTTTTTTGGGTTAAAGAAGTTATAAAAGAAACTTTAAAAACCAAAACTTATTCTTTATGGAGATTTAAACTAGCTATTGTTTTTGATACTTTTGCTAGAATTGGTTATGCAGAAATTAATAAAAGACAAAATATAATTATTGATGAAGGTTTATTCCAAAGAATTTTCACTGTCTATGAACACAATTTAAATCCTAGTCAAATCAAGAAAATTTTTAATCATATTATTTGGCCAGAGAAAATAATAATCGTTGATTCAGCTCAGAATTTGTTTAAAAGATATTCTGATCAGGACAACCCTCGGGTTAAATTAGGGGAAAAATATTTACAAAATTGGTTTTTGGTTTTGCAGCACAATTATTCAGTTATTTTAGATGTTCTTAAGATGACTTCGGGAAATAAATTTTATTTTAAAGATGGAGGATTAGAAGATCTCCTGTATTTTTTACAAAAGAAAAATATTTTGATTATAACTCAGGCGGTAAATTTGACAAATCCCATTTTAGGATTTTTCCATGGTTGGATAAGACAAATTGTTAAATATTATAATCAGGTTACCGTAATTTGTTTGGAAAAGGGAAAAAATACTTTACCAGAAGACGTTAAAATTTTATCCCTGGGTAAGGAATTAGGTTTTTCACGGTTTAAATATATCTTAAATTTTTATAAGTATATTTGGCAGGAACGCCGCCGTTATGATTTAGTTTTGGTTCACATGAATCAAGAATATATTATTTTAGGGGGTTTATTTTGGAAATGTTGGTCTAAAAAAGTTCTTTTGTGGCGAAATCATCCTAGGGGAAATTTATTAACAAAGTTAGCTATTCTTTTATCTCATAAAGTTTTTTGCACCTCTCCCTTTTCTTTTACAGCTAAGTTTATTAAGACTCAATTGATGCCAGTAGGCATCGACACTGATTTTTTTATAAAAAAGAACGAAGTCGAGAAAAAAAATAATTCCATTTTGTTTTTAAGCAGAATATCGCCTATTAAAAAACCAGAGTTACTTGTTGAATCCCTTTTTTTGCTTAAAAAGAAAGGATTATTTTTTTCTTCTTTATTTGTAGGCGACCCCGTGTCTAGCGACGAGGATTTTTATAACGATTTAAAAAATCAGGTCAAAAATTATAATTTAGATGATTTTGTTAAATTTATTGGTGGCGTAAAAAATAATGAAACGGTTGATTTGTATAATCAATTTCAAATTTTTGTTAACCTGACTCCCACCGGAAGCCTAGATAAAACTATTTTTGAAGCCATGTCCTGTCAGACTTTAATATTAACTTCTAATAAATCCCTTTTAGGGAAGATAGATAATCAGTTAATTTTTGAAGAAGGAAATGTTAATGATTTAGCAGCTAAATTACAATTACTTTTAAATTTATCAGAACAAAGGAAAAAACAGTTAGGGGAGGAATTAAGAAATTATGTTATTAAAGAACATTCTTTAAATCTTTTAATAAAAAAGATTGCCCAAGTTAGTTATGAATAAATTTTTTAAGAAAATATTTTTTTTCATTTTAGGTGTTGGCAAAATCAAATTAACCAAGGGGGCTAGTATTTTAATGTATCACTCCGTGGGTGAAAATCAAGCCTTTTTTACTGTTAGTGTCAAAAATTTTTCCAAACAGATGGCTTATCTTAAATCCAGTAAACGAATAGTTGTTAAATTAACTGATTTAGTAGAAAAGATTATCAAAAAAGAAAATATTAGTGGTTATGTTTGTTTAACTTTTGATGACGGTTATCTGGATAACTTGACCCATGCCCTGCCTATTTTAAAAAAATATAATTTCCCCGCCACTATTTTTGTTGCTACTAATTTTATAGGCGGTCAGATGTGTAATTCGGAAAATAGATCTCTTCCTATTATCTCTAGTGAAGAAATTAAAATTAATGTTTCTTCTCAGTTAGAATTTCTTCCACACACTAGTAATCATAAATTATTAAATTTATTAAAATCAGAAGACTATAATGATGAATTATTATCTTCTAGATTAAAAATTGAAGAATTAACTGGTCAAAAAGGTGAAATCTTGGCTTATCCTAAGGGGTTGTATTCTAAATCAATTATTGAGTATTTAAAATCAAACCAGTGGCGTGGTGCTGTTACTGTTCAACCGGGTTTAGTTGAATTGAAAGATAATTTATTTGAACTAAAAAGAAATGCCGTTGTTTCTAGCACCTCTTTAAGCGAGTTTAAAATAAAAGTTTCCGATAGATTAAAATTTTATTTAAAATTTAAAACATGTCTAAAGTATTTTTTTTCTTAAAACAAATTTTAGAAAACAAGACCATTTATAGAATTTTTTTAAATTGGAATATTTTTTGTGATTGTGCTTGTTTGAGCGGGGAAGTTGTTGATTTAGCTGGTGGTGGAGAGGCCAGTTATTATAAATTTTTAAATAAAAATATAAAAATAACTAAAACAAATTATTTTCTTGGCAAAAATATTGATCAGGTTATAAATTTAAATCAGAAGTTTATTTTTGCTGATAATTCCAAAAGTAATGTTATTTTTTTTAACGCGATTTATATTTTAGAAGATGTTGAATTTACTCTAAGAGAAATATATAGAATTTTAAAACCTGGCGGCTTGTTTTTTATTTCCTCGCCTTTTATTGCCAATGAAATGCCCGAGCCTCATGATTTTTGTCGATTAAGTTATGAGGGCTTAGAAAAACAGCTTAAAAAAGTTGGTTTTTCAGATATAAAAATTAAAAGATTGGGGGAAAGATTCACCTCGGCTGTCTATTTATTAGAACCATTTCTAAGATTAAGATTTGTTAAGTTAATAATTTATCCTTTGGCTATGTTATGTGATAGATTGATTCCTAAAAAAATTATTAATAAATTACCCTGCACCCTTAGGATATTTTTGTATTATAAAAAAATAATATGAATAATAAAAAGAAAATTTTATTTCTAATTTTAGGTTTGCCTAGGGGTGGAGCAGAACGAGTAGTAGTTGACCAGATAAATTTATTAGACAGGAATCTTTTTGTCCCTTATTTGTGTTTGTTAAATAATAATTTAAAGAATGATTTTTTATCGGAAGTCGCTTTGGGAGATGAATATAAAAAAATACTGCCGTTTAGGAATCTTTTTGATTGGCAAGCCTGGAAAAGAATAATTACTTGGATCAAACAAGAAAATTTCGATGTCATTTATACGCATTTATTCTTTGCTAATTTAGTGGGACGTTTAGCGGGAAAAATTGTTGGAATAAAAAAAATTATTGTCGTTGAACATAATGTTTACCTTAAACGGAATTTTATAGAAAGATTGACTAACAAATTTTTATCTTTGGCGACCAATAAAATTATTGCCGTTTCTAGTTCAGTCAAAGATTATTTAGTTGGAGTAGAAAAATTAAATTCCCAAAAAATTGAAGTTATTTATAATGGAATAGATTTGGATAAATATGTTTTTGATAAAGAAAAGAGAGAAAAACTGAGAACCTTTTTTGGATTATCAGAAACAGATTTTGTGGTTTTAAGCGTCGGTAGAATTAGCAAACAAAAAAATTATTCTCTCTTATTGAATATTGCTGATGAGCTAAATAATTGTAACCATGAATCAGTTTATTTTTTTATAGCGGGGGATAATTCCAATTTTTTAGGTAAACAGCTGTCAGACAATGTTAGGACAATGAATTTACTAAATCACGTTTTTTTCTTGGGTCCGCGAGATGATATTGCCGATTTATTAAGTTTTGCAGATGTTTTTTTAATGACTTCTGATTGGGAAGGTTTAAGTATTGCTTTAATTGAGGCGATGGCTACAGGTTTGCCAGTGGTAGTAAAAAATATTCCTTCATTAGAAGAAATGACCGGTTTAAATAATCAATTTGGGTTAATTGCCGAGAATAAAAAAGATTTTGTTGAAAAAATAATAAAGCTAAAAAAAGATGTAGATTCTTTTGAATATTATAAACAAAAATCTTTAGACAGGTCTAAAGATTTTTCTATTGAAAATAATGTTAAAAAAATAGAGAACCTTTTTCTAGATATTTAAATATGTAGACCCTCTAAAATTCTTTGTGATGCCTTACCATCGTCAAATTCGTAAAGATTACTTTTAATTAAAAGCCTTCGGTTTCTTTGGGGGTCTTTTTTAAAATTAGCCAGATTCATTAATAGTTCAGAAAAATTTTTACTATGTATCCCTGGGCTATTTATTATAAAATCATTATGTAAACCCATTTCCTTACTATATTTTTCCAGATCATAAGTGAAGAAAATGATAGGTTTATCCAATAAAAGAAAATCAATATAAAGAGAAGAGTAGTCAGTTATTAGTAAATTAAAATTTTTCAGCAAAGGATAAAAATCATATCCTGGTTTCACAAAAAAAATATTTTTTAAATTTTTTTGTACAGCATAATTTTTAACAGCAAATTTTGGGTGTAATTGAATAAAAAGATAATAATTTTTTTCCCTCAATAAATCATCTGTTTTTTTAAAATCCCATTGGTCTAAAGGGTTACTTCCATCAGGCCGAAAGGTTGGTGCATAAAGAATTTTTTCTCCATCATTATTTTTTACTTTATTTTCCATGTCAGAGTTTAAATCTATGTTTTTTCCCGGTAGATCAATAAAAAAAATATCGTTGCGCGGTAAGCCAGTAATTAAAACATTTTTCTCGTCAATTTTAAAAGTAGAGGACATCAGTTTAGCTGTTATTTTTGAAGTGGCTATGGTTTTAAAAAATTTAGTGAATAAATTAGGAAAAAGTAATTTGTTGTATTTTTTAATACTATAAGGGCTATCAAAACCAGACTTTTTTAAACCCTTGCCATGCCACAATTGGATGATTTTGCTGTTTCCTGAATAACGCCAATTTTTTAAATTTAGCAAAGCATCAACAAATGTGTAGTTGGCGCGTAAAGAATAATAAATTCCTCGCAGGCTGTTTATGGGGTATGAGGTTAATCCTTCCTTGTCCAAAATTTTAGAAATTTTTTTGTCTTGTCCAATCCAAATTATTTTTTTGTCTTGTCGGTATTTATAGCAATACAAAAAAAGATATTTGGAATTATCGGCAAAAATTTCTCGTTCTTTATTTTTATGCCAGCCAATAAAAATCCAAACTCTTTTGTCTTTAGGCACTAAAAAAGATAAACCATATATCAACCAACTTAAAATTAAGTTTAGTAGCGTTATTACTTTTTTCATAATTTACCCCAAAGTTCTTGAGCATTTTTGTAATCTTGGACGGTGTCAATTTCTATGGCTGGCCACTGGGTGACATCCAAAATATGCATTTTTTTGTTAAATTTATTGATAGTGAGATTAATTGCGTCAGCGGCAAATTTTTTATTTTCTTTTTCAGAGATAAATAAGTCCAGTGATTTAACTAAATCAGGATTAAATTTTTTTCCCAGTTTAGTTACGCCAATAAATTCTCCATAACTCTCTTTTTCTTTTAAATCTTTGCCCATCTCTACAATTAAAGACTTATTTTTAATTTTTACTTTTACCTCTTCTTCGTCCCAAGGAGTTCTTTGAATGGCTGTTATCGAATCTTTTTTTGATTTTATTATTTGTTCAATTATTCTGGGATGGAAAAATGAATCTGAATTTAGATAGATAACAGCATTATTCAAATGATTTTTTGCTAACCATAAAGAATAGGCGGCGTTGGTGGTTTCGAATTGATTGTTTATAATGAATTCGAAATTAATAGAAGGATGTTTTTGTGAAACGTAATCAGTCAATTTTTTTGATTGAAATCCAACTACTAAAATAATATTTTTTATACCATTCTGTTTAAGACAATTTATTTGGTGGTCTATAATGGTTGTACCGCTTATCTCTAGAAGGCACTTCGGTAGGTCATTGGTTAAGGGTTTTAACCTTTTAGCTTGTCCGGCGGCTAAAATTATGGCATCCATATTTTATAAATTAAATATTTTTTCTATTGATTGGAAAATGAAATGATTGGATAATTGTTCAAACTTTTTTAAAGATTTGTTGATGCCAAAATATTTAAAGTAGGTTTTCAACCAAGGTCCAGAAATTTTTGGCGTTTGGGCACATAATTCATGTGGATGAAGATAGAGAACCGGAAAAGGTAATGGCGTTTTTTTAAGAAGGCTTGTAAAGACTTTTAAAGGAAACAGCCGAAAATAAATATAAGCAATTTTATAAGTAAAAAAAGAAATAATTAACAAAAATATTAAATGAATTAAATAGACTGCTAAATAATTGTGACCAAATATAAAATAGATGGTTGACAAAACAAACGGATAGATAGGGGGATAATAAATATTGTCAGCCACTGGTAGATAGTGTTTTGTTTTAATAATATTTAGAGCTGTTTGATCATAATCAGCACTATCGGAAATTACTGGAAAGTTAGGCAAGAATTTAATTGCCACAATACTGGCAGCAGTAAAGGCCAAAAAAATAATTAAAATTATTTTTTTATTAGACAGCATAAAAATTTTTTTTACGATAAAAAAGGATAATAATAGATATGGAATTTATTAGACCGGAAAGTAAAAGAGAGAGAACGGCGCCTTTTGTTCCCATTAATGGAATTAATATAACTAATAAAATAATTCTAATAATGGAATAAGAAGTAGAAATAGTATAAAGATTTTTTTTATCTCCTTGGGCGGTAAGCGCGGTAGAAAATAAAGTACTAGGATAAAAAATTAACTGACAAATAAAAATTTGAGAAATCCAAACGCCGTTTTCGTATTGAGGATAAAAGACCTTAAAAAACCAAGGTGCCAAAATAATATAAGCAGCAATAACTGGTAAAATTATAATGTACAATTTAATAACTTTAGAGATAAGGGTTTTTTTAATCACCGCGTGTGAAGTCTCTGTAAATTTTGGTAAGGCTAGAGTGTTAAAACTATTTAAAAAATTTTTAATTTGTTTGTAAGGCATTAAACTTAGATAATAAACTGCTGATAAGGCTGCACCACCAAAATTAAAAATTAAAATTTTATCTAGATAAGTAGAAATTTGATTAATTACGTCTATAGCACTAAGATGTTTTCCAAAAGAAATAGTTTCCTTTATTTCCTCAGTATTTACTTGGCTTGGATGTATTTGGGATTTTGTTTTACTAAAATAAATAAAACGTAAAAAAGTGTTGCTTAAAAAATACATGAAGACTAAAAGAAAAATGTTTTTACTTACAAATATAGTAATAACTAAAATAATCGTGGTGGTAATTTTAAGAATACCATTATAAATTGTTGATTCTTTAAATTTTTTTAGACCATTGAGGACACTGTTAAAGAGATAGAGTGGATCCATTAGCCAAATAAAGAAAGAAGAAATAAGGAAAAGAGTCGCTAAGGTTGTATTTCCTTTTACAAAATAATAGGCCATTAAAATCAAACTACCTAGACTGCCAATTAAACCATATTGCATCTTTTTATTTAAAGCCTTGTTGATTATTTTGGTCTGTCCTTTGGCCACTGCCCGATTAACAGCTAAATCCATGCCTGTTAGGGCCGTAACCGCCAAAAGACCGGTCATTGATAAAATGTAACGGAAAGTGCCATATGTTTCTGGTAAAAGAAGATTAGCAAAAAAAATCGAACTAACAAAAGACGAAAACATTGAAATTATTTTATTAGTACTAAGCCAAAAACCGCCTTTAGCTAAATAAAGCATATCTGTCTTTGTATACTTCTGGCTCCAGATTAAGATTTTCTTGATTTTTTCCTTAATTTTGTTATTATTCATAAATAGAAAAGTTAACTCAAGGTTACCATTTTCTGTCATTTTTTTCAATTTTTTTATGAAAATTTTATATATCGGTTCTGGTTTTGTGGGGGCTTGCTCGGCAGCTGTTTCGGCAAGCAGTGGACACCAGACACTGGTTTTTGATATAGACGAAGCTAAAATTAAGGCCTTGGGTTCAGGTGATCGAGACATTATTCAGCATTGTTTATATGAGGATGGTTTAGGTGATTTAATTGTTAAAAATCAAAATCAGTTAAAATTTACCTCCGATTATCAGCAAGTGGAAGATTTTTTAAATACCTGCGAGGCGGTTTTTTTGTGTTTGCCAACTCCCGAGATTGGGGAAACTGGTGAAAGTGATTTGAGTTTTTATTTTTCCGCCACAGAAAAATTAGCTCAGTCCTTGGTGCTTCGTAATCAAAATAAGCAAGAGCAATATGTCGTGATCGTTAATAAAAGCACAGTACCAATTGATATGGTTGATCGGACGGAGGAAATTATGGTTAAGGCGGGAGTAAAAAATTTTGGTGTAGTTTCTAACCCGGAGTTTTTGATTGAAGGCAAGGCGATTGAAGGCTCGTTGCGGCCCGATCGAGTAGTTGTGGGTGCTTCCAGCGATAAGGATTTTCAGATTATGCGAGAAATGTATCAACGTTTTTATAAATCACCCTCCACTCAGTATTTGGAGGTTAATCCTCAAGAAGCGGCCGCTGGTAAGTTATTGGCCAATTTTACTTTATTTAATAAGTTAGCTGTTTGTTTTGATGTTTTGGGTCGGACTTGTGAAACTTTTAATAATTTACATTTTGAAAATGTTAGAAAAATTTTAGCCACTGATCCTCGTATCGGTAAGTGGGGAATGTATGATAGTTTATATGCCGGAGGTAGTTGTTTTATTAAAGATGCTCGTTCTTTGTCTTATCAATTACAAACTGCTGGCGAAAATGCCGTTTTAGTTAATGAAACATATTTAGCTAATAAGCGACAGCTAGAAAAGTTTATTAGTCGGGCTAAAATTGAGGCTAATTTTGATTGGACAGATAAAACCGTAACTGTTTTAGGTCTAGCCTTTAAACGCGATACTAATGATATACGCAATTCTCCCAGTTTGGAGATAATTAATTTTTTATTGGAAAAATCTGTCGGACAAATAAAGTTGTTTGATCCGGCTGCTCAGGAAAATTTAAAAAAAGTATTTCCCGAATCATCAAAAATTAAATATTTTTCTAATGAAAACGAAGCTATTCAGGAAACAGAACTAATTATCATTGCTACAGATTGGCCGCAGTTTGAAGAATTGTCCAACAAGCTTTTAGACTTATCCAATCGCCCCTTAATTATGGATGGACGCCGCATGTTGGAACACGCGGTTGGAGTCTTGCAGGCAAACAGTTTTGATATTATAATGGTGGGGAGCCCGTTTTTAAAAGGAAAAAAATAATTTTATGGTTAGTTTTCAAGAGATTCAGTCTAAAAAAACTGCAATTTGTGTGGTTGGCCTAGGTTATGTCGGCTTGCCTTTAGCTGTGCTTTTAGCTAAAAAATATAATGTAATTGGTTTTGATATCAATGTTAAAAAAATTACCGAATTAAAATCGGGTATTGACCGAACCGGAGAAGTTGGTACCGAAGGTTTAAAGAATACCACCATGGAGTTTACATCTGACCCGGCTAAAATTAAAGAAGCGCAATTTATTATTGCTGCTATTCCTACTCCCGTAGATGAATATAACAAACCGGATTTGTCTTTAGTGGAGAAAGCTACTCAAACCATTGGTCAGAATTTGTCCCAAGGTGCGGTGATGGTTTATGAATCAACTGTTTATCCTGGGGTAACTGAGGAAATTTGTCTGCCTATTTTAGAAAAAGAATCTGGGTTAAAGGGTGGAGTAGATTTTAAAATTGGCTATTCGCCAGAGAGAGTTAATCCCGGAGATAAAGAACACACTATTGATCGTATAGTTAAGGTTGTTTCAGGTATGGATGAAGAATCTCTGGATTTAATCGATCAAGTTTACGGTTCTATCACTAGTGGCGGAACTTTTAGAGCTACTTCTATAAAAGTAGCGGAAGCAGCTAAAGTAATTGAAAACACTCAGCGTGATTTAAATATTGCTTTAATGAATGAATTGGCCATTATCTTTAACAAAATGGGTTTTAGCATTTATGATGTTTTGGCAGCCTCGGGGACTAAGTGGAATTTTTTAAAATTTACCCCCGGAATGGTTGGCGGGCACTGCATTGGAGTTGACCCTTATTATCTAACTTATAAAGCCGAAGGTATTGGGCATAACCCAGAAGTGATTAATGCCGGGCGTCGCATGAATGACAGTATGGCTAAATATGTAGCTCGTCAAATTATCAAAGATATGGCTAAAAGGGGTAATGATTTTCACAAAGACAAAGTGGCAATTTTAGGCATGACTTTTAAAGAAAATGTTCCTGATACGAGAAATTCCAAGGTTTATAATTTATATCAAGAGTTTGTGTCTTATGGTATTAAACCTTTAGTTTATGATCCGTATGCTGATAGGGAAGATGTAAAACATGAGTATGGTATTGATTTGTGTTCTAAAGAAGATTTACAACATTTAAATACAGTTGTGGTGGCCGTAGCTCATGAAGAATTTAAAAAAATGTTGCCAGAAGATTATAAAAAAATGATGAATGACAAGAATCTTTTGTTGGCTGATGTTAAACACATTTTTAATAAAGAAAATTTTGAAAAAATAGGAATTAATTATTGGAGTTTATAATATGAAATATTTAGTCACCGGCGGCGCCGGATTTATTGGCTCTCATTTAGTAGCTACTTTAATAGAAGCTGGTCATGAGGTTAGAATTATTGATAATTTTTTAACCGGTAAGAGAGAAAATTTACATCCGCAAGCCCAATTTTTTGAAGCTGATATTAGAAATTTAGAAGCTATTAAACCGGCTTTTGTGGGTGTTGATGGCGTATTTCATACCGCTGCTTTGCCACGAGTGCAGGTTTCTATCCAAAATCCTATAGAAACTAATGAAGTGAATATTACTGGGACTTTAAATGTTATTTTGGCTGCTAAAGAAGCTGGGGTTAAACGGTTGGTGTATTCTGCCTCGTCTTCGGCTTATGGTGATCCGATTTCCTTGCCGTTGGTAGAAACTATGAAACCTAATCCTAAAAGTCCTTATGGTTTGCAGAAATATGTTGGGGAAGAATATGCTAAATTAGCC
>DAOMZV010000016.1:0-20766 GCA_035400705.1 Candidatus Magasanikiibacteriota bacterium
CCAGGCGTTAAATCTATAACTAGTATCAGCAACTAAACTGGTTTTTTTCTGTCCTAAATACACTTGAGTGGTTCCATCCATAGTTAACTTCGCAGCATGAGAACCGCTGTGGACTAAGGAACCTTCATCAGTTACTGTAGAACTACCAGGGCCGGCCACTAAGACAACGTAATTGTCTGGGGTATCACCAGTCCACGCTTCTATTCCTTCATCAGTCAAAATATTACTACCAGTTTCCACTGGTGTTTCACCATTAATAGAGGAGTTGTCTGTTAAAGCCACTGTAGCACCAGACAAATTAAAACCGGTTGGAAAATTTAAAAAGATTTTTCCTCCTTCGGGAATACTGCTAGAAGCAGTAAAAACAAAAGTATAATCTACATTAGTATCGCTAACCTCGTAAGAACTAGCAGTTACTCCCGAACCTGCACCAGTAACTATTGCTTCACCAGAACGACTCAAAGAGATAGGTAAGGAAGTAGTTGAGGCTTTGGTAGAACTTAAACTACCCCAAGGTTCATTACCGTCTAACGGGGTGCCAGCTTTTAACTGCCAAACTAAACTTTCAAAAGCTGTTAAGCTGTCAACGGGATTCTTAACCCCTTGGATTGTAGTAGTAAAGGAAGATCCAGCTGGAATAGTAGAACTTACAAAACCATAAATCATGGTTGAACCAACGGTTGAGGTAGCAATACCCCAAGTATCGGGTGCGGTTCCGCCCAAATTAAAATCCGCAACAGTATTACCCTCTTCTAATTGAACCGCGTCAAACAGAATTACTTCACTAGCAAAAGAAGCATCACCACCGCCACCAATAAAAACACCCATCGAAGAAGTGGCGACAATAGTCGAGGTAGAAAATCTTTGATAAGAAGTAGTTAAAATGTTGTCAAAAGCATAGGGAGAATCCGGAGCCACAATTGTTGCTAAAGATGTACAGGCCCAAGCTTTAGTTAAAAAATTATAAGTATATGGGGAATCGCCGGCACAACCACTACTAGGCCCACCTTGAATTAAAAAGGCTCTGGCCGTTTCACTGCCACCAGCACCCCGAGCATAAAAACTTAAAGAGTATTCGTCGCCGGCTACCACATCAGCTGTTTGATATAACAAAGCATAATTACCACTACTATCAATAGTAATTTGCTCGGCGTTGATTCCTGCACTATCAGGTACTGTTGTAGAACTAGTTACTGCGGAAGTCCCAATATTACCAAACTCCCAAGAACTAGTACTAGTTTCAAAAGAGGGATTAGTTAATAAGTTAGATAAATCATCACCAATCACCCGATATAAATCAGTGGCCCCTGAAAAAGAGGTGGCGGTAGCATTAGTTAATAAAAACGGAATCGCTCCCGAGCCAACATCGGGAAAAATAAATTGTACTACATCGCCTCTAACTAATTCTTGAGAAGTGGTGGCAGTAAACTGCCAATTGGCTGTAGCCCCTATTAAATCATCGGTGTCGGCAGCAACAGGATCAACCGACAAACCATTATCCACAGAGGCCCTGGCAAAATTACCCACCAAGAAAAAACTTAAGAAAAAACCAAAAATTAAAAAAAGTACTTTTCGTTTTTTACTCATAACTTTTAGCTAATTGATTAAATTAGATTATTAAAAAATTTATTATTCTATTTTTAGACCTTCCCAATACTTGAAGATTCACTACTTTGTGGACACAAATCAACATCCACACCAATAGAAGCCGTTGGTTCAGAATGATTTTGTAAATCAACCGGCTCACTTTGCTTTGTCTCAAAACCATTCTTCTCATACATCATATAATATTTATTCCGACCAACCAAAAAAGAATAGCGCCCTTTAGTGTCAGTGATTTGGGTTTCCAATAATTTATTGTATTGAGTATCAAAAATACGCACCACAGCTTTTTCTAAAGGTTTTTTACCTTGAATATTATAGACAATACCCCAGCTTTTTGGTTTTTTGGGATAAGCCAAACGCAAAAACAAAATATAAAAAACCACCTGAACGCCAAATAAAACACCAGTTAAAATACTAGGACTAATTATAACAAAAACTGCAGCTAAAATTAAACTAATAACCGAAAGGGCTTTTTGTAAACGACGTAAAGCCAGATGCCACAAAATTTTTCCGATTGGTCTTTCCTGTCCTAAAGGATCTAAAGGAATATTCGGTGTAATTACGGCACCTTTTTCTTTAACAACAATTTTCTCTCCATGATAAAGATCCAAAAAATTCTTATCTTCTGTAAGAACTCTTAAAAATTCTGTAGGAAATTTGAAATTATTTTGTTTTATATCGATCAGATACTCTCCGGGTAAAGGTAAAAAAGCATAACGTCCTTCTTTATCAGTCACCTTAGATTGAACCACTCTTCCAGTAGCCGCCTCAATTAATCTAACTGTAACCAAGTCCAATGGTATCTTAGTTAAAGAATTATAAACTACACCCCAACCGCGTCTTTTTCTTCTAAATAAAACCAAGATGGGTTGGGTAAATAAAAATCTCAAATAAATTAATAATTCCGAAGCGCCAACAGCTGCGGTTGTACCCACAGCAGCAACACCAGTCACTACTGGTGCCACCACATCTTTAGTTATTTGCTTAACTACTGGATCAGCCACAAAATCACTAACATTAGTTGTAACTATTTTAGAAACAAAAACGGTTTTGGCGCTTAAATTTTTAGCCACGTTTACTACGTTGGTTGCTAAAGGAGCTTCTGGATCAATAATTTCTTCCAATTTTGGCGGCACAGCCAAAATTTCCAAATTGTTATTTATAACTACTCCTTGAGAATTAAAATAGCCAGTCTGCCGAGTTTGGAAACCAGTTTTTTCTATCTGTAAGACATAGCGCCCTTCTGGAACGACAAAACCAAACTCACCCCTGTCATTAGTTATTTGAGGATTTTTTTCTCCATAAGCCTCGGCCGGCCAGAGAGTCGGACTAGTTAATAAAGAAACAGTAGCTCCAACAACCGGAACTTGGAGTCCATTCTTTTTTTCATAAATTTGACCCCAAGGCAAAACCTGGGTCTGCCACTCCACTATGGCTGTTTGTTTATCTTGAAAATTAATTCTAATACTTGCCGAATAATTACCAGTAGCTTCTGGAACTAAAATCTCCGTGCTCCAAATATTCTTTTCTACCTCAAAACTAAACAAATAAAAATTATTATTAAAATTTAAAACCAAAGATTCAACTGGTTTAGGAAATTTACTAGAGAGTATTTCTATACCTAAATCAAAACTGGGTAATAAATTAATTTCTGAAACAGCAGGGAGAGTAATTTTACCCTTAGCCGTACTGAAAGAAAAAGCGGACAAGGGAACCACAACTTCACCAGGACCACCAGTCTCTGGCGGAACAATTATTTCTTCTGGAGGTTGGCCTGCGGCAACTGGTGTGCCACTAATGATTGCCCCACTAGAAAAATTATTGGAGGTATCAAAAGCAAAAACCGAATAATAATAAGTGGTGCCATTAATTAAATTTTCATCTGTAAAATTAGTACCACTGCCTTGATAAACAGTTGCACCTTCTGTAGAATTGGCCGGATAACTAGAAAGACTTCTTTTAATAATCACTCCGGATAAATCATTATCCGAAGGATTTTGCCAGGTTAAAGTATTTTTTTTATCACCAGCTGATAAAGACAAATTGCTAACATTGGCAGGAGGAGTTTGATCTGAGGCGGTAGTAAAATTTAACATCTCGCTGCTAGCCTGATTTCCACTGCTGTCAGTTGATCTAACCAAAAAATAATATCTAGTTGCTCCTTGTAAGCCACCAATAGTTATGGAATGATCAGTTACTTTATAAGAACTGCTAGTTAAAGATCCTAAATCTGAATTTCTACCGTAAGCCACTTGAGAGTCAGCTGCTTCATTAGTTTGCCAAGTAATTGTAGCTGAGATAACTTGCGGTACCACCTTAATGTTAGTGATGATTGGAGGGATGGTATCCGCAGTAGAAAAAGTTTGATCAGCAGACATGGCTTCATTAAAACTAGCATCGGCTGATCTAACCCTAAAATGGTAAGTGGTTTGAGGTTGTAAACCAATTAAGTTAACTACATGGGCTGTAACTAAATTATTATCACTAGCTGTTCCAATTTCATAATTAATAGTTGGTCCATAATCTACAGAAGAAGTAGCTACTTCATTAGTTAACCAAGTAATTCGCGCACTAGTCCCAGTAAGGTTAGTAACTTGAATATTAGAAATTATAGGAACCGATAAATCACCTAAATTAAAAGTTTGATCAGCAGACACGGCTTCATTAAAACTAGCATCGGCTGATCTAACTCTAAAATGATAAGTAGTTTCAGTATTTAAACCAACTAAATCCAAACTATGTGAAGTAGTTAAAGTTGGGCTAGTGACAGAACCTAATTCATAATTGGTAGATACTCCAAAATTAACTGTGGAAGTGGCATTTTCATTAGTATTCCAAGTGACTCTGACTGAGGTGTTGGATAATTTAGTTATGCTGATATTAGAAATTTCTGGAGCAACCGTATCAACAATTACAGCAGCTAAAGTAGAAGTTGTTGCTATATTTGATAAAGATGAGATATTACCTGCATCATCAATCGTTTTTAAGGCAAAATAATAAGTGGTAGCGGCTGACAAATTATTCACCACAAAACTTTGATTGTTGCCGGCAGTAAGTGGCGTTGGTTCCCCATTAGCAGCAGTAGCTGTGTTCCAATTATTAGAATCTAAACTATTAGAAGAATAGCGTAAATCATAAGAGGCGGCTGTACCATATATGCCGTCATCGCCAGGTGCTATCCAGCTTAGACCAACATTATTGGCAGTAACACTTACAATTGCTAAATTACTAATACTAGCCGGTGCTGTAGTGTCTTCAGTCTGGCCAGGACCGGGTCCGTCGTCATCCGGCTCGGTATAAGTTCCACTAACTGTAGTGGATCCAGTAGAAGTTGTGGTAGAAGCAGCAACTAATTTAGTGGAAACAAATAAACACCCTAAAATAAAACAGGTTAAAAGAAAAAAGTTCTGTAAAATTTTACTTCTCTTATTTACCATAATTGGCAATTAAGAAACTTTTCGTTTAGCAATCTTATAAATTACCCCCCCTATTAATAAAATACCAACCAAACTCAATAAACTGTAACCCACATTTTCTGGCCCTTGCCAAAAAACAATCTTCGAGCTTTCTACCATCTTATTTTGACCAAAAAATATTTGAACTTTTGCCTGATATCTCCCCCACGGTAATTTTTCGCTCATTAATAAACTAAAATCTCGGCGACTTTGAGGCAAGATATTTTGTTTTAATAAATTAATCGGTGTAACTGCCACCACTTTCCCCTGTCGATTTAAAATTTGTAGTTGACCAGCTGGTTGCAGATGAACATTACCTTGATTTTCTATTTGTAAATCAAATTTATTTTCTCCTGCAACTTTATTAAAAGAAATTATTTGTAAATTCTCATTTATTTCTCCTTTTACAGTTAGGAGAAAAAGTGAAGCGACCCGACTAGTTGTTTTGACTCCCCCATCTTGAGGTGCAACATCTGACCACAGAACAGCCGCATAATGACCTCCTGGTTCGGCTGTTAAAGATGCCACAATTTTTATTGAAACTTCTTTTTGTTCGCCGCTGGCTAATTTAATGGAGACAGGATCAACAATGAACCAACGTGCCGCGCCAGCTGCTTCCACATTGCCTAAAAAGACTGGCGTATTCGTAACTTTATTAGCTGAAAAATTTTCTACTTGAGAATAAAAGGTTATGGGCTGATCTGTTTCATTAAATAAAGTTACAATTTGATTTTTACTCTCACCTGGAGCTATTTCTATTTTAGTTAAAGACGGGGAAATAGTTAGGGCTCGAACTTGGTCGACAATTATAAAAGACAAAACAATAAATAAAATAAAGAAACTTTTTTTATACTTTAAACAAAACATTTATTTTAATAATTTACTGTGGTAGTAAAAGTTACCGACTGGGAATAAGTACCATAAGCTGTGTCTGAACCAATAGCTGCTTTGTATGTAATTGTTGTCTGTTCGCCCGTCGCCGGAGTAGAAGTAGCAGCTAAAATTTGATCGCTGGTACTTAAAGGTGTAGAAGTAGTTGAACTATTCATCTGTCCTGCACCTCCAGCAGTGCTAATACCATAACTAGCCACACCAGAAGTAACAGTTCCATCAACAGCAATATCAGGAATCGTATTTGATCCGGATCTTAACTGACCATCACTTTTAATAGTTGTGGTATAACCAGTTGCCGCATTAGTTGTGACAGTTAAAATTTGAGAAGCTGAAGAGACATCAGAAGTGGTTAATTCTCCTAAACTTATAGAATTAGTAGAAAGTGTTGCTGATAAGGTTGCACCTGCTGAACTACTGGGTTGAAAACCAGAAGCCAAATTATAATTAGTACTAGTACTATTAGTTTCAGTTACTCCGAACTCCCCCACTGTGTTAAAAACTTGGTAGTTAGTAGAGGTTGAAGTTTCCCCACCAACACTAACCACTTCAGTCAAAATTTTATAATTAACTGATTCCATGGTTAGACACCTAGCTATTGAAGGAAAACTTAAAGAAAAAATTAACAATGAAATACCAAAAAATGATCTCATAAACAAAGATGTTTTATAACTAAATTTTATCATATTTTAACGCCTTTTGGTTGTGCATAAGTTTATTTAAGCTTAATTATATTTTACGACACTTTATTATAGCTTAAATTGAACAAAAATAACAATTCTATCTAATTTTTGAGTAAAAACAAAGACAAATGATTCGCGTGAAACAAAATCATCTAAAAATTAGTTTTACAAGTAAATTTCACACTTCTGTTTTCAATTAAAGACTTAACCAAATTTTCAATTTCATTCAATAAAAAAATATTGGAAGTCTAGATTAAGTTGTTTGTATACACTAGTGTATACAAACACAAAAACTTTGTTAAATTAATCATTGTTTTCCTGAGAACTGTCAAACAAAAAATGTATAGATTAGTCTATACATTTTTGGTGGACCTAGGCAGAATCGAACTGCCGTCCCCGCAATGCGAATGCGATGTACTACCACTGTACGATAGGCCCATTTGCCCTCAGTAGGAATTGAACCCACATCCACCCCTTAGGACGGGGTTGTTCTATCCGTTGAACTATGAGGGCTAATTATTTTAATTGTAAAAAGATTAAAAAATAATAAACTACTAAATTTGTTTCTTAGAGTTTCGCGTGAAACAATTTTATAGACATTTTTAAAATCTTTAGCCTTAAACATTACATTATTACGTATTTTTAGCTAAAATAAAGTGTCGTAAAATATAACTAGGCTTAAATTTAACTAACCAATATTCTTTTTACTTCTGTTTAATAATACTATGAAATTTAATTTATTTCAAGTCCTCTCTTTGCTTTTTAACCTAAAAAATAATACAATTAAGAAATAATTTTAACAAATTTATGGAACAAACCCTTATTATCCTTTTCTTAATTCTTATTTTAATCACCTTGGGATTACTTTTGGCTGTTTTTTTAAAACTTAAAAGCTGGCAGCAAAAATCACCAAAAGATGATCAGAGTATTTTTTTAATGCTACAAAACCAACTCAATGAATTAAGTAGAACTGTTGACACTAAACTTTCTGAAACTCACAAATCGGTTCAACAACAATACGGTATTTCAACCAAAATCATCCAAGATGTTACCGAAAAATTAACCAAACTTGAAGAGACCAATAAAAACGTTATTGGCTTTGCCGAACAACTCCAAAGCTTAGAAGATATTCTAAAAAATCCTAAACAACGAGGTATTCTGGGGGAATACTATTTAGAAACAGTTTTAAAAAATGTACTCCCGCCCAAAAGTTACCAAATGCAATACAAACTTGGCAAAACCGAGGAGGGGAGAGACTTGATTGTTGACGCGGTGGTTTTTGTCAAAGAAAAAATTGTTCCAATTGATTCTAAATTTTCTTTGGAAAATTACAACCGTTTAATAGAAGAACGTGATCCTCAAGAAAAAGAGAGATTAGAAAAATTATTTAAACAAGATTTAAAAAATCGCATTGATGAAACAGCCAAGTATGTTTTGCCAGACAAGGGGACAACTGATTTTGCTTTCATGTTTATTCCAGCCGAAGCAATTTATTATGATTTACTAGTTAATCAAGTGGGTGCGGTAAAAGTAAACACTAAAGATTTAATTGAATATGCTACCAAAGAAAAACATGTAATTATTGTTTCTCCGACTTCTTTTTTAGCCTACCTCCAAACTGTTTTACAGGGATTGCGCGCCTTGCAAATGGAAGAGTCAATTAAGGATGTAGTTAAAAAGGTTGGGGACTTAAATAAACATCTTTTGGCTTATGATGACTATTTTAAAAAACTGGGTAATAATTTAAGCACAACGGTAAATTCCTACAACACGGCCTACAAAGAACTTAATAAAATCGATAAAGATATCACTCATATTACCGGTAGCGAGAAGGGGATTGAAGTTTTACAAATTGATAAACCAACTTTAGATAATTAAAAAATTTGCTTTTTTTATTCTTTTGATTTAAGGTAAGTAGCAAACACAGGACTGGAGAAAAGCCATGTGGCGACAACTTTTGTATGATGTCTTAGGAAAAGAAGCCGAGTCGTACCAAATCATCGAAGTGGCTCGCTCAGGAGCCAGCGGTCCTAAAGTGCTCTTTCTTAAAAATTTTATCACAGAAGAAATCTACGCTTTCAAATACGGACTACCAGAACAACTGCGAGTTCCCATCACCAAACAAATAGCCAACCGACGCACGATTGCTCCTTTGTTTGGTGAACATCACCTGCCAGAAATTGTTCTGTCGGGTGAAAATTTTATCATGATGCCAGCCATTAAGGGTCACGACCTGCACATGTGTGCTATGGAAGGCATTTATGATTTGGAATATCTGCTAGAAATGGAATCACGAATCCTTGATCATTTTTCTCGGGTTTGGCAAAAAACAGCCCTACCCTACGTTGATCAAAAATTTACTCGTGACCCACTTGATCGAGCGGCTCGCATTCGCAAAGCCCTCCAATCACGAGTTTTTGGACTCTTAAGTGTTGAGGATATTTACCAAAAAACTGTTGTAATCAATGGCCAGGAACAGCCTCCTTTAGGTGTATTGCTGGACAAAATGACCCAACTTTATTCCCCACCTAAAAACATAGTTATTTGTCACGGCGATCCTAATGCCGACAATATTCTAATCAATGATCGTCAAGACTGGTGGTTAATTGATTGGGAATGGGTAGGAATTCATGATTGGCGAATTCTAGCTAGCCACTTGATAGGCTGGTGGTTGTCTAATGCCTCCCTGCTAATTAGTCATCCTAAAATTGAAGTCAATAACAAAATTAAAATCTCCTATCAAATTGGCTTTCACCCCTTGATCGGACCAATGATCGACCAAGCTTGGAGATTAGCAGAAAATCTTGGACAGACCTGGCAGGAAGAAAACTGGCGACAGCAAATTAATTTGCAATTAGCTAACTTATTGCTCGGTGACATTCGTTTCTTGGAAGCTCGAGGACGCCCCCGGCACACGGTTCCATTGTTGGGCGAGGGTCTAAAATATTTAGCCGAACTGTGAAATTAACGCCCTCCCAATCTTTTGAGAGGGCATTTTTATTTTTGAGAATAAGTGCTAAGATAAAAACAACTCTTAAAAATTTTATGACTAACAACACCCTCTTAAAAATTTTACAAACCTTAAGTGAGGAGGTGACTATAAAAATTAAAAAAACCCGCCACTTGGGTAGTTATACCAAAACCACTGGGGCAGGGGGTGATCAAACTAAAAATGGCGATGCAGTGGTTGAAAAAATTATTACCAAAAAACTACCCCAATTATTAAAAAAATATAATCTAACTGATTGTTTGGTTATTTCCGAAGAAACAGGAATTAAAAAATTCGGACAAACCAATCAAGGAATTTTTTTAATAATTGATCCAATTGATGGGTCTAATAATATGCGGCCCCATTTTACTCCTGCTCCCTTTTTAGGTTTTTCAATAGCTGCCGGTTACTTAAAAGACTTTTACCACACGGGAAATTGGCAAGCCATCCAAGTATCTTTAATAAAAAATATTTTCTATCCCGAAACTTTTCATGCGATTAGAGGTAAGGGGAGTTACTTAAATAATCAAAAAATAAAAAGTTCCTCTCTTTATAATTTAGCTGAAGCAACCTTGGGTACTAGTTTAGATAAAACAGGTGAACGACTAAAAACTATTTTAAATTCTGGTGCTTACGATCTTCTACTTAAAACTAAATGCCAACGTCGCTTGGGTTCAACTACTCTAGATTTATGTCGAGTTGCTACTGGTGATTATGATTTATACCTAAGTCTAAGCGGAGGAGTTAAACTGCACGATCTCGCGGCCGCTAAACTTATTATCGAAGAGGCGGGCGGAATAGTTAAAATCTACAATAAAGACAACCCAACTTTTCTGACCACTCCTTTCAAAGAACTCCTCAAACAAGGTAACCAAGGAATCCAAAACATAAATTTTAAAATTCTAGCCTCGGGAAATAAACTTCTTCTTAAAAAAGCTGAAAAAATTTTACCTACCAGCTTGACAATTTAAGCTAATTTTGCTAGACTAGTATTAGTCTCATAAAGAAGACGCTCTCAAAATAAAATTATAATTTATCAGTTAATGTTTTATGCCAAATAAACCATCGGCAATCAAAGCTTTAAATCAAGCTAAAAAAGCCACTTTAAAGCATGACGTTATTAAAACCAAGTTGCGTAATTTAGAAAAGAGAATTAAAAAAGGTTTAGAAAAAAAAGATACTAAAATCGTTGCAACCTTAGCTAAAGAATGGCAAAAGGCTTGCGATAAGGCCAAAAAAGCCAAGGCGGTTAAAGGAAATACTGCTAACCGAATGAAATCTCGTTTCATGAAAAAAATCAACTCTCTTAAATAAAAAAATTCCCCATTTAGGGGAATTTTTTTATTCACAAACTTGATTAACAAATAGATCTAATAACATTTGATAATCTCCTTCACTGGTTTTAGCCCGCCGATCAATCTCTAACAGACTAGAATAAATTTTTTTCAACTCTTCTAAAGAAAAATTTCTAAGAACCCTTAAGGATTTTTTAACTACGTACGGAGAAAGACCTAATTTTTTTGCTGCCGTTTCCGAAGCTACCCCGGGGTTTAAGTTTAAATAATCTTTAATTAATAATAAAGTTTTAAATTGCCAAATAATTGCCCCAAAAACTTGCGGCTCAGCTGCCCCCGCAACCCATTGATCGTGTAATAACTTGATTGCTTGTTTACTATTTTTAGAAACCAAGGCATCAATAAAATGAAAAGTATTCTCATCGGGAGAATCGGCTAAAAACAAACTGAGATCATGGCTGGTAATAGTCGATCTGTTTTTTGCTTGAACAAAAGCAATTATTTTTTGTAATTCATTATTTAAAGACCACAGATCAGTGGCTAAGAGATGATTAATTAAAGTATTTATGGCTAAATTTTCTATTTCCATTTTTTCTTGCTGCAGTTCCTTTTTAATCCAACGACTAACTTCTAAAGGAGAAAAATCTTTAAACTCTTTAGAAAACCGCTGCTTTTTTAACCAATCAACCAAAGGATGTTTTTTTTTCTCGAACAAAACACCTTCCCAAAAAATCACCGTTGTAGTTTCTGGTACTTGATTTGGTTCTACCATCTGCCATAACGCATCTAATAATTCCTTGTTTCCTTTAGATAAAGCTTTTTCAATTATCACCATTCTTTTTTCAGCCAAAAAAGGAGAAGCGACAATATTTTCCAAAATTTGATTGATTTCTGTTTTTTCGGCATCAAAAACCACAGTGTTTAAACCACTAGGATCACGCTGTTTTTTAAAATCCTCAATTGACTTTTTTAACTGTTGTCGACTATAAAAAGTATTTGATCCGTAAAATAAAATAATCATAAATTTAAACTTTGATCATATCACCCCAATTATCTCCCGCTTCTGCTTCAACTTTAACCGGCACCCGCAAGGTCAAAACTTCTTCCATAATCTTTCGCACCATCTCAGCATATTTTTTAACTTTTTCTTCCTTCACTTCAAAAACTAACTCATCATGAACTTGCAAAAGCATTTTGATATCCGAATCATCTTTTAACAACTGTTGAGTTTCAATCATAGCTAATTTAATCAAATCGGCAGCTGTGCCTTGAATGGGAGCGTTAACCGCCATTCTCTCTGCAGCGTTACGTAATTGGGGCATTCCACTGTTAATATCCAACAGATAACGTCTTCGGCCGAGTAAGGTTTCTACATAACCTGTTGTATGAGCCAAAACCCGGGTTTCATCCAAATATTTTTTTACTTCTTTAAAAACAGAAAAATATCGCACAATAAATTCTTTAGCTTCCACAAAAGAAACGTTAATGCTCTCGGCTAAAGAATGAGGACCCATACCATAAATAATTCCGAAATTAATCGCCTTGGCAGCCGAACGCATTTCTGGCGTTACTTCAGCTAAAGACACTCCGTTAACTCTGGCTGCAGTCATGGAATGAATATCTCTATCTTCTTGAAAAATTTTTATCATTTCTAAATCATTAGCTAAAGAAGCGATGATTCTTAATTCAATTTGTGAATAATCTAAACTTAAAAGTTTGAAACCTTTCTCAGCAATAAAACATTTACGAATTTCTTGTCCTAAATCTCCTTTGATGGGAATATTTTGTAAATTAGGGTTAGAGGAGGACAGCCGCCCCGTCGCGGTGACTGCTTGATTAAAAGTAGAATGAAGACGTTTATCTTTTTCCACCAAACCCGGCAAGACATCGACATAAGTATTGCGCAATTTAGCTAATTCCCGAAATTCAAAAATTAAATCAATAATTGGATGCAAACCCCGCATTTTTTCTAACTCCGAGGCTGCCGTTGATAATCCAGTTTTACCCTTACGAATACCTAAAACAGGAATTTGTAATTTATCAAACAAAATCTCTTTTAATTGTAGGGGTGAAGCAATATTAAATTCTTGCCCAGCCTGCTTATAAATTTCTTGAGTAATTTTTTCTTCTCTTTTCTTTAAAGATTTAGCCAACTCCTGCATATAAGCTGTGTCAATTTTAACACCATTTTTTTCCATGGAACCTAGAACTGGCACTAGGGGCATTTCAATTTTTTTATACAGATTTAAAAAACCTTTGGCGGCTAATTGTTCCTCTAAAATTCCTCCCAGAGCAAATAAATCTGCCACTGTCTGTGCTAAAGTTTTTAGATCAGCACCAAATAAACTAGACTGACTACCAACCAAAGTTTCTTTATTTAAATAACGTAAAATTAAAGAGGAGATCTCGTGGCTTCTAGTACCTGGATCTAATAAATAATCCATAATCATCAAATCAAAAAACTCCTGACTCACCAGCCAACCATTTCGTTCTAAAATTTCTTGAATTCTTTTTAAATCATGACCGACAATAACTTTGTCAGTCAAAAATTTACTTCCTTTTTTTTCTAAAAGATGAAAGGGGAGATAGTAAATTGTGTTTCCATCAAAAGTTAAAACTAAACCAAAGAGTTTGGCTTTTAAACCACTAACCCCATCATCAGATAAATAAAGAGCGCATTTCTTAATCTTTGAACCAATTTTTTCCAACTCTTTAAATTGCTCTTGGGTCGATACTTCTATAATTTTTATCTTAGCCGTTTTAATTGTCTTAACTTCTGTCGTTGAGATACCGGCTACCATCGCATCAAATCTTTTTAATAAACTGCCAAACTCCCATTTAACTAACAATTCTTTCATCTGATCATTGATAAAATCCTTGGCTTCACAGTCTGACAAAGAATATTTTATTGGTACGTTAGACACTAAAGTGACTAAATGTTTACTAAAGAGAGCATCTTTTTTTCCGACTGTAAGTTTTGTTACTACACTAGGACTAATTTTTTTCTTAGACCAATTTTTTTGCTGCTGATAAATTTCTTCTACTGAACCAAATTTCTGTAATAACTCTGTGGCGGTTTTTTCGCCAACACCCTTAACACCTAAAATATTATCGGAGGGATCACCTCGCAAGGCCTTGTAGTCAGTCATTTGATCTGGTCTTAAACCATAACGCTCCTGTACCGCCTTGGGATTATAAACCACAATATCGTTAACGCCTTTTTTCATGGTCTGAACTTCAGTATTATCGTCTACTAATTGCAAGGTATCCATATCGCCGGTAACAATAATGGTTTTTAATTTTTCCTGTTTATTTTTAGCTGTTACCGTCGCGATAATATCATCAGCTTCATATCCTTCGCACTCTAAAACCGGCACCTGCATCGTTCGCAATAAATCCTTTACCAAACCCATTTGGTCATATAATTCTTGGGGTTGTTTAACTCGACCAGCCTTATAATCTTTATACTCTTGATGACGAAAAGTGGGGGCTTGCAAATCAAAAGCCACCGCCAGATAATCTGGTTGTAATTCTTTTATAGTACGCAATAAAATGCTGGTAAAACCATAAACCGCATTCAAAACCACACCCTCTTTATTAGTCATGGGTGGTATCGCATGGAAAGCGCGATGGACAATAGCGTTGCCATCAACGATGATAAACTTTTGCATAAACTTATGTTGTTATTTTACCTTTATTTAAGGCTTTAGACAAGCCTTGACGTGGGTGGTTTTTTATAATGAAAAACCACCCTGCTTAGGATGGTTTTAATTTTTGGAGGCCACGGCCGGAATTGAACCGGCGCATAGGAGTTTTGCAGACTCCTGCCTTACCACTTGGCTACGTGGCCAGAAACTTTTTTGATTATACTAGTCCTTTACTTATTTTTCAAGGGGCGATAAATCCAATACTTATACAAAAGAAAATTCCAGGAAACTGCTAAAATAATTGAGGTAATACGCACAACCAAATAATTATATCCCATTTTTTCATTTAGAAAATACATCCAGGCCACAGCAAAAACATAATTCCAAACAGATAAAAGAATAAAATCCCACAATCTTTTTAAAGTTTTACCCTGCGCCCCAAAAGTAAACCTTTTATTTAAAAAGAAAATATAGTTGATGCAAATAATCTGATTAACAATTACCGCAGTAACTGGACGCCAACCTAAAATTTCTTTGAAGAAAGCTAAGGTAATCAGATCTAAAATGGTACCTGTGGAACCAACTAGGGCATACCCAAAAAATTGGCGATGGACTAACTGACAATATTTAAAAAATCTCTGAAACATAATAATCCATATTATACTGACTTTTAAAGATTTTTAAAACCCGCTTACAGGAAAGCAAGCGGGTTTTGGCTTTATTAATAAATTTCCATCTTTAATCGTTTCACACCAAACTTTAATAATTCGGCGCGAGGTGCATCTTGCCAGATATCAACCCGGCCATAACCATACTTAGCATTCATTCTATCACCAACAGTAAAAATTTTATCACCATAAAGTTCGGGGAAGCGGACTTGCGTACCAAAAGGCAGCCAATTAGCAGCAATCATTCCATCGTGAACTGGACCGTTGGCAGCTAAAAAAGGAGTATCATCAGTTTGATCTGGTGTACTAGAATAAACAGTAACCACAGTATTAACCACCTTACGGGGCTCACGATCAGAAGCCTCTGGTAAATTTAACTGATTTTGTTCTTGAGGTAACCAAGAAGCCTGAGCAGTAGCCACAATAAGCTGAGGATAAATCACATCAGCTACTATACTTAAAACGATAAGTAAAATAGCTACTTTGTGGTAAAAATTGAGTTTTAATTTATATAATAGATTCATATTTTAGCTAATTTTAGCTAAAAAGGCTTTTGATCAAACAAAAAATCTCGCATTACGAGATTGGAACAATATTATAGCATCTTTTAAGTATTTTGTCAACCCTCTTAGGTAAAATTCGAGTTTAAAAAAACCGAGCCAGTTAGGGCTCGGAATAAGATTAAAAAGCAAAAAATGACTAGGGTTTTTCTATATGTCAACATCAATATATGTCCACATCAAAACCGCAGGCCAGCAACCTGATTTGGCAATTAGCCAACATAAATTCTAACAAATAAAAATCCAGCTCTTTTATGCGGCAAGGTTCACAGGTTTTTTCTAGACGCAAGAGTCTAGTTAGTTCGGCTCGTTCCTGCCAAAAAACCATAGTCGCCCCCTCATCAGCTGCCCCAAAAAATCTTTCGGCTTCTTGGTCACTATCTGACCAATGATTTTCATTAATCACACAGCAACCATTTTCTAGTCGCTGTTGTTCACAAAGGGCCAACTCGTCCATCTGAAAATCATAATCCAAGTTAATTTCAGCACAGAGTGTGGTTGTATCATAAGTTAGACTTCCAACCAAGCACCGATCGGCAGTGCAATCCAAAGTCAAAACCGGCGTAGAAAAACTAACAAACAAACCCAGCCACAAAATAAAAATAAAAGCTTTCATTTTTTCACCTTTTGAATCAAAGATCTTTTTTTAGACTACCTCGAAATAATTTTTTTGTCAATTAGTCAAGCTTGAAAAAAACCCTTTTAGCTGGCATACTTATATTAAACACTATGTCATATTTTTCCAATAATCACGTTTTCTCACCTCAAAATTGGCGAGAAAAGACAGCTAAAATTAAAAAAATAATTAAACCACCTGAAGGTCTAACTTCTAAAAACAAACCTATGAAAAAAAAGGTTTTCACTTTTAAAAATATTGCAGCAGCAATTTTACTCCTAGCGGCCTTAGGCTGGTTAACGGCTACCATTTTGATTGCCTGGGCTTCACGAGATTTACCAGATCCTAACAAACTAATTGAACGCTCCGTTGCCCAAAGTACTAAAATTTATGATCGCACTGGAGAACATGTCCTTTATGAAGTTTTTGGCGATAAAAAAAGAACTCTAATTAATTTAGAGGATATGCCAGATTACGCCAAGTGGGCGACTATTTTAGTAGAAGACAAAAACTTTTATCAACACAAGGGTGTTGCTTGGTTATCTATTATTCGCGCTTTTGTTAACAATTTTTTAGGACGCAGTGTGGGTCGCGGCGGAGCCTCTACCCTAACTCAACAATTAATTAAAAATGCGGTTTTAACTAATGAGCATAGTTATATTCGCAAGATCAAAGAAGCTATTCTAGCGCGTCAAATTGAAAAAAAATATCAAAAAGATGAGATTCTTAAAATGTATCTTAATGAAATACCTTACGGCTCAGCTAATTATGGTATTGAAGCTGCTAGTTTGAGTTATTTTGGTAAATCCGCTAAGGATTTATCAGTAGCTGAAGCTGCCACCCTAGCGGCCTTACCCCAAGCTCCAACCAAATATTTAAATAACTTTGATAAATTAAAAATCCGTCGCGATTTTATTATTGATTTATTACTAGAAAATGAAAAAATTGGGGAGGAAGAAGCTAAAATTGCCAAAGCCGAACCTATTAATATTAGACAAAGTAGTGGGGCTCTTTTTGCCCCCCATTTTGTTTTGTATATTAAAGAATTAGTAACAGAAAAATACGGAGAAAAGATGGTAGAATCTGGTGGATTAAAAATTATTACCACCCTTGATTATGATTTACAAAAAATTGCCGAAGAAGAAGTAAAAGCCGGGGCAGAAAAAAATGAAACTAAATATAATGCCAACAATGCAGCGTTAATAGCTATGGATCCTAAAACTGGACAGGTTTTAGCCATGGTAGGTTCTCGCGATTACGACAATGAAGAAATTGATGGACAAGTTAATGTTACTCTGCGACCTCGACAACCCGGTTCTTCTTTCAAACCATTAGTTTACGTTGCGGCTTTTGAAAAAGGATTGACTCCCGACACTAAACTTTATGATGTGGAGACAATTTTCAAAACCGAAACCAAGGATTTTACTCCTCATGATTATGATTTAAAAGAACGAGGTTTGGTTAGTATTCGTCAGGCCTTAGCTGGTTCTTTAAATATTCCGGCGGTCAAAACTTTATATCTAACCGGCATTGATACTATATTAAATCTAGCCGAAAAAATGGGTTATACTACTTTAGGTGATCGCAGTCGCTTTGGTCTAGCGTTAGTTTTGGGTGGTGCTGAAGTTAAACTAATTGAACATGTACATGGTTTTACTGTTTTGGCCAACGAAGGCAAAAATATTCCCTATTCTTCTATTTTAGAAATTCGTGATAACCAAAATAATGTTTTAGAAAAATGGGAACAACCAGAAGGCACCCAAGTTATTGATACTCAGGCAGTTAGGGAAGTCACAGATATTATGAGTGATAATAATGCGCGTGCTTATATCTTTGGAGAAAAAAATCCTCTAACTTTACCCGACAGACCGGTGGCAGCCAAAACTGGAACCACTAATGATTGGCATGATGGTTGGACTTTGGGTTTTA
Source organism: Candidatus Magasanikiibacteriota bacterium (assembly GCA_035400705.1). Taxonomy (GTDB): domain Bacteria; phylum Patescibacteriota; class Patescibacteriia; order Magasanikbacterales; family UBA10003; genus GWC2-40-17. The sequence goes on from DAOMZV010000016.1 coordinate 18,339, forward strand.
CCCCTTCTTTAGTAACTGGTGTCTGGGCCGGCAACAACAACAACAAAGAAATGGCTCGTGGAGCTGATGGTGTCTTAGTAGCTGCCCCAATTTGGCATAATTTTATGGCTAGGGCGTTAACTAATAAGCCAGTTGAGGCTTTCACCCCACCAGACCCCTATCCACCAGAAACCAAGCCTATTTTGCTTGGACAGGGCATGGGGGATATCACCCTGGCTGTTAATAAACTAAATAATAAAATTGTTACTGCCTCTACCCCTGCCGAACTAATTGAATACCGACATTACCGGCAACCACATAGTATTCTTTTCTACTTAAATAAAGATGATCTTAAGGGCGACCCACCAGCTGACCCTAGCCTTGATCCCCAATTTAGTTCTTGGGAAGAAGGTGTTAGAATTTGGGCTAGTAAACAAGGTGATTTATCTGATAATCTACCCATCGAATACGATGATGGAACAGCTTCTAATATAACCCTACCTCAAATTAAGTTCAGCAATTTAGTTCAAAACCAAACCATTACTACTCGAACTCTACCAGTAGAGGTTTCTCTAACCAATGCTGAGGGTATTAATCATCTAACCTATTTTATTGACGAAAAACAAGTTGAAGATATTTCTGTACCACCCTATAGTACCACTCTTTACTTATTTGATTTGTCTCGAGGATTTCATAATCTAAAAGCTAAAGTTAGTTTATCTAATGGTTTAACAGCTGAAACTAACCTTGATTTTAATTTAACAGCAGCTGACGAACTACCCACCTTTGCTTGGTTGTTTCCTACCAACAACCTATCTTTGTTCGCTAGTCAATTTCCTATCTCTTTAAAAATCAAGGCCTTTCAAACCAACAAAATTAAAAAAATTGACATCTTCTTTGAACAGGATGGTAAAAACAAAAATCTTTCATCAATCAATGAACCCAGCGAACCCATAATTATTCTTCCTTGGAACAAAGCCCCAGAAAACGGCTTTTACACTATCAAATCAATAATCACTACCACTAACAACCAAACTCTCGACGGTCCTTCTGTTGATATTGAAATAAAATAACAAAAAACCCTGGTTTAAAACCAGGGTTTTTAATTTTATTGTCTAATCGGCATGACGATGTACAAATAATCTTCTCGTCCTTTGGGTTGTAGTACACAGGGTGAATCTGGTGTAATTAATTTTATATATCCATCCTCACTTCCTAAAGCACTCAAACCATCTAGTAAATAACGGTGATTTAATAAAATACTATTATTATCACCCTCAATTTTAATCAACATCTCACTACTATGTTCGCCCAACTGACCGTTCATGGAAGTAAAGGTGGTTTTTTGTTCACTACCACCAAAAAATTTTACTTCCACACCATTAATACCAATATTAGAAAAAATACTAGCTGCTTTAATTCTTTTAATCCACTCAGCCACACCCACCTCAGCTGTGGTCTTAAAGTTATTGGGAATAATTTGTTGATAATCAGGATATTGTCCCTCAACTAAACGAGAAACAATTTCCACCGAACCATACGAAAATAAAATTTGATTTTCGGCAATAACCATTTCTACTGGTGGATTATCTTCTAAATCTTCATGAAAAGTAGCTGTAATACGCAGGACTTCTTGTAAGGCCTTAGCTGGAATAATGACTTTTTTATTAGCTTTACTGTATTTATCTCCCACCACCATCTTTACAGTCTTCTCAGCTAAACGATAACTATCGGTTGCCGCACACACCACTGAACCAATCTTATTTTCTGGATTAAAATTAAAGAAAACACCACATAGCTCTGGCCTAGCTTCGTTTTTGGATACTGCAAAAAGTAACTGTTGAACAATTCTTTTAAAATCATCAACTAAAACCGCAAAAACATTTTCTCTTTCTACTTGAGGAATCAAAGGAAACTCTGTGGCAGGAGAACCTTTAATTAAAGTTTTATCATTATCAGCTGTTTGAACCATTAAACCACTGTCTTGAGAAATAACATCTATCTTACCAATCGAAGAAACTGAAATATATTCATTAAAAAGATTAGCTGGGACAGTATATTCACCTTCTTCTTCTATTTTGGCTCTCACTCGACAATTAATAGCCATTTCTAAGTTGGTAGTGATTAAAGTTAATTCCTTGTTTTCTATTTTCAAAAGAACATTATTCAAAATAGGTAAAGAATTATTTTTGACAGTTATATGACTAACTATTTGTAAAGCTTGGGAAAAATTTTCTTGTGTACAGGAGAACTTCATAATAATTAATATAATATATATAAAATAATAATAACAATAAGGCTTGTGGAAATGTGGATAAAAAGTGAAAAGGTGCAAAGCAGAGCGGAAATCTGGAAAATAATTATTCAGGTGGGTTGTTATTGGATGTGTTGAAAGATTGATAGTTATAGACACCCCACCTAGGTCCTTGTGGATAGTGGTGGATAAAAC
>DAOMZV010000017.1:0-17377 GCA_035400705.1 Candidatus Magasanikiibacteriota bacterium
ATATAATCCCGCTTCACTTCCATCTACATATAAAGTTGAGGTGGTGCTACCATTGTCAGAAGAAACATACCAACCATTAGTACCATATTGGGCCTGAAAATAGGTATTTTGACTGTTGTATAAACCAAAAATTGGCGGCTGACTAAAACCATCACCCTTTAAAAAAAGAGCCCCTTGGCGACCAGTCCCTCCAATAGTCAATAAAGCTAAATGGCTATCATTTATGGTGGTAGTAGCAAAAGACATTAATTCTTCTCCATTACTACCCTGCCACTCAGTTAAATTAGCAGTTTGATTAGCATTAGCGCGAATAATTAATGGTTTGCCAGTGGGAGAAGAAGACTGAAGAAAAGTTTCTCCACCATAAACAGCTAAGGTACCAGAAGTGGAGATGTTGCCGGAAGAATCTACAAAGAAATGTCCATTTTCAAAACCTGTCTCTTGCCCAAATTTAAAAATATCCGGACTGAGAAACATTTTCTCCTCAAATCCATTATATATTGTTAGGTAGCCAACACTTCCTGAATTATTACCAAAAGATACTCCATTCATAGCATCTAGAGTTATAGCCGGGTTTGCAGAAGATCCATTAAACAAAAATGCAACACTTTGGCCAGTGGGACCTTCGTCTCTGACAAAAAATTTACCAAAGGGATAAAAAGAAGAAGTAGCAAAGGAAAGAAGTTCCCCATTAAAAGTCGCATTACCGGAAGTTATTAACGTTGAAGAAACATAAACTTCGTTATCAAACCAAACGGGATAAGAAGTGGAAGTCATTAGAGCAGATACTCCATAAGTTTCACCAAATCTACCCCAATCATTTATACTAGAGCCACCAGTAACAGTAGCCCAGGTTAAACCACCAGAACCATCATTTTTTAAATAAGTATTAGCTCCTCCCTGAGAAGATGGCCAAGTATAAGCTACGTTATTAATACGATTTAGATTACCAAAAATTGATAAGGTACCAGAGGTGTAAATTCCACCGGTTGGATCTATTGATAACAAAGAAACACCGGAACTATTTTGCCATTCAGTTAAATTGCCAGTTTGAGAAGCATTAGCTCTAATAACTAACAATTTATCAGCAGCTGTAGTTGATTCTAAGTAAGCTTTGTAGCCGGTTGGTACGGTAGAAGTGCCAATACCCAGTTGGCCAGCTGTAGAAGTAGCTAAAAATAAAGAATTAGATAAACGTAAATCACCAGACGAATCGGTAACTGGAACGTAAGAAGAATCACCACCCTGAGTAGAAGTGGTTAAACCGGATAAGCGGTCAGCATTGAAAGCATAAGGAGCAGCTGTAATTCTTTTACGAGGGGTCATTTCCGCATCGCAACCAGTATTGGGACCGGAACAAACTGTAATACCTAAATACAAAGCATCGGCATTAAATAAATTGGAAGCCAAGGCATTTATTCCATTATCTGTGTCACCTAAATTAACAGAAAAAATTCCACTGGTCAGAGTAACCGGAGTAGTAGTAGCCGAACCGCAAGAACCGGCTGCAGTATATTGGCAAGTCCCACCCGAGGAAGAGTCATAAATAGAGAATTTTAAATAATAGGTGCCATCAGTTACTAAAGAACCTGAAGAATCTGTTAATTTACCCTGAAAAGAAATCTGGTTAGCAATAGCTGAAACAGACTTAGCTGTAAATAAACCTAGCAACAAAAACAAAAAACACCCTAAATATAAAATCTTAGAATTTTGTATAGTTCTTTCTAATTTTTTGCTTGTTTTCTCGATCATGAGAAAATTTCTATTGATAGAATCATTATACCACAATTTTTTGCAACTAGAGCAAGATTATATCCACAACATATTTTACCTTGATTAAAGCAAAACAAAACTGCTATAATACAAAGGATTTACAATTAAAATTTATGTCCAAAAAACAAAAAAATCGTAACCAGAATAAACGCACCGAAATCAATCCAGAAATCCAACGCAGTTTAGGTGTAATTTTTCTTTTTATTTTAGCCGGATTATGCATTTTGAGTTATTTTAATTTAGGTGGAGTAGCTGGATTCTATCTTAATAAGTTTACTGGTTTAATTTTTGGACAACTGAGGTTAATTTTCCCTTTAGCTATAATTTTTATTGCTTTGTCAGTAGAATTTAGCGAGAGATTACGCGGAACTTCTAGACATTTCTGGGGGTTTTTACTTTTAATCTTAGGTATCGAAGGCTTAATGCACTTAAAAATTCCCGCAGAAGAAGCCTTGTCTTTAGCTGAAGCCGGAGGCGGAGGTGGTTTATTAGGTTTTGGCTTAAATTACGCTTTACAAAAAGCTTTTGGTTTTTGGGCTACCTTAACCATTTTGGTTGGCTTTATTTTAGCCGCCGTTATTTTAATTTTAAATACTACTTTGGGTCATATTGTCCAGACTCAAAAAAATCTTTTAGCAAAATTAGGAATGGGTGGAAAAATAATTATTGGTGTCTTAACCTTATTTGCTAAAAAACCTGTCGCTAGTTATTCTTCAAATTTAAACCAACAAAATGTTGAACCAGAAACAACTTTTCAGGCTCAAAAAATTAAAGCAATGGAACCAAAAGAACCCAAGCCAGAACCTGAGTCAAAAAAAGAAGACAAAGATAATGATCTAAAAGATGCGCATGAAGCCTTATTAGATAATCCCATCATTTCTAAAAAATCATCTCAAAAATTACCCCCTCTCTCTCTACTCACTTCTTTAAAATCTCACCCCTCAGCTGGAGATATCAAGGGCAACCTTTATACTATTCAAAAAACTTTCCAAAATTTTAATATTCCAGTAGAAATGGGCGAAGTAAAGGTTGGCCCCACTGTTACTCAATATTCTCTTAAACCAGCCGATGGTATTAAATTGTCTCGCATCACTTCTTTAACTGATAATTTGGCCTTGGCTTTGGCTGCTCACCCTATTAGAATTGAAGCACCTATTCCTGGTAAATCTTTAGTTGGCATTGAAATTCCTAATCAAAAGATTGCCTTAGTTACTTTACGAGAATTATTAGAATCTAAGGATTGGCAAAGCCAACGCGGAGTTTTAAAAGTTGCAGTAGGTAAAGACGTGTCTGGCAGACCATGGTTTACTGACATCACATCTCTTCCTCATCTCTTAGTAGCGGGCGCTACTGGTTCTGGCAAAACTATCTATCTTAACGCTTTAATTTTAAGTTTGCTATTAACTCATACTAGCGAAACCTTGCGTTTTATTTTTGTTGATCCCAAGCGAGTGGAATTGCATCTTTATAACGGTATCCCCCATTTATTAACTCCTGTTATCACCGACACTCAAAAAACCGTTAATGCCTTGCGTTGGACTATTGGGGAAATGGAACGCCGTTTGGAAATTCTTTCCAAAGCTGGAAAACGCAACCTTAAAGAATACAACGCGGTGATGGAAGAAAAAATTCCTTACATAGTTTTTGTAATTGATGAATTAGCCGATTTAATGGCTACCTCTGGAGCAGAAGTTGAAGGTTCTATTGTTCGTTTGGCTCAGTTGGCTAGAGCCACAGGCATTCATTTAGTTTTAGCTACTCAAAGACCATCAGTCGATGTTATTACTGGCTTAATCAAAGCCAACTTCCCGGCTCGCATGGCTTTCTCTGTTACCTCTTTAATGGACTCTCGCACTATTCTTGACTGTTCTGGTGCGGAAAAACTTTTGGGCCGAGGTGATATGCTATGGAGTGGACCAGAAATGAGTAAACCACAACGTCTACAAGGCGCTTATATCTCGGAAGAAGAAATCAAAAAAGTAACCGAATTCTTAAAAAATGAAGAGGTCCCCCAATACAATGATGAGATTGTGGCCAAACAACAGGGTACTTTGGCTTTGGGCGGAGATGCCTCAAATAGTAATGATGATGATCCTTTACTTGAAGAAGCAAAAACTGTTTTGCTCCAAGCTGGAAAGGGCTCTGCTTCTTTACTGCAAAGACGTCTTAAAGTTGGTTATGCCCGAGCTGCCCGATTGTTAGATTTACTTGAAGCTCAAGGTTTTATTGGTCCAGCCGATGGTGCTAAACCACGAGAAATTTTAGCCCAAAATATCGATAGCATTCCTTCCGAACATGAAATGCCAGCACCCGAAACAAACAATGAAGGGAACGATGATGAAGAGGAAGAAGATGAGGACGAAAACAACACTCCGGACTTTTAATTATTATGACCTCATTTTTTTGTAAAAATTTACGCAACAAACCTACAGCCGTTTCCCTTCTTAAAGAAAACCGAATTCAACAAGGTTTAACTATTGGCAATATTTCCAAACAATTAACTATTGACCCGAAGTTTATTGCTAATTTAGAAGAAGCTAAATACAACCGTTTGCCAGGAAACATCTACATTAGAAATGTAATTAAAAAATACGCTGATTTTTTAAAATTGGACTCGGAGAAAATTTTAAATCAATACGAACAAGAACGGGCAGAAAGTTTTAAAAAAACAGAGATTAAACATTTTATTCCTGTCTGTCAGATCAAAAATTCCACCCTACTAATTAGAAAAACTATAGTTGCATCCTTAGGTCTTTTTTTGGTAATCTATCTAGGCTTGGAAGTTTGGGGTATTTATAAAGCTCCGCCATTAAATTTATTAACTCCGACTGATGGACAAATCACCACTGAATCTTCTTTGAAGGTTCAAGGTACAACTAACCCAGAACTAAATATTAAAATTAATGGAGTAGAAACAGTTAGCGACAACGTTGGGTCTTTTTCTGAAAATGTAATTTTAAACCCGGGATCCAACCAAATAATTGTCACAGCTACAAAAAAACACGGTCGCTCCCAAACAATTATTTACAATGTAATTTATCGGGAGACAAAGGAAGAAATAAATCTAAATAATTTATAATAATTAACAGGTTACTAAAAACCTAATTTAAAAAACTATGGCTAAAAAAGTTGTGAATGAAAGATTTGAAGCTGCTGAAGAAGCTATTCGCCAAATCAAAGAAAGATTTGGTGATGGTTCAATTATGCGCTTAGGGGAGGCAAAAAAAATGCAAATTGAAACTGTACCCACTGGTTGTCTATCCCTAGACTTGGCTTTAGGAGTAGGCGGCATGCCTCGTGGTCGCATTATTGAAATCTTTGGTCCGGAAGCCTCTGGTAAAACCACTTTGGCTTTGCATGTGGTTGCGGAGTTACAAAAAATGGGCGGAGTAGCTGCTTTTGTAGATGCAGAACATGCCTTGGATCCTGACTATTCAGCCAAAATCGGAGTTAAAACTAAAGATTTATTGATTTCTCAACCAGATACTGGCGAGCAAGCTTTAGAAATTGTAGAAACCCTGGTTCGTTCTAATGGCGTGGATGTTATTGTGGTGGATTCGGTAGCCGCTTTAGTTCCTAAAGCGGAAATCGAAGGTGACATGGGTGATGCTCATATGGGTTTACAAGCTCGTCTAATGAGCCAAGCCTTACGTAAATTAACCGGTATTATCAGCAAATCCAACACAGTTTTAATTTTCATCAACCAAACCAGACAAAAAATTGGAGTTTTCTTTGGTAATCCCGAAACAACCACTGGCGGTACCGCTCTTAAATTTTATTCTTCTGTCCGTGTGGAAGTTAGACGTGCTGCCCAAATTAAATTGGGAGAGAAAATTATTGGTAATCGTGTTAAAGTAAAAATTGTAAAAAATAAAGTTGCTGCTCCTTTTAGAACTTGCGAATTTGATATTATGTACAACGAAGGCATTTCTATTGCTGGTGATTTATTAGACTTAGGAGTAGCTGAAAGAGTTATTAATAAATCTGGTAACTCTTATCTCTACAACGATATTAAATTAGGTGTGGGCCGAGAAAATGCCAAAAGCTTTCTCAGATCTAACCCCGATTTAATCAAGGACATCAGAGAACAAATTATTGATTTAAACAAAAAGAAAGATGCCGGTGCAGAAACAGAAACAGACACCCATGGTACTGATGACGAAGAACCACCATTGGAGGAATAGAGAACAAAAAAACCGCTTGTAAAAAAACAAGCGGTTTTTTATTATTTTTTAAGCTCTTTCTACATACAAACCAGTTTCCGTATTGACGATAATCTCTTCCCCTTCTTTAATAAATAAAGGCACTCTAACGGTGGCGCCAGTTTCCAAGGTGGCTTCTTTGGTTACGTTGCCAGAAGCGGTATCACCTTTGACACCGGGCTCGGCTTGAATAATTTTATAAGCCACTTTATTAGGCAATTGAATGCTTAAAGGAATACCTTCAAATTTAATTACCATCACTTCCAAACCTTCTTTTAGATATTCTTTTTTACCTTCTAGTAAACTAACATTAATGTCTATCTGTTCGTAGGAAGAGTTATCCATAAAAGAATACATTTCACCATTGTTATATAAGTACTGCATACGGCGACGCTCCACCTCTACCAAATCGACAGATTCATTAGATTTAAAAGTCAACTCCATAGTTTTGCCAGTCTTTATACCGCGTAATCTAGTGCGGACAAAAGCTGAACCCTTACCCGGATTAACATGCTGGAAATCGGTGACAAGATAAATTTCACCATTCAAACGTAAGATGCTTTCTTTGGAAATTTCATTTATAGAAGCCATAATTTAAAATTTTAATTTTTATTTTTTAAAAAATTTCTTTAGCGGTTAAAGGAACAACTTCTGCTAAATCACCGGAATCGGTTAGCAACATAATCAATCGATCAACACCTAAGGCAATCCCCGCACACTCAGGCAAACCGCTATCTAAAGCTTGTAAAAAATCTTCATCAACTTCTCTTTTAATTCTACCTTGTTTAACTTGTTCGGTTTGGTCAAGAAAAAAACGCCGTCGCTGTTCTCTCCCATCAGTTAACTCACTGTAAGCATTGGCAATTTCTAAACCGCCAATATACAATTCAAAGCGTTCAGCATACTGCGGATCTTCTTTTTTAATCTTAGACAAAGCCGCCATGGACACCGGAAAATCATACAAAAAAATTGGCTGTTTTTCGTCTTGGAGATGCCATTCCACTTCTGTTAAGAAGATCTTAAAAAACAAATCATCCCAAGAATCATCCTCTGTTACAGTATAACCTTTTCTTTCAACTAGTGCCCGCATTGTATCATAAATTAAATAATCATTCAAGTCTATCTTGGCATATTTAAGCCAAGCTTCTCGCATTGATAGTCTTAACCAAGGGGTTTGTAAATTAATTTTTTGTCCTTGAAAAATAAGACTAGATTCTTGATTAGTCAAAAATCTAATCAGTTTTTCTGTTTGAGTCATTAAATCAAAATAACTACTGCCGGCCTCGTACCATTCTAATAGAGTAAATTCTGGATTGTGATTATTATTCCACGGCTCGCTGTTTCTAAAACATTTTCCTAACTGATAAATTTTAGGTAAACCAGCGGCTAAAATTTTTTTTAAAGCAAACTCGGGAGAGGTTATTAAAAAAGCTGGATAATTTTTACCGTCATTTCTTTTTAAGACTGTTTCCATAACATCCAAATTCGGCTCCATATTTGGTTTAGACACCAACAACGGGGAATCAATTTCCACAAAACCTTGCTGATTAAAAAAGCCCCTAATTTGATTTAAAATCTGGGCTCGTCTAATTAAATTATTCTTTATTTTAGGCTGATTTTTAATTTCTAACCAACGCATACTATACTAAAATATTAAAATCTAAAAGGCAGGTTTTTGACCTGCCTTTAAACAAACTATTCTGGTAAATACGGAAGCAAAGACATTTCTCTTGCTCTTTTAATAGAACGTGCGGCCTTTCTTTGATGCATAGCACACAGACCGCTGCGGCGTCTTGGAGCAATCTTCATAAAAGAAGAAATGAAACGCTTTAAAACTGCTACATTGCGATAATCAATATCTTCTACATTATTCAAGCAAAAATAGCAAATTTTCTTTTTCTTATTAACTGGTTTTTTCATAAAAATTCTCACTTGTCTTTATTTTTTATTAAAATGGTATATCTTCTAATTTAATTTCTTCTTCGGCTCCCGCTTGGATCACTGGCATACTTGGAGCAGCAGCTGGACGAGGAGCGAACCCGCCTTCTTTATTAGGAGCACGATCTAACATAATTAAATTTTCTGCAATAATCTCGGTACGATTTCTTTTAACTCCATCTTGACCGACCCAATCTCTAGTTTTTAACCGACCTTCAACATAAATTTTTCTTCCTTTAGCTAAATATTGGCCACAAATTTCTGCTAATTTTCCCCAAACTACAATATTATGAAATTCCACATCTTCTTGTTTGACCCCAGCATCATTAACCCAGACATTGCTAGTGGCCACACCAAGTCTGGCTACGGTTTTGCCAGTGGGGGTGGTTTTAATTTCTGGGTCACGAGTTAAATTTCCAATAACCATTGCTCTGTTTAAATTCATAGAAAATTTGTTTTAATTTAAGCAAAAAATTTAAGCTAAGTCTTAAACAACTATACAACAAAATTATCCTGCTGTAAAATTTCATCAATTTTCTTATTAATATCTTCCAAATTAATTTCTTTCTTTTCAGTCTTAGCTGTTTTTTCTACTTTTTCTACTTTTTTGTCTTCAACAGATTCTTCTTCAAAAACAATTTCTGAAGCCCTTTCTGCTTTCTCTGAGTTACGAACTTCAAAAGGTTTTTCCTGACGAGCCACTTTTTCAAAAACAGAAGTAATGGCGGCAGTTTCCGCCGGCACGGGAATGTCCTTTTTTAGAGCTAGCATAAAACGAGCTACTTCATTATCTAAATTTAAAGTATTTCTTAAACCAGCAATCTTATCTTGATCTAAGCTAAAAAATATATTAACAAAATAACCTGCTCTCTCTCCTTTAACCTGATAAGCTAACTTTTGGCGGCCCACTTCATTAGCGGAAATTTCTTCTCCACCCAAAGAAACTAAAGTGTCTTTAATCTTCTGTACTTTGGCAGGGGCCTCTGTCTCAGATAAATTATGAGATAAAATTAAAAATAAATCGTACTTTTGCATAAATAAAAACTCCTTGTTTAAGTTAAGTGAGATTAATATTAACACAATCTTAAATTTTTGGCAAGTGGGTAAAGTTTTAAGCCAATTTAAATAATTTTCGCTAAAAAATAAGAACTCTAGTTAAAAATCCAAGCTATGCTGCTCAAAATTAAGTTGTAAAAAATTAAAAAACAAAAAATTTTGGTATTACTCTTATTTCTGCTATAATAAAATCATATGTTTGATCAAAAAACTCTTAAAAATCTTATTAAAGAAACTAAACTGGTAGAAACTGCCATTTTAAACAAGGCTGTTGGCGAGGCTGAAAAAAAACGCCAAACCTTAGAAGAATATCTAGTCACTGCTAATTTAGTGGATGAGGAAAAACTTTACCAAGCCATTGCTGAAAAGCTAAATGTTCCTTATATCAATCTAAAAAATTACGAGATCAAAAAAAATCTCCTTTTTTTAGTTCCCAGCGCTTTAGCTATTTCTAAACAAGTAGTAGCTTTTAGTAAAGAAGGAACAGATTTAAAAATTGCCATGAACGATCCTTTGGACCTGCAAACGATTGAATTCCTTTCCCGTAAAATTGGCTTAACTATTAAAGCCTACTTAACTTCTCCTGGTTCCTTAAAAGAAGTTTTTAAAAAATATCGTGCTTCTTTGGAATCAGATATCACCGTAGTTAAACCAGGCGCTGAAGGAGAAAGTTCCCTCCAACTCAAAAAAATTGCTGAAGATCTGCCCATTATCAACATTGTTAATGGTATTTTAGAGCACGCGGTTTATGAAGGGTCTTCGGATATCCATATTGAACCAATGGAAAAAGAGGTAACAGTCCGTTATAGAATTGATGGTGTTTTGCGCCCGGTCATGACCTTGCCTAAACAAGTCCAAGCTGGAATCATCGCCAGAATTAAAATCTTAGCTAACTTAAAAATCGATGAACACATGCAACCGCAAGATGGTCGTATTAAACTGGTTTTACAAGACGAAAAATTTTCTCTTCGTGTCTCTATTTTGCCAGTTTACGATGGAGAAAAAATTGTTATGAGACTTTTACATGAAGGCTCTAAACCTTTAACTTTAGATCAGTTAGGTTTTTTACCTGAAGATAAGAAAAAAATTGAAGAAAATATTGAAGCTCCCCACGGCATGATTTTGGTTACTGGTCCCACTGGTTCTGGTAAAACAACCACTCTTTACTCTGTTTTAAACATGTTAAATAAACCAGGGGTCAATATCTCTACCATTGAAGACCCGATTGAATACCGCGTTAGTGGAGTCAATCAAAGCCAAATTAATCCTCGTGTGGGTTATACTTTTGCTTCTGGTTTAAGAGCTTTTTTGCGCCAAGATCCAGACGTTATTATGGTTGGTGAAATTCGTGACGCAGAAACCGCAGAAATTGCTATTCATGCCGCCATGACTGGGCACATTGTTCTGTCTACTTTACACACTAATGATGCTCCAACTACTATCCCTCGTCTTTTAGATATGGGCATTCCCTCTTTCTTAGTAGCGTTCACCGCTAATATTATTGTTGCTCAAAGATTGGTGCGCAAAATCTGTCCGGAATGTAAACAAGAATTTAAATTAACGCAAGAAAATATCGCTGATCTAGAAAGAATGACCGATACTAAAAAAATGTTAGGGCTATTTAAGAAAAATGATTGTTTAAAAACCGGAGAACAAAAAATGGATTCCTGGACTTTTTATCGTGGTGCTGGTTGTCATAAATGTAATAATGAAGGTTACAAGGGACGTATGGGTATTTATGAAATTTTGGTTGTTGATAAAACCATGGCCGAACTAATTAACAAAAAAGCCACAGTCGGAGAAATTAAAAAAGCAGCAGTAGCTAATGGTTTCATTAATATTTTAGAGGATGGTTTAGTTAAGGCTAAAAAAGGCCTAACCACAATTGAAGAAGTTTTGGCATCTGCTAAAGAATAAAACTTAACTGAACTTAGTAAGAAGAATTATTAAAATTTGATCTTTTTTATGTCAGAAAAAACGGTTAAAAGCTCTTGGTTTAAAAAAATAACCTCGCATTTAGAAACAATTAAATTTTCTCAAAAAATTTTTTTGTTTGAAAATTTACGAGTCATGATTAAAGCCGGTCTTTCTATCATCGAATCACTATCTATCGCCGCTTCTCAAGCCACCAGTCCTAAATTAAAAAATATTGTTTCTCAAGTACAAGCCGAAGTGGAAAAAGGTCGTCCCTTATCAGAAACTCTAGAAAAATTTCCTCAACTTTTCCCTTCTATCTATGTTAAGATGATCGCCGCTGGAGAAATTTCCGGTAAACTTGACGAAAGTTTGAGCCAGGCAGTGGAACAAATGAAAAAAACCAATTCCATTAATTCCAAAATTAAAGGAGCGATGGTTTACCCAATCGTTATTCTAGTAGCTATCCTAGGTATTAGTATTGAAATGTTAGTTTATGTTTTACCAAATATTCTAACTATTTTTACAGAAATGAATGTGGCTCTCCCCTTGCCTACCAGAATGTTGATTGCTACCAGTAACTTTTTAATTAAATATGGCCTCGTAGTTCTAGCTGTTTTTATTATCTTAATTATAGCTTTTATTCGAGCTAAAAAAAATCTCTCCTTTGCCAGATTTATTGACAATTTGATTTTGCACCTGCCAATTTTCGGCAATATTTCTAGACAGATTAATTTAGCTCGTTTTTCTTTGACTTTAAGTTCTTTACTAAAAAGTGCTATTCCAATTATTGATGCTCTTTCTATCACCGGAGAAGTTGTCACTAATAGATTATTTCAAGATGCTTTAAAAGAAACCGCTCAAAAAATTAAGACCGGCCGAGCCATTTCTGAAGTCTTAGGTGAGTATCCTCAACTCTTTCCTCCCTTGGTTACTCAGATGATTATGGCCGGAGAAAAATCTGGCACCTTAGAAAATTTACTTAACGAACTTTCAGTTTATTACAATGAGGAGGCTGACCAAATCTTAAAAAATATTTCTACAATTATCGAACCAGTTATTATTTTAATCTTAGGTGTTGTTGTTGGTGGTTTAGCGGTAGCTGTAATTATGCCTATGTACAGTTTATCTGAAGCCATTTAAAAAATATGTTCATTAATCCATTTAAAAAAGCATTTGGTTTAGATATCGGGGATCGATCTATAAAAATCGTCCAACTTAAACACAGGCAACTTCGCCAAGGTTATTTTACTTATGAATTAGCTCATGCTTCTAGTTTTTCCTTACCCGAAGGATTGATTGAAAATGGAGAAATCATAAAACCAGAAGAAGTTTTGCGTTTATTGAAATCTCACTTAGAACATAAGAATATTAACATCAAATACTGCCCTTGGGCAGTGACTAGTTTGCCAGAAACTAAAACTTTTATTCATTTAGTTGACATCCAACTTTCTGAACCAAAAGAAAGAATAAACGACAATGATGTTTACAATGTGATACCTTCTTACTTACCCTATGAAGCGCACGAGATTTATTTAGATTGGCAAGAAATTAATCCTAGTTCACAAACACTTGATCATTCAGTTTTATTAGCCTCAGTGCCTAAAAAAATCGCTGATGCCTATACTTATCTCTTAAATATCGCGGGTATCCGTCCTTTGGCTTTAGAAGTGGAAGCCCTACCCATTACTCGGGCAGTAATCAACAGACAAAAAGATTTAACAACTCAATCACGCGGTATTTTAGACTTAGGCGCCACCCGATCTAGTTTTATTATTTATGATCACGAATCAATACAATTCTCTTTATCGCTACCGATGTCTGGTGCAAACATAACCGAACACATCCAGAAAAAGCTCTCTCTAACTTGGGAAGAAGCCGAAAAAATAAAAAAAGAATGTGGTTTTAACAAAAATAAATGCCCCAGAGAATTAACTGAGGCGCTCAATGAAATAACCGATGAACTAGCTAAACAAATTTCTCAAGCCATTCAATTTTACAAAATTCATTTTCCTAACAAAAACCCTTTAACTGGTATTAGATTGTGTGGAGGTGGAGCGAATTTATTTGGTTTAGAAAGCTCTCTCTCAGCTAAATTAAAAATAAAAATTAAAAAAGCCAATCCTTGGGTCAATATTTATCCCAAGGGGAAAGAACCAATGTCTGAAGAAGAATCAATTTCTTATACGACGGCAGTTGGCTTAGCTTTACGAGCGATTGAAAATCCTATTAACTTATAATATGCATAGCAGTCTTAATCTTTTACCAAAAGAAAAAATTGAAGTCTTACATCATATTTATTTATTATATTTCTTTAAAATTGTCGCTGAATTAATTTTGTTATACAGCGCTTTTGTGGCCGTATTTTTAATTTGGACCAGTTTAATTTTGGAAGATAATTTAAAACAGTTCCAAACTAAAACTGTTCTCTTAGAAATAGAGGGAAAAGACATTAATGAACAATTGACTAAAATCAATGACACTCTAAAACAAGCAGGAATGGTCAGCGCGGCTTATGTTGATTTTACTAAAAAAATAGTTAATCTCTCTAATCTCCCTATGTCGGGAATAATCTTAACGGGATTAGATGTTGAAAAAACCGCCACCAAAATAACCCTACAAGGACGCGCTAACAACAGACAGAATCTTTTGGATTATAAAAAAAATTTAGAAGAATCTGGTTTAGTTAGCAATTTAGAGATACCAGTTTCTGTTTTAACCGCCAAAGAAAATATAGATTTCGAAATTAAAGGGCAAATTGATTTGAAATAATATGTTTCCAATCCAAGAAAAAAAATTTATTTTAGTTATTGCTATAATTGCTTTTTTGTTTATTTTAATTAATGGCTTAGTTGTTTTTCCTCAATACAAAAAAATCCAAAAAGCCAACCAACAGATAACTGCTTTACACGAAGATTTAGAAAAACGTTATGAAAAAGCTAAACAATACCGTAAATCTCGAGCTAACTTAACTGAAACTAAAAAAATAGCTGAAGAAGTTAATCAATATTTTCTAAAAAAAGGTGAGGAAATAAAATTAATTACTATTTTAGAAAATAAAGCCGAAGCCTTGGGTTTGGCTCAAGACTTAAAATTAAATTCTAATTCTACCAAATTAGCTAATAAACTATCTGCTATTAACTTAGATATTTCGATTACTGGTGATTATGCCCATGCTGTAACCTATTTAAATTTTCTCCAAAAAAATACTTTCTATCTATCTTTGGAACGAGTAACCATAACTCAGGCCCCTACACCTAAAATAACTGAAAAAGAAAAAAACTCTGCGCAATCCTCTACTCCTGTCACCTTCAATATAAAAACCATTGTCTATGTTCAAGAATAAATTATTTTCAAAAAAAATTTCTAAATTAGAAATGAGTTTGCGCTTGGGTTTTTATATTTTAGGAACTCTAATTGTTTCCGTTTCTATAATTTTAGTTTTTTTCCTTTACAATAAATTTTATCTGACCTTGACACAAGCCGAAGAAATTATTATCCTTAAATCGCAAATGGCGATTAATTCCTTAAACCTGGATTTATTCCAAAAAGTTAAAACCTTTGAGACCAACCGACAAGCCACCTCTACTCTTGATTTTAATAGTTTGAAAAATCCTTTTGCTTTATAATCTTATGCAATATGTCTTCATTTTAGGACGTGAACCGTTACTTTCTTTGGCCGAAATTACTTCCGTCTTAAATCGAAAATTTATTTCTTACAAACTAAAGGCTTGGCAAAAGCCTTTTTGCGTCATAGAAACACCAACTGCGCTGATTGCCAACGACTTAATGCAAGATTTAGGTGGGACAATTAAAATTGCTGAAATTTTTTCTACAATTGAAGCCGCTGGAGATAAAAATAATTTAACTGTCTCCTTACAAAAAAGTATTTTAAATTTTTTACAAAAAAAAGGAGCGACGGATAAAAAAGTCTTTTTTGGGTTAAGTTTTTATCAGCAAGAACAAAATAAATTTAATAGCAAAAATTGGGGTTTAGAAATTAAAAATAAATTAAAAGATTTAAATATTAATTCTCGTTTAGTCACCTCCCTTGAATCAATTCTGTCTGCGGTAACAGTTAAGAAAAATAAACTTTTAAGTGAACGTGGTGCGGAAATTATTTTACTTCCAGTTGGTAATCAATTTTTTTTGGCTGTCACTTTAGCCGTTCAGCCATTTGAAGAATTTAGCCAACGTGACTTTGGCCGACCCGGTCGAGATGCTTTTTCTGGTATGCTCCCCCCTAAGTTAGCAAAAATTATGCTTAATTTAGCTGAAGCAAAGCCAGAAGAAACTATTTTGGATCCTTTTTGCGGCTCTGGAACTATCCTAACTGAAGCCTTGATTTTGGGTTACCCAAATTTAATTGGTTCGGATATTTCGGCCAAGGCCATCAATGATACCCAACAAAATATTGATTGGCTAAAATCAAGTGTGACTACTACCATAACCAAGGTTTCATTACTTAACGTTAATGTTCAAGAATTGGATAAAAAATTAAACAAAAAAGTTGACTGTATTGTTACTGAACCATTTTTAGGCAAGCCTCTTACTGGACATGAATCGCCGCAAGAAATAGAAAAACAATGTTTAGAATTAAAAAATCTATACGAACAGGCGTTTAGAGTTTTTTCCCAAATACTTAAAAAAGGTGGAAGGGTAATTTTTATCTTTCCCCGTTTTCAAATTCATCAAAAAACATTTTCTACAAACATCAATAAAAAAATTGAAGAGATGGGATTTAAATCCTTACCCTTACTAGACCAAGAATTTTTAAACTACGAACGGCCGGGTCAAAAAGTGGCTAGAGAAATTTGGCGATTCAAGAAAAATTAAAAAAAGACCTTACTCTTTGAGTAAGGTCTTTTTAACTAAGCACCAGTATGAAAATAAACCACATCCCCATCCTGCATTAAATAATCTTTTCCTTCTAAATGCATTTTGCCGCTTTCCTTTATTTTAGACCAGCCACCAAACTGGACAAAATCTTGCCAATCGCAAACTTCGGCTCGAATAAAACTTTTTTCAAAATCAGTATGAATAACTCCGGCGGCTTGCGGTGCCTTAGCTCCCTTAGCCACAGTCCAAGCTTTAGTTTCCATTTCACCAGAGGTTAAAAAAGTTATTAAATTTAAAATATTATAACCAGCTAAAATCAATTTATCCAAGCCAGTTTGTTGTAGACCTAAAGTATTCATATATTCTTGAGCTTCTTCTAAACTTAAATCAGCCAACTCAGCTTCTAATTTGGCGGAAATTTCAATTATTGGACCGCTAAAATTAAGCTGGTTCTGACCTTGATTTTTAATTTTATCTGGTTCATCGACATTTAAAACCATGATCATTGGTTTTAAAGTCAAAAAACTAAAGGACTTGATTTGTTTTTTTTCATCATCAGTTAAAGACAAATCACGTAAAGCTCTCCCTTCGGTTAAAGCGGCTAAAAGTTTTTCAAATAATTTAGTTTCTTGCTCTAAAAGTAAATTGCCACCGGACTTGGCCCGACTTTTTAATTCGCCTAAATGCTTTTGGGCTGTTTCCAAATCAGCTAAAGCTAATTCCAAATTAATAATTTCTAAATCAGAATTAGGATTCACCTGTCCTTGAACATG
This sequence comes from Candidatus Magasanikiibacteriota bacterium, assembly GCA_035400705.1. GTDB lineage: Bacteria > Patescibacteriota > Patescibacteriia > Magasanikbacterales > UBA10003 > GWC2-40-17. Next base: position 16,496 of record DAOMZV010000017.1, read on the forward strand.
GATAACGTCTGGGTCACTAAAACCGCGCACCACCTGAACAATAGCTGCCACTTCTCTAATATGGGACAAAAATTTATTACCTAAACCTTCCCCCTGACTCGCTCCTCTAACCAAACCAGCAATATCCACAAATTCAATAGTGGTCGGCACTATCTTGGCTGAATGAGAGACTTCTGCTAAAGGTTTTAATCGATTGTCAGGTACCTCCACCACACCCACATTAGGATCAATAGTGGCAAAAGGATAATTAGCAATTAAGGCTTGCTTTTTAGTTAACGCTTTAAACAGGGTGGATTTACCTACATTAGGCAAACCAACAATTCCAATAGATAAAGACATAGTTTTATTTTTTTGTATTATAAGTGATTCTTGTCTAAAATTCAAGGATCTAAAAATAAACAAAAAAGGACTTCGCCGAAACAAAATCCTCTTTTGGTGGACTACTCTATTGACCATTAGAACCAGTTCTTTATGGAGATAGTAAAATGGAGAAAATTAATTCCATTTTTCTAAGTTAAAATTCACTAGAAATATCGCTAACCCAATGCTCATTTAACAATTCTTCCCGTATTTTATGTCCATTCCCATGCTTTAACATTCCTAGATATGATTGTAAGGTTTCATTTGTAGAGTGAACTTTAATTCGATTAAAGGCTCTTTTTCTGGTGACACCTCTTAAGACTCTATGATTAGAGAAATGTACCCAACCAAGAAAATCAACTCCGGAAGCCAAGGTTTTGATAAAGAGTTTATCGGGGTGGAGAGTAAGTTTAAGTTGGGTGGATAGAAATTGCTGTATTTTGGGTATTAGGCTTTCTAAGTATTTTTTATCAGTAGAAAGAAAAACAAAATCATCAGCGTAACGGACATAGTGTTTGAACT
>DAOMZV010000018.1:0-15812 GCA_035400705.1 Candidatus Magasanikiibacteriota bacterium
AGCGAAATACCTTGTCGTGTGAGTTACGACGCGCACGAATGGCATAACGACTTGAAAACTCTCTCAACGAGGGACTCGGCGAAATTGCAAGGGAGGTGAAGATGCCCCCTACCCGTGGTTAGACGAAAAGACCCCGTGAAGCTTTACTACAACTTGGTATTGGATTAAAAGTTTTTATGTTCAGTGTAGGTGGGAGCGCCGTAGCAATACGGTGCGCCGATGAGACACCACCCTTAAATATTTTTAATTCTAACCATCCATAGTTATCCTATGGAAGGGACAGTATCTGGTGGGTAGTTTGACTGGGGCGGTCGCCTCCTAAAATGTAACGGAGGCGTTTACAAAGGTAAGCTTAGCTCCAATGGAAACGGAGCTGGACGTGTAAAGGCACAAGCTTGCTTTACTGCAAGTCCTACAAGACGCGCAGTCCCGAAAGGGGAACTTAGTGATCCGACGATCCAATGTAGGATGGTCGAAGCTCAACGAATAAAAGCTACTCCGGGGATAACAGGCTGATCAGGTCCAAGAGTCCATATCGACGACCTGGTTTGGCACCTCGATGTCGGCTCATCGCATCCTGGGGCTGAAGAAGGTCCCAAGGGTTAGGCTGTTCGCCTATTAAAGCGGTACGCGAGCTGGGTTCAGAACGTCGCGAGACAGTTCGGTCTCCTATCTACCACGGGCGCGGAAATTTGAGAGGGCTCATCCCTAGTACGAGAGGACCGGGATGAACGAACCTCTGGTTTGTCGGTTGTAGTACCAACTGCATTGCCGAGTAGCCATGTTCGGTGCGGATAACTGCTGAAAGCATATAAGCGGGAAGCCGTCCTCAAGATTAAATTTCATAGACTCCCGATAGATGATCGGGTTGATAGGTTCCAGGTGTAAGGCCCGCAAGGGTTTGAGCCGAGGAATACTAATTAGTCATTCTCTTCTCTGTCTTTTTGAAGATTTTGAAAAGAGAAATTGTAATTTTATTTTTATTTAAGATCTTTAGATTTGGAAATACAACCTCCGGTGCTTTAAGCGGAGTGGTCACACCCGTTCCCTTTCCGAACACGGCAGTTAAGCACTCTGGCGCTAATGATAGTTGGACCCAACCCGGTCCTGCAAAAGTAGGCAAGTGCCGGGGGTCGTGTTTCCAAATTGTAAATTGTTTAGTTCCTCAAAATAAAAAACACTTCGCTTAGAGCGAAGTGTTTTTAGTTAATTTATTTTGTAAAGTGCAGTAATCTTTGATTTGTTGTTCAGGGTAATTGGGGAAAACCGGAGCAAGATAATCGAAGAATTTTTGTTTCACCGTGAAATTTTCAAAATCAAACATTTCTTCATTTAAAAATTTATAACGTCCTTTGCCAACCATGTTATTCAAAGAAGCGGTACTAATTTCTATCTTAGTTTTTGTCCAATCGTCTCTTTTTAAACAAACAGCGATATTTGATTGATTTTCTGCCACTAAATTTATAGCTTTCTGTCCTAAAGCAAGAGATAATTCTCGGTCAATTTCTATTGGATCGATTGCTTCAAGGAAATTACCAGGATGAAGATTTTTGATGTCTATTTTAATCTCCTTTTTAAGGAATTCAGTAAAGGATAAACCAATAAAAGAACGACGCATAGTATTATATTGATCAAATTGATCATCGGTTATTCCAGTAATTGGTTCATCAAACCGAGCATATTGAGATATAACTACCGTGGCGTAATTGCCGTTAGCTGAATATTTTTGAGAAATGGCTTTAATTACGGAACTGCAGTTGATCACTTTTTCTGGAGGGAGAATAATATCAGCCCCGCCAAAGGCAGAGCTGGCTGCTATCCAACCGCTTTTAAAACCAGGCACTTCAATAATGAATAGTCGTGATAGGGCATAGGCCGCGTGGATTTTAATGCGTCTTGTATAATCGGCTAATTGCCAGGCTGCGCTGGGATAACCCGGTGTCCAGTAAGTTTCCGAAAGATCATTGTCGATTGTTTTAGGAATTCCAACTGTAGGGATTTGTTTTTCTTGAAAAAGTAAGGAAGCAGCACCCAAAGTATCGTCACCGCCAATAACTACGATGGCATCAACACCCAGTTTTTTTATATTTTCCGTAATTTGTTCAATTCCATTAGGAATCTTAAATGGGTTAGTGCGGCTAGATCGTAAAAAAGTTCCACCTAGATTTTTGATTATGTTAGTATCAAAATTAGTCAGGTCAGTAATTTGCCCATTATCTAATAAGGAGGCCCAACCGTAAAGACCACCTAGGATTTTCCAGTTTTTCTCTTGAGCTTCTTTAATAGCTCCACAAAGTAAACTATTAAAAGCTGGGGACAGACCTCCACCAGTTAATATAAAAACGGTTTTTTTGTTGGTCATAGTTAATTAAATAAAGTTTACTCTTTTTCTTTTATTATGTCAATGATTTTCGCTAATTTAAGCTAAATGGTTGACAAAACAGCCTTATGCGTTAGAATAAGATAATAGTTACTATATTTTTATGCCAATCAATAATTTGTTAATCGATTTTGACCATACATTGTTGAACACTCCTCAAGTAAAATATGAATGGGCTGCGGCGATGGAAAAATGTGGTGTTCCAGAGCAGGTTTTTTGGCGAACCTATCCTTTGGCCCGTTACGGCGAAACCGGTAAAGCTTCTTATAATCCACGTCGGCATGTTGATTTTTTAAAAGTCAATTTAAGCTGTTCTTTGGATGAAGCCATGCAGGAAATAGAAAAAGTAATTAAAAAAACTGGCGATTTTTTGTATCCTGGGGCTAAAACTTTTTTAAGTAGAATGATGAGTTTGAATGTGCCTATGACTTTAGTGCTGCACGGTGAAAAAGAATATCAACAAGAAAAAGTCGTTAATAGTGGTATTGCTGATTTTTTTTCACAAATTTATTTTTCTGACAAAGATCGGTTGGAAATTGTTAAAGAACTAAAGTTAGATTCTAGCCATAAAATTTTTTGGTTATCACATAAATTAGAAGATTTGGTTAAGGTGAAAAAGGCTTATCCTTTTATTACCCCAATCATTAAACGTCGAGCTGACGTGCCGCTGGTTCATTATCGAGAAACAGGTTTTTTAAATTTTGAAAATTTTGAAGAAATGCAAGATTACTTAACCATTATTCAAGCTACGAGTTATTAATATGGCGGATATTTTTTTAAAACAAGTTGGCGTGGTAATTTTGGCAGCGGGTAAAGGGAGCAGATTAAATTGTGTAGATCATCCCAAAGCCATGCATAGTGTTGGTGACAAACCAATCGTTTCTTATATTATTGAGAAGTTAGAACAGGCCGGTGTTCCCCAAAGAAACATTTATGTGGTGGTGGGTTTTTGTAAAGAAAAAATTATGGAATATTTTAAGGACCGAGTTAATTATGTGGAACAAGCAGAACTGTTGGGTACCGCCCACGCGGCTTATCTTGGTAGTCGTGCTTTGCCTCAAGATCTAAAGTATGTGTTAGTTTTAAACGGTGATGATAGTGCTTTTTATCACGTTGAAACTTTGGAAAAGATGGTAAAAATTCATACCGAAAACGGAGCAGTCATAACTCTTTTATCTGTGGAGTCGGAAAATCCTACAGGTAAAATTGTGCACCACCCTGATGGACGAGTGGAAATTGTAGAAAAAGAATATGTGACAGAAGAACAGAAGAAAATTAAAGAAACCAGTACGGGAACTTTTTGTTTTGATCGAAAATGGTTTGAAAAAATTTTTCCAGTTATGCCTAGAATGAAAAAGTTAGGCAAGGTGGGAGAGTATGGTATGCCTACTACTTTTGCTATGGCAGCACAAGAAAATTTACCAGTACGAGTTATGAAATTAGATTCTTCTACCGAGTGGTTTGGGGTTAATACGCCCGAAGAGTTGGCAGAAGCTAATCGGAGGAAAAAATTAGGTTTATAGTTTTGTTTATGTTCAAAAATAAAAAATTAGCCACTGGTTATGAAGTGGCTATTGAAGCTTGCTTTGATGCTGGTGCCACCATGATGTATGGCTATCCGATTACTCCAGTAACAGAAGTTTTTACTGAGTGGATTAAACGCGGAGGTGAGTCTTTACAGGCGGAGGATGAAATTGCGGCTGGTTTTGGCGTTTGTGGTGGGGTAATTGGCGGACAAAAAACATTTACTACCACTGCTGGACCGGGTCACGTTTTAATGCAAGACCCTTTAAGTATGGCGGAAGGTATGCGTTTGCCTATGGTGGTGATTGTCGGTCAGCGAGGTGGCCCTTCTTCGGGTACAGTTATTTATTCTCAGCAAGAAGTTAATTTGGCTGTCCACGGGGGTAATGGTGAGGGTCTAAGGTTAGTTTATTCTCCTTCTACTATTGAAGAGTTATATTTTTTAACTCGCCGGGCTTTTAATGAAGCCTGGCTCTATCGCTTTCCCAGCATTATTTTAACTGATGGTTATCTATTAAAAAGTCAGGGAGTTTTTTCTGTTAAAGAAGATTTAAAAAATGTGTCCAGTTATCCTTTAGTTAAAGAAGGAGAGCAAAAACATTGGCGAAACATCTATACCTTAGAGGAAGAATTAAATGAAGTAGTGCTGCAAAATAAAAAGGACTTTGATTCAATAAAAGAAAAAGTGGTTAGCGCCGAAACATACCAAACCACCGGAGCGGAGATTTTATTGATTGCTCATGGTATTGTTGGGGCAGCAGCTAAGGAAGCAGTGGATATTTTACGACAGCAGGGAATTAAAATTGGTTTATTTCGTCCACTCACCCTCTCTCCTTTAGCAGATAAAGAATTAAATCAGGCTGCTAAGGGAGCAAAGAAAATTGTAATTGTTGAATCCAGTTTAGGACAACTAGCGGAAATTATTCGGACTAATTTAGATCCGAAAAATATAGCCACTTTTGAATATCTGCAATTCCCTGCTTTAGGTGTTGAAACCGAAACAATTGTTAAACATTTTAAATAAGTATGTTGCTAGAAGAATCAGCAAAATTTTGTCCTGGTTGCGGTTATTCCATTATTCTAATGATGTTGAACCAGGTTTTATTATCCCAAAAATTACAAACCAAAGCAGTTTTAGGTTTAGATATTGGCTGTTCTCTTTTAGGTTGGAATTATTTGCCAGTTAATACTTTTCAAACTCACCATGGGCGAGTTGTATCCACCATGCTTGGATACAAGCGCGCTCAGAAAGACTCGGTTAGCTTGGCTTTAGTTGGCGATGGCGGGGCCTATGCCATTGGTTGGCAAGGTTTATTTTATGCCGCTAGACGGGATGAACCAGTGACGGTTATTGTGGTGAATAACACTGTTTATGCTATGACTGGAGGACAAACTGCCCCCACTACTCCTTGTGGCCAAAGAACTTCTACGGCGCCTGTTGGGTGTGCTGACAAACCCTTCCAAGGTCCGGAATTTTTAAAAAATGTGATACAGCCAGGTGCTTTTTTAGCTCGTGTGGCTGTGAATGATCCTAAGGCTGTGGTAAGTGCTTTAGAAAAAACATTGGCGGCTCAACAGGCTGGACATTTTTCTTTGGTGGAAATTTTATCTGTCTGTCCCACTAACTGGCGTACCGTAGGCAAGGCAACTTTTGATTATTTAGAGAAGTTAAAAAAGGTTTATCCCTTGGGGGAGTTTTAATTTATGTTGTTAAAAATTTTATTAGCTGGTGATGGCGGGCAAGGTGTTCAAACTATTACCGAAATTATTTTTCAAGCTGCTTTCGCTAAAAATTGGGAAGTGAGTTTGATTCCTAATTATGGTTTAGAACAGCGTGGGGGTGCTTCTTTGGCGTTTTTAAAAATCAGTGATAAACAAATTAGTTATCCTAAATTTTCTACGGCAGACGTTTTGGTTATTTTATCTAGTCAGGCAAAAAATAGAACAACTAGTTTTGTGGATACTGGGACCAAAATTTTGGATTATGTTGATTTTTATAAAAAAAACAAAACTTTAGCGATAGCGGAGAAAAGTTTAAATGTTTTTATACTAGGTTTACTATCTAAGCAGCTAGAAGAAAAAAATATTTTGGATTGGGAAACAGTTTTTTCGTTGTTGGAAAAAAAATTAAAAAACAAAACTAATTGGGAAGAAAACAAAGTAGCTTTTCAGTTAGGTAAAAAATTTATTTCTTAAATATGTGTGGCATTATTGGTTATATTGCTAAAGGAGAAGAAAAAAATTTAGCCCCGGTTTTAATTAATGGTCTGAGAAGGTTGGAGTATCGTGGCTATGACAGCGCTGGTTTATCGATTATCAATTCGCAGGGAAAAGTTATTCAAGAGAAATCAGTTGGTAAAATAGATTCTTTAGTTGAAAAATTAAAAGGCCAAGAATTTATTGGTACTTTGGGTATTGCGCATACACGTTGGGCAACCCATGGTGGAGTGACAGAAAACAATACTCATCCGCATAGCGATTGCAGCGGCCGTTTAATTTTGGTCCATAACGGTATTATTGAAAATTATCGTGATTTACGAGAAAAATTTTTAAAAGATCACCAGTTTATTTCAGAAACCGATAGTGAGGTCCTCGCTCATTTAATTGAACATTTTTATAATCAATCTGATAGAAAAGATTTACGGGCCTCTTTGATTAAAGCCCTGCAAATGGTTGTAGGCACTTATGGCATCGCTGTCATTTCTCTTGATGAGCCCAATAAAATTTTCTGCGCTCGTCAAGGCAGCCCTTTAGTTTTGGGTGTAGCTGATGATGCCTATGTAATTGCCTCTGATGCTTCCCCCTTGTTGCCTCATACGAAAAAAGTAATTTATTTGGAAGATGGAGAAATTTTGGAATTAACACCAAATAATTTTCAAATTTTTAATCTTAAAGATGAAAAAATTGAACGCACACCAGAAGAAATTGAATGGAATGAAGAACAGGCTCAGAAAAGCGGCTTTCCTCATTTTATGTTAAAAGAAATTTTTGAGCAGCCTAATACTTTTAAAGATGCCTTGGCTGGCCGTTTGGTTCCTAACGAAGGTTTGGCTCATTTGGGTGGTTTACATTTTACCGATGAAGAGTTACGCCAGATTAAAAAAATTAAAATTATTGCCTGTGGTAGCGCTTATCACGCGGGTTTAATTGGAAAGTATATTTTAGAACATGTGGCTTGGCTGCCTACGGATGTAGAAGTGGCCTCAGAATACCGTTATCGCGATCCAGTGGTGGAAGATAATACTCTGACTATTTGTATCAGCCAATCAGGAGAAACCGCCGACACTTTGGCTGGTATGGTCGAAGCTCGTCGTCGAGGCTCTAAAGTAATTGGTATTGTGAATGTTGTTGGTTCTACAATCGCGAGAGAAGCTGGTCGAGGTGTGTATATTCATGCTGGTCCGGAATTGTCTGTAGCTTCGACTAAAGCATTTACCAATCAAGTTGCGATTTTAATGATTTTGGCTTTACAGTTAGGACGTTTGTCTCATTTGTCTTTGGCAACTGGTAAATTAATTGTAAAGAGTATTTTGGAAATTCCTGAAAAAATGCAAACTATCTTAAAACAAAACGAGATCATTAAGGCTATCGCGGAAAAATATAAAGATTTTGAAGACTTTTATTTTATTGGTCGCGGTATTAATTCCCCGGTGGCTTTGGAGGGCGCTTTAAAATTAAAAGAAATTTCTTATGTGCATGCTGAAGGTTTGCCAGCTGGAGAATTAAAACACGGCGCCATTGCTTTGATTGACGACAAATGCCCAGTAGTGGCGATTGTTACTCGAGATAGTTTATATGAAAAGATGGTTAGTAATGTTGAGGAGATCAAAGCCCGTCATGGTAAATTAATTTTGATTGCCACCGAAGGAGATGAAGAAGCAAAAAGATTATCTGAAGATATAATTTTTGTTCCTAAATCCAGTGAAATGCTTTCTCCTTTATTAACTGTTATGCCGATGCAATTGTTTGCTTATCATATGGCAGTGGGTCGAGGTAAAGATGTAGACCGTCCTCGCAATTTAGCTAAAAGCGTGACTGTAGAATAAAATAAATTTATATGTTGAAAATAGTAACTATTGGTGGCGGCAACGGGCAATCGATTACTCTGAGGGCGTTAAAAAATTTTTCTGACCAAATAGAAATTACTTCCATTGTTTCTGTCACTGATTCTGGGGGCTCATCTGGAAAATTAAAAAAGCAATTCCAAATTCTTCCAATGGGGGATATGTTGCGGGTTACTTTAGCCCTCTCTTCTTATTCTTTTGCAGAACTTAAAGAAATCTTTTATACCAATCGTTTTACTACGGGGGAATTTCAAGGTCATAATATTGGTAATTTGCTGTTAACTTTTTTATATCAACAAAGTGGTAATTGGTTAAAGACTCTCTCTGTTTTGTCAGAGGTTTTAAAAACTAAGGGGAAGGTTTTGCCAGTTAGTTTAGATTTAGTCGAACTGTGTGCTAAATTAGAAAATGGTCAAACTGTTGTCGGAGAAACTAATATTGATATTCCAAAATTTGATTGTCGTTTGAAAAAAGAAAAGATGTGGTTGGATCCAGTAGCACAAATTTTGCCAGAAGCTAAAGAGGCTATTTTGCAGGCTGATTATATTATTTTGGGTCCTGGTGATTTATACACCAGCGTTATACCGGGGTTGTTAACTATAGGAATGTCTGAAGCTTTGTTACAGACTAAAGCAAAAATTATTTTTATCCCTAATTTAGCTAATAGGACCAAAGGCGAAACTTGTGGTTTTAAAGTTTCTGGTTATCTTCAAGAACTTCATCAGTATTTACCTCGGCCGGTAGATTTAATCATTGCACAAGATGTCAAATTTAAGCTAAGTTTGGATAATTTTGCTGCCAAAGATTGGGAAGTAGTTCAAATCGATGAAGGAAGTTGGCAAAAACAATATCAAGTAGTTTATGCCGATTTGTGTGTTGGCCAGAAAGCTGGTATGGATTGTCAAAAGCTAGCTATCCCTTTAAGAAAAATTTTAGGTTTATAATTTAAATATGAAGTTAATTTTTTCTACTCACAATCAGGGTAAAATAAAAGAGATGCGAGAAATTTTAACTGGGTTACCTTGGGAAATTTTAAGTGCGGAAGAAGCAGGAGTTTTTGAAGATGTAATGGAGGACGGGGAAACCTTAGCCGAAAATTCTTTAAAGAAAGCTCGTTTTATTGTAGAAAAAACCGGAGAATGGGGTATGGCTGATGACTCGGGATTTTTCATAGATGCCTTAGACGGCCGACCAGGAATTTATGCTTCTCGTTGGTTGGGTGAGGGGTTAAAAGATGAAGAGAAAGCCCGGTTGACCTTAAAAAAAATCGAAGAGATACCCGAAGGACAACGGGGTGGTTACTTTGAATCAGTCGTAGCTTTGGTTTCGCCTCAAAAAGAAGAATTTTTGTTCAGTGGTAAGGTGCTAGGCCAAGTAGCCAAAGAATTACGCGGTCAGGGGAGAACCAATTTACCTTATGATTTAATTTTTATTCCTAATGGTTTTGCTGAAACTTTTGCCGAAATGTCCGATCAGCAAAAAAATAATTTAAGTCATCGCGGTTTAGCTTTTAAAAAGTTACAAGAATTTTTACAAAACTATGTCTAAACAATTTCAACAATTCAATTTAAAAGAAATAGCCGCACCTAATTTTAAAATGCATCCAGTGGAGCTGAAAGATTATTTTGATTTTGAGGTTAAAAGAATTTATTATATTACAGAGCCAACTAGTAAAACTGGGGCCCATTGTCATAAAGTAGAAGAAGAGTTTTTTGTTTTATTACAGGGTTCGGCTACCGCGGTAATTGATCAGGGACAGGGTTTGGAAGAAATAAAAATGGTCGGACCACTATCCGCCATTTATGTGCCTGCTTTAGTCTGGCATCATTTTAAAGATTTTTCCGTTGGGGCAATTTTACTGGCCTTATCTTCAACCAATTATAATCCTACTCGAGAAGATTATGTTGAAGATTATGAAGATTTTAAAAAGATCGTCGCTGTTTAGTAATGATATTTTTTATTGGAGTTAATCATAAAACTACGATAGAGTTGCTCCAATAAAAAAATTCTCATCATTTGGTGGGGGAAGGTCATTTTAGAAAAAGAAATTTTAGGGTATTTTTTTAGTAAGGCGTCGGATAAACCCAAAGGCCCGCCAATGATAAAATTGATCGTGCTGGTTTGATCAGCTAAGTGTTCTAATTTTTCTGCTAACTCTAAGGAAGTAAAAGAGTCGCCATGTTCATCTAAAATAAAAGTCAAACCAGTTTTTATTTTTTTAATGATTTCTTCCCCCTCTTTATTTTTGATTATTGTTTTGTTACTTTTTTCATCAAAAGCCTCTTCTTTTATTTCTTCAAGAGAAATTTTAGTCCAAGGACTTAATCGCTTGAGATATTCTTGTTCTGCTTCTCGCCAATAATTTTCTTTTAACTTTCCAATCACGATAATATTTAAGTGAATCATATTTACTAAATTTAAAGGTGGTGTATAATAAAAATAAGGATTTATGCTTACTCTAGAACAAATTTTTGATTTAAGCAAGACGCAGTTTGCCGATTTATTCGGTCGTTTTGATTATCCTTGGGAAATTTTGCCTTATCTGGAAGAATATATTAATGAGATTATTAAACCAAAAAATTTAGGAGAAGCCAAGGGCAATGTTTATGTAGCTGATAATGTAGAAATCGGCGCTGGAACTATTATTGAACATGGAGCAATGATTTACGGTCCGACAATTATTGGGCGTAATTGTAAAATTGGCGCTGGAGCTTATATTAGAGGTAATGTGATTATCGGTGACGATTGCGTTATTGGCCACGCGACAGAAATTAAAAATAGTTTTTTGTTTAATCAGGCTCGCGCCCCACATTTTAATTATGTTGGCGACAGCATTTTAGGATACAATGTAAATTTGGGGGCTGGTTCTTTAACGGCTAATTATCGTTTGGATGGAGATAAAATTACTGTTTGCGAAGGGGAAAAGAAAATTTTAACCAAATTATCTAAATTTGGTGCGATTATTGGAGATAATTGTTCTGTTGGCTGTAACAGCGTGTTGAACCCCGGAGCTGTTCTAGGAAAAAATTGCCAAGTGTATCCTTTAACTAGAGTTTTTGGAGTATTAGCACCGGGTTCTAAAATAAAATAATTAAAAAATCCGCTAGAGAGCGGATTTTTTTGTTGATAAAATTTTTTATCTTCTCTTTTTTGCGACTTTCTTTTTAGCAACTTTTCTTACAACTTTTTTAGTTGTTTTTTTGACAGCCTTTTTGACAGTTTTTTTGGCTGGTCTTTTTGCCACTTTCTTTTTGGTAGCCATAATATGTTAATTAAATGAATTAACTGCAGCACGCAGGAGAGATTTACATGACAAGCATTGATGTAAAAGTTTCAAAATTTTTTTTGAAATCGTCTCTCACTATTAAGTATAAACTGTTTGAAGAAAAAGTAAACAAAATTTTTTAAAAAACTGTGGATAAGTTTTGTTTTTTGTTTCTGATATTTGAATTTTTTAAAAACACTTGCTAAGATAAAAAGACTAAATATGATTATCGCTGATTTACACATTCATTCTAAATATTCTCGCGCCTGTTCCTCTCAATTGAATTTAGAGAACATTGCTAAATGGTGCCAGATTAAAGGTCTCAATTTAATTGCGACTGGAGATTTTACTCATCCTGCTTGGTTGATGGAAATTAAAAAAAATTTGATTGAAGATGGAAGCGGTTTGCTTCAACTAAAAAATGGTTCAGAGCCAGTTAAATTTATTTTAGGTACAGAAGTGGCGGCTATTTATTCCCAGGGTGGAAAAACACGGCGGGTTCATTTGTGTTTGTATTTTCCTAGCCTGGCAGATGTAGAAAAATTTAATGCTGAATTACAAGGGCGCGGAAAAAATTTAAAATCAGATGGTCGGCCAATTTTAGGTATGTCAGCCAAAGAAATTTTGAAGTTAATGAAGGAAATCAATCCGCGTTCAGTGATGATTCCTGCTCACATCTGGACTCCCTGGTTTTCTGTTTTTGGTTCTAAATCAGGTTTTGATTCTTTGGAGGAATGTTTTGAAGAATTAACTCCAGAGATTTTTGCTTTAGAGACAGGTTTATCAAGTGATCCGGCTATGAACTGGCGTTTATCGCAGTTGGATGGACTAACTTTAGTTTCCAACTCCGACGCCCATAGTTTGCCTAACTTAGGCCGTGAAGCAAATATGTTTGATTTGGATTTTACTTCTTTAACTTATGATGAGTTATTCAAAACTATTAAAGAAGGTAAACCACAAAAATTTTTAAAAACTTTAGAGTTCTACCCCGAAGAGGGAATGTACCACTTAGATGGTCATCGAGCCTGCGGTGTGGTTCTAGCTCCAAAACAATCAGCTAAAAATAAAAATTTGTGTCCAATTTGTCATAAACCTTTAACGATTGGAGTATTAAATCGAGTAGAGGCATTAGCTGATCGAAAGGATGAAGAGGTGCCTCAGGGAAAAATTCCTTATGTTAGTTTGGTGGAATTAGATAAAATTATTGCCGAAGCTTTAGGAATTAAAACTCGCACCAGTCGAGCTGTCCAAATGGAATTTGATAATTTAATTGCTAAAGGAGACAATGAGTTGAATATTTTATTGAATTTATCTTATGCAGAATTAGCTAAGATTACTTTGCCAGAGGTAGTCGAAGGTATTAAGAGAATGCGAGAGAAAAAATTGAAAGTAGAAGCTGGATTTGATGGACAGTATGGCCGGGTAACTATTTTTAGTCCGGAAGAAAAGAAGGAACGACAAAAGAAGTTGTTTTAGAAAAAATTATAGTGGCACTTTTTAAATTGCTTTTAATGGATTATTATATAACAAAAAAAGACTGACTGGGTTTAGCAGTCAGTTGTTTGTTATTTTTAATGTGTAGCTTGAAGTACCGCAAGCTCCATCTGAGTCATAAAGGAAACTAGACTTTCTTTATTTTTAATCCCAGTAGTTTGGGGTGAAAGTCCGATAACGAGATGTATTGCGTCACCAACTACTACCTTGATAGACTCGAAGAAATGTTCGCGAAGTTCGGGTAAGGCCGCTATAACAGCCATGGGGTCATATTGGTTATATTTACCCACGAAAGGCCAGATTTCGTCTTCTAAGCCAATACCCGGGTCCTGTTTGTCACAGAAGACATCTGTGAACCATTTACGATCACGACTCATTGGCAGCTTGCCTCGAACCGGTGAACCCTCAGGTGAAAGAGCTGCTTGCCAGAGCTGCTGCAGACTGTCTTTTTGGCGTTTCTTAAGGGCTCGGCCAACATTGTGGTTAGTCGCCGCAAATTTATCATAGAGGTGAATATCAAACTGTGCTGCATAACAAGCTGATCTCATAATCACTGTCATGGGAACGGAAAGTCTCTGTAGATTTTTGTACAGGTAGTCAGCGGCTTCGGGGTCAAAGGAGTTGTTTGCAGCATCATCCGGAATGAGCAGGCCATCTTGTAATAGAGGTGTCGTTGGTGTTGCAGCCTTAAAGCCTCCCATAATGGTGACGTTCGCAATTTTTTGGACAAATAAGTTGGTATGTAAACGAAGAAGTTGCGCCGCATCGGTGAGACCAGAATTCAACATTAGGATAATTGAATTGTCTTCTGCCGTTTCAAGAGTCGAAACCAATAACTGGTAGCCGTCAATAACTTCTGATGTTTCAGCCAGATAAGAAACTTCGGTTTCATGCTTGGGGTTTTGTCCTCCCTTGAAACAGTCTGTTCCAATACCGACTGGGATTTCATTGTGGCCAAGAGAATTGAACGTTCCTTTGGCTAGGAGAGCACGTTGAACAGGGGGTTCTAGATTAGCAACCACCGCCTTGATGTTGATAATCCCCGCCTCAGCTAGGGAAGTCATGAGTAAAAATTTTTGTTCATCATCAAGATCCTTTTCTGGATCGGTAATATCGATAACATTATGCGGTTGGGTTGGAATTCCAAAATGAAATTTTTGTAAAATATCTCGGCTGGTCATATTTGTTTCCTTGCTACATTTTTAAAAATAAAAAGAACATAATCAAAATCAGTTTTTAGACTGAACTTGATTTTCAATCTTATCTCAATTTGGCTAATTTGTCAATGATTTAAATTAAATAAAAAAAGCACCTTTCAAAGTGTTTTTTTGGTGCCGGAGGTGGGACTTGAACCCACATGCCCTTGCGGGCGTCAGCTCCTAAAGCTGGTGCGTCTGCCATTTCGCCACTCCGGCCAGTGTTCTTATTCTACCAAAAATTTTTAATTTGACAAGTCCTAACCTTAAATTTTATAATAAAAGCAAGAAAATAATTTTTTAAAAATTTATGACAAGGGGGAGACTTATTTTTTTGTTATCCAACATTTTTTTAATTGTTGGTTTTTTTATTTTTAGTCCTAACTTATGGGCAGCGGAAAAAGACGTCCAGATAACCGAAATTATGTACAACCCTAATGGGCCTGATGCCAAAAATGAGTGGTTGGAAATTAAAAATTTAGGAGAAACTCCAGTAGAGATTAGAGGCGGCGCAGGTGAAACCGCTTGGCGATTATTTGATGGAGCCAATCATACTTTTTCTACCAGCACTTCTTTACAAGCCGGCCAATATTGCGCGGTAACACAAGATGAAGAAACTTTTTTAAGCACTCACCCGAATTTTTTGGGTCCGATTATCAAATCAGCTTTTACTCTAACCAATACTTCAGGAACAGTTGCCTTGCGGTTGGGGTCAGACGGTGAGCTATGGTCAAAGGTTGATTATGATCAAAGTTGGGGCGGTAATGACAATGGTTATAGTTTAGAAAAAAAAGAGGAAATTGGTAGTAATACGTTTGATAATTGGCAGCAAAGTTTTGTTTGGGGTGGCACTGTGGGTGCACATAATAGCTTTATGGTGCCCGTAACTAGTTCAACTGAAGATATAGTTGTTACTTCTACACCAACCTCAACTTTAGATTTTATGGCCATCAAGTTTAATGAAATTTATTCCGTTCCCGCTACCTCCACAGAAAAAGAATGGCTGGAACTGTTTAACCCAACATCCTCCACAGTTGATTTAACTGGTTGGGTTTTGCTGGATAATTCTTCCACCACCACTTTGTCCGGAGAAATTTTAGCTGAGAATTTTTTGGTGTTGGACTTTTCCAATCGTTTAAATAATTTAGGTGACCAGTTAATTTTAAAAGATAACCAAGGACAAATTGTTGATCAAGTTAGATATGGCAATTTTAATGATGGCAATATAGATGATAATGTTCCAGCCCCGTTAGCTGGGCAATCTTTAAACAGAGATCAAAATAATCAATGGCGACTTAGTTTGAATCCTACTAAAGGTCTGTCCAATGTTATTGTGGCGCCAGTTGATTCTGTATCGGAAGAAGTTTTTGTGGGAAGTTCTGGTGGAGAGGTAAATTTTGTGCCCCTATCAAATTATCAAGGGAAAATTTTTCTTAGCGAATTTTTGTCCGATCCTAATGTCGGAGAAAAAGAATGGGTGGAACTTTATAATAATTCGGCGGAAGTTATCAATCTAAATAATTGGTATTTAGAAGAAGGTTCTGAAGAGGAAACTCGTCTAACTGGTGAAATTCAACCCCACAACTTTCTTTTGTTTTATCAACCTAAAGGTAATTTAAATAATTCTGGTGATGTAATTTCTTTGTTTGATTCCTTTGGCAAATTGTTGGATAAAGTGGCTTATGGTAATTGGGATGACGGAAATGTTAATGATAATGCCCTGGCGCCTTATGACGGTCAAAGTTCCGCTAGAAAAGATTGGGTAGATATAAATAATCGGCAAAATTGGCAAACAACCGAAATAGTTACGCCAGGTTTGGCTAATCAATTTTTTACCACACTTAAAACAACTCCTGAGGTGGATAATTCCACTTCGACAGTAGTTTTAG
>DAOMZV010000019.1:0-15196 GCA_035400705.1 Candidatus Magasanikiibacteriota bacterium
GTGGGCAAAAAGAATTAGGAAG
This sequence comes from Candidatus Magasanikiibacteriota bacterium, assembly GCA_035400705.1. Lineage (GTDB taxonomy): Bacteria > Patescibacteriota > Patescibacteriia > Magasanikbacterales > UBA10003 > GWC2-40-17. Next base: position 23 of record DAOMZV010000019.1, read on the forward strand.
AAGAACAATGATTTTAACTGAATATGAAAAAGAGCAACAGGCTGCTAGAGCGCAAAGACAAAAAAATAGAGCTGACAAACAAAGGAGTCGGGAGAAGAAAGATTTGGACGACAAAAAATCCATGGTGGAAGAAGTTTTGGCTTCCGTTGGTTATGATGGCGGTTGGAAACTAAAAGCTGATCGACGTTCTTCGGATGGTTATTATATTATGTTTAAAGAAACTAAGGGCCAAATAGAAGAGGGTAGGGTATTTGCTCAACCAAGTTTTGATGATTTGTTGGAAACTATAAGAATGGAATTGCCTAAAATGTTAAAATAATTTTATATGCAAGAAAAATTGCAAAATTTAAAACAGGACGCCCTCAATCTTTTAAATGATGTAGCTAATTTAGTTCAATTGGAAGAATGGGAAAATAAATTTTTGGGCAGAAAAAGTGGCGAGTTGACTAATTTGATGAAAGGTTTAAAAGATTTGTCAGTAGAAGTTAAGAAGATAGTTGGTCAAGTAGCTAATGAAGTTAAGCAAACTTTAGAAACAGCGGTTATTAAAAAACGCCAGCAGTTGGTAGTGGCAGATTTTCAAAAAAGCATCAACCAAGAAAAGGTGGATATTTCCGAACCATCTTTATTAGCTAATAATTTGGGTCATTTTCATCCTAATACTTTGGTACAAAAAAATTTAGAGGAACTTTTTTCTTCTATGGGTTTTTTGATTTTAGATGGACCAGAATTGGAAAGTGAATATTTTAATTTTGAATCTTTAAATATTCCCGAATCTCATCCAGCCCGTGATATGCATGATACTTTTTATATTAAAGATCATAAAAATTGGGTTTTAAGAACTCATACTTCACCAGTGCAGGTTAGGGCTTTACAAAAATATGGAGCGCCGTTAAGAGCTGTGGTGCCCGGACGTTGTTTTAGAAACGAATCTACCGACGCAGCTCACGAACACACCTTTTACCAGTTAGAAGGTTTAGTGGTGGATAAAGATATTTCCATCAGTAACTTAATTGGGGTTATGAAAGAATTATTACGTGGTGTTTTTGGTCGCGAAGTAGAAGTGCGGTTGCGTCCCGGATTTTTTCCGTTTGTGGAGCCGGGTTTTGAATTGGATATGAAGTGTCTGGTTTGTGGAGGAAAGGGTTGCGGTGCTTGTAAACATAGTGGTTGGATTGAGACTTTGCCTTGCGGTTTAATCCACCCCAAGGTGTTAGAATTTGGCGGTTTAAATCCTAAAGAATGGAGTGGTTTCGCGTTTGGTTTGGGTTTAACTAGATTAGTAATGCAAAAATATGCCATCGAAGATATTAGAAATTTATTGGGTGGTGATTTGCGTTTTTTAAAACAATTTTAATATGAAAGTAAGTTTAAGTTGGTTGAAAAAATACGTCAATCTCCCTACTAATGCTACTCCCGAAGAGATTGCTTTGAAATTAACTATGAGTACGGTAGAAGTTGAGGGATGGGAAAATTTAGATAAAAATTTAGATAAAATTGTGGTGGGAAAAATTTTAGAAGTTGCCAATCATCCTAATGCCGACAAATTAAAAGTCTGCCAAGTGGAAATTGGTGAAAAGAAAAGCCAGATTGTTTGCGGTGGCAGCAATCTTCGTAAAAATATGTTGGTGGTAGTGGCTCAATTGGGTGCTAAAGTGCGTTGGCATGGAGAAGGGGAAATGGTAGAAATTAAACCAGCTAATTTGCGGGGTGTGGACTCGGAGGGTATGATTTGTGCTGCTTCAGAAATTGGTTTGGAAAATTTGTTTCCTGCTAAAGAAGAAAAAGAAATTTTGGATTTAAGTGGTTTACCTAGATTAAAATCCGGCACTCCAATTGCCAAAGTTTTAGGTTTGGATGATACGGTGATTGAAATAGATAATAAATCAATGACCAATCGCCCCGATTTATGGGGGCATTATGGTTTGGCTAGAGAATTGGCGGCAATTTATGGTAAACGGTTATTAAAATATAATCCTCCAGAAATAAAGCCTGGTAAAGAAAAAAAGATCTTAGTAGAAATTGAAGATTATAAATTATGTCCGCGTTACATGGCGGTGGAAATTAGTAATGTGACTGTGGGCCCTTCGCCCAGATGGTTGCAGGAGAAACTTTCTGCCGTTGGTTTACATTCCATTAATAATTTAGTTGATATTACAAATTATATAATGTTAGATTTGGGCCAACCCCTTCATGCCTTTGATGCTGATTTATTTAAAAGCGAAAAAATTATTGTTCGCCGGGCTAAGGATGGTGAGGAATTTACAACTTTGGATGAACAAAAACATCATTTGGATTCTTCTGTGCTAGTAATTGCTGATGAAGAAAAGCCCGTGGCCTTGGCTGGAGTAATGGGAGGATTAGAGAGTGGAATTTCTTTAGCTACTAAAAAAATAATTATTGAGTCGGCTAATTTTGATGCAGTAACTACACGGCGGACTGCAGTTAAATTAGGTCTGCGTACTGATGCTTCAGCGCGTTTTGAAAAAAGTTTGGATCCTAATTTATGTGATTGGGCTTTAAAAAAGGCAGTCCAATTAGTTTTAGAGGTTTGTCCCGAGGCGATTGTTACTAGTCCAGTGACCGATGAATCTCATTTTCATTTACAACAAGGTCCTCTAGAAACCAGTTTTACTTTTTTAAATAAAAAAATTGGCATCGAGCTAGAAAAAAAACAACTGACAGGAATTTTAGAGCGATTGGGTTTTGGAGTTAAACCTAAAAAAGATGCTCTCTCTGTAACTATTCCTACTTGGCGTGCCACTAAAGATATAACTATTCCTGATGATTTAGTTGAGGAGGTGGCTAGAATTTATGGTTATGACAATATTCAAACTAGTTTGCCTAAATTTTCAATTCGGCCACCAGAAAAAAATATTTTGCGTCAATTGGAAAATAAAGTTAAAGATTTATTAGTTTTGAATCAAGGCTATTTTGAAGTTTCTAATTATTCTTTTGTTAGCGCTGCTCAAATTGAAAAAATTGGAGATACAACAGATTTATATATTACTTTAGATAATCCTTTATCTAAAGAAAAACCTTTTTTAAGAAGAAATTTGATTTTAAATTTATTAGAAAATTTAGTTAAAAATTTAGAATTTTCTTCGTCTTTAAAGATGGTAGAAATTGGTAAAACTTTTTTAATTGATAAATCTGGGGTGAGAGTGAGTGAAAAAGGGGATGAATTGTTGCCGCGACAAGACTCCATGTTGACAGCCGTGTTTGTAGAAAAAAAGAATCAAGAACCTTTTCGAGTAATTCGTTTGGTTGCTGAAACAATCTTTCAAAATCTTAATTACTCTTGGACGGCGGTGACTTTACCTAAATTGTATCCTTGGCAGCACCCTTCACGAAGTGCTGGTTTACAAGTACAAAATGAAATTGTCGGTCAAATTTATGAAATCAATCCTCTAGTTGTTAATAATTTTGGGTTGACGGAAAAAATTGGTGTTGTGGAAATTAATCTATCCAAGTTAAGCGAATTTATTCCTCAACCAATTGCCTATCAACCAATACCAGTATTTCCAGAAATTGTTCGAGATCTCGCTATGGTCTTGCCTAAAGAAATCACTCATGAAGAAATTAAAAAGACAATTTTAGAAGTGGATTCTTTAATTAAAGAAGTTGAATTGTTCGATGTTTTTGAGGGAGAAAATATTAAAGAAGGCAATAAAAGTTTGGCTTATCATTTGTTACTGGCTCATAAAGATAAAACTTTAACTACAGTTGAAGCGGATGCCGTACAAAATAAATTAATTAAGGTTTTACAGGACAAATTTGGAGCGGAAATTAGGCAATAATTTGAGGGCCTTACGGAAATGTGTTATTATATAGTTAATAATTAATAAATAACTAGTTTTCAAATTTATGCTTGAAAACAGCAAAGATCTTTTATATATTGTTTTATCATTTTGTATTTTGTGGCTTACCGTTTTCTTATGTTGGTTTATTTACTACTTGGTTTCTATTTTGCGAGGAGCCAACAACATGGTTGAGGAAATGCGGGAAAGATTTCGAGGTATTGAAGAAGCTATTAGGACCATGAGAGATAAAATGGAACATGCTACTAATAGTTTTTCCTTTGTTTCCGAAGGGATTGTTAAATTAATTCAATATTTTGTTAGTAAAAAAAGTAAGGTTGAAGAAGAAATTACCGAAGAAGTGGAAGTAAAAAGACGCCGGAAGAAATAATTTTTTAAATGAAAATAGCTCTAAAAAATAGGGCTATTTTTTGATTTGCGTCTTGATTAAAATTAGGGTAAGATAAAGCCATCATTTATCTCTATGAATTTTGTTCACCTCCATATCCATTCGCACTATTCTTTGCTGGAAGGCTTGCCAAAAATTGAAGATTTGGTCTATGAAGCCAAGAAAAAAGGCATGACTGCTTTGGCCTTAACTGACTATGGTTCCATGTATGGCATCATTGAGTTTTTTAAGGAAGCAAAAAAACGCGGCCTTAAACCAATTCTAGGCATGGAAGCTTATCTGGCTTTGGGCTCACGTTTTGATAAACGACCTCATTTAGACGAAGAAAATCATCATTTGGTTTTATTGGCGGAAAATGAAATTGGTTATAAAAATTTAATGAAACTTTCCACTATTGGACATTTAGAAGGTAAATTTGGCGTAGCGAGAATTGATAAAGAGGTTTTAAAACAATACCATCAAGGTTTAATTGCTTTGTCAGGTTGTCGGGAAGGTGAAGTGCCTAAAATTATTTGGAAAACTCGAGATTTGGTCAAGGCACGAGAAGCAGCTGAGGAATATAGCCAGATTTTTGGTCCCAATAATTTTTTTCTAGAATTGCAAGACCATCCTGATTTGGAAGGTCAAGTAGAAATTAATAATGGTTTGATTGAAATTGCCACTCAAACTGGTTTGCCTTTAGTTGTGACTCGCGATGTTCATTATTTACATCCCGAAGATAGGGAGGCACAAGATATTTTAGTTTGTATTCGTGATGGCTATAAAGCCAGTGAAACCAATCGTCCTAATTTTTTACAAGTTGACCGTTCTTTTGCTGAGGCCCAAGATGTTGCTAGCCGATTTCGTCATGTACCGGAAGCTTTAGAAAATACCGTAAAAATTGCCGATCGTTGCACGGTTGATTTGGTTTTGGGTAAGTGGCATTTTCCCGCTCTGACCTTACCTCAAGATAAAACAGCCGTGGACGTACTACGAGAAGAAGCTAATGCTGGGATGCAGCGATTGATTAAAGAAATTACTCCTGCCACTCAAGAACGTCTAGAATACGAATTGAGCATTATTGAAAAAAAAGGTTATGCACCATATTTTTTAGCCGTGGCTGATTATGTTAAATGGAGCCGCTCTCACGGAATTATTACAACGACTCGTGGTTCGGGCGCGGGTTCTTTAGTTTCTTATTGTATTGGTATAACTACAGTCAATCCCTTATATTTTAAGTTGCCTTTTGAACGTTTTTTAAATCCTTTCCGCCCTTCGCCGCCTGATATTGATATGGATTTTGCTGATAATCGCCGAGATGAAGTTATAGCTTATGTCACAGAACATTATGGGGCTGATCATGTGGCTCAAATTACTACCTTTGGTACTATGGCCGCTCGCGGTAGTGTTAGAGATGTGGGTCGGGCCCTAGGCATGTCTTACAATTTTTGTGATCAGATTGCCAAGATGATTCCTATGGGCACACAAGGTTTCCCCATGACTTTAAAAAAAGCTTTAGAAATAACCCCAGAACTTTATGCTTTATATAATGAAGATCCAGAAGTCAAAAGGTTATTAGATCTAGCACAAAAAATAGAAGGTTGTGCGAGGCATACTTCTCAACATGCGGCGGGTGTGGTGATTTCCCCTCGTCCCTTAACCGATTTTACCCCCCTGCAGCGGGAAAGTGATGGTGATAGAATCACAACTCAATATGAAATGCACGCTGTAGAAGACGCGGGTGTTTTAAAGATGGATTTTTTGGGAGTGCGCAATTTGTCAATTTTGGGGGATGCTATTAAAATCGTAGAAAAAACCCGTGGTGTTAAGGTTGATTTAGATAATATACCTTGGGATGACCCGGCGGCTTTTGCTATGTTAGCGCGTGGTGAAACAGGCGGTTTATTTCAGTTGGGTGGTTCGGGTATGACTAGATATTTGGAAGAACTAAAACCGACTTCTATTTTTGATATTATGGCGATGGTGGCCTTATTTCGTCCTGGTCCAATGGAATCTATTCCGGAATTTATTCGCCGTAAACACAATCCTAAACTGATTAAATATTTGGATCCCCGCATGAAAGATTATCTGGATATGTCTTATGGTGTTATCACTTATCAAGATGATGTTTTGTTAACGGCGATTAACATTGCTGGGTATAACTGGGAAGAGGCTGATAAGTTGCGCAAGGCTATGGGTAAAAAAATTCCCGAAGAAATGGCCGCTCAAAAAGAGAAATTTTTACATGGTTGTATTAACAATGGTTTGACCCAGTCTTTGGCCAATGAATTATGGGGTTTGATTGAACCTTTTGCTGCCTATGGTTTTAATAAAGCTCACGCGGCTTCTTATGCGGTTATTGCTTATAACACCTCTTACATGAAAGCCAACTTTCCTGAAGAATATATGGCCGCAGTTTTATCAGCTGAAATGGGTGATTTGGATGAGGTGGCGGATTTGGTTCAAGAATGTAAAGATATGGGCATAGAAATTCTCGCTCCAGATGTTAATGAAAGTTTTGAAAAATTTGCGGTCGTTCCAAGAAAAAATGAACAATCTAAACCTACAATTCGTTTTGGTTTGGAAGCTATTAAAAACGTGGGTGCGCATATTGCCGAAGAAATTATTAAGGAAAGAAAAAAGTCTGGGGTTTTTAGTAGTTTGGAAGATTTTTTAGGTCGAGTGCAAGATAAAGATCTAAATAAAAAATCCTTGGAAAGTTTAATCAAATCGGGAGCTTTAGATCGTTTTGGCGAGAGAGGTTTATTATTAAATAATATTGAGTTATTAACTGCTTTTAATAAAGATGCTCAAAAAGAGAAAACTAATAATCAGGCTAAACTTTTTGATTTAGGCAGTTTTGGCGCGACTAAATTAAATTTAAAGCCCTCGGCGCCAATTTCTCGTGCCGAAAGATTAGGTTGGGAAAAAGAGTTGATCGGTTTGTATATTTCCGATCATCCGTTTGGCGAATTTTTAAAGTTGTTGGGCCACAGTTTTACTCGTTTGGTTAATATTTTTAAAATCACTTCTCCAACTAATTGGGTGGCAGCTTGTGGTATGGTGGGGAGTGCTAAAAGTATTATTACCAAAAAAGGCAGTCAAATGTTGTTTGTTAATTTGGAAGACGGCACGGGACAAGTAGAAGTGATTGTTTTCCCAAAAATTTATGAGCAACTTAAAAATCTTTTAGTAGAAGGAGCCAATGTTTGTATTTTAGGAAAATATTCCGATCGTGAAGGTGAGAAAAAAATTATTGCAGAAAAAGCAGAAATTTTAACTAAAGAGAATATAGAAATAATTAAAAAACGTTTTGCGGATTACGCTAACCATCAAGAGAGTAGTGAGGCCGAAGAAGAGGAGTTAGTGATTAAAATTACCCAACCCTTAACTGGGGAACAGATTACTAATTTAAAAAAGATTTTCTCCAATTTTCCTGGTGAGGTGCCAGTTGTGATGACAGCTCAAGGAAAAAAAGTAGCTACTAACTTTAAAGTTAAAAAGACTGAAGAACTACTTAAACAAGTTCAAACAATTTTAAAAAATCCTGTCTAAGACAGGATTTTTTAAACTAATTCCCATTGGGGATCCATTTTTAATTTTTGCCAATCAATTATTTTTTTGTTTTTTAAATTGTAATAGCCAGCTGCGGCAATCATCGCGGCATTGTCGCCGCAAAAGGCCGGTTGAATATTTTGATAATTAACTCGCGGACAATGTTCGTTGATAGCTTGCTGGAGTTGCCGTTGTAGTTCTTGGTTAGCTGCCACACCACCTCCAGTTAAAATAGTTTTAATTCGGTGTTTTTTAATAGCCTTAAGGGTTTTACTAATTAGTACGTCAATAGCAGCTTGCTGAAAGGATGCACAAATATCTTGTGGTGAATTAAGATTTTTTTGTTGTTGATAAAAAACCGCAGTTTTTAATCCGGAAAAACTAAAATCAAAATCAGCCGTATCAATCATGGGGCGGGGAAAAGAGATGGCTTGATGATTGCCTTTAGTGGCCAACTTGGCTACTTCTGGTCCGCCGGGATAGGGAAGATTTAAAATTTTACCCACCTTATCAAAACATTCTCCCACAGCGTCATCGCGAGTCTGTCCAATCAATTTATAACTCAAATGTTTTTTCATTAAAATTAATTCGGTATGTCCGCCAGAAACAACCAAACAAAGAGCAGGAAAAATTTTTGCTGTCGAAGAAATTTTTTGATTAATAAAGTTGGAATAAATATGGCCTTCGATATGATTAACTCTGACCAAGGGAATATTTAAAAGATAACTAAGGGTTTTGGCTGTTTCTATTCCAACCAAAAGAGCGGTGGCCAGTCCAGGACCAGCCGTTACCGCAATGGCTTGAGGTTTGTTTTTAATGACCTCTTTAATCAAAGGAATGATTTTTTCTACATGACGTCTAGCCGCGACTTCCGGAACCACTCCGCCGTATTGGCGATGAATGGGAATCTGAGAATAAACTAAATTTTTAACCACTTTTAAAATACCACCCTTGTCTTCTACTAGGGCAACCGAAGTTTCGTCGCAAGATGTTTCAATGCCTAAAATTTTCATATAGGCTATTTTAGCTTAAAGATAGATTTAAAGCAACTTTACTTATAAAAAAGGAGACAAGCTTGACTAAGGAATCTAAAGAATGTATAATAGTTTTTAGTTAAATTTAAGATTGTGGCTCGTTCGTCTAGTGGCTAGGACACCACGCTTTCAATGTGGTAACACGGGTTCGATTCCCGTACGAGCTAAAAAAACACCCCACCAAATTGGTGGGGTGTTTTTGTATTTTATTGTATTAACGGTTATAATAATGTGGAGGTGAAAAATCTTAATTTAATTTAAAATATGGATAAAAAACAACGAAAGATTCTATTTCTGGCACTGGGGGGAGTGATTGTTCTTCTACTGATTTTGGGTTTAATTTTTTGGTTGGAAAGACCAAGTCATAAACAGCCGCCTTCTGTTGGTGGTGAAGTTTCCACAACAACCATAGAATCAACCGTCGCTACTTCTACCACTTCTACTGTTAAATTACCAGCCAAAAAATCCACTACTTCTAAGACCACAACGGAAAAACCTTTAACTTATGAAGAAGCGGTAAAAATGTATGAAAATAATCGTTTTCAATTTTCTAATAGTTGCTCTCGGGTTACCCCCACTTCGTTTGTTCTTAAAAAAGGTTCCAGGTTTATGATTGATAATCGGGAAGATAAATTTCATATTTTTAGCTTTTTAGATCAAAAATATTCTGTTAAGCCTTATAGTTTTGTGATTGTAACTGCCCAAACAGTTGGGGTACAACCTGTTTTATGCGACGGAGCACAAAGAGCCACGGTTAATATTCAAAAGTAAATTTATCTAAAAAACATCCGTCAAAAACGGATGTTTTTTAAACTTCAAAATAACTTAAATCCAATTTTTTTAAAATTTCAAAATTTTTGGTTTTAAAATTAAAGATTGACTGGAAATTAAAATAAGCTTAATATATAGAGTATTAATTTGCTTAAATTATGATTAAAATTGGCCACCGTGGAGCTGCTGGCTACGAGGTTGAAAATACAGCCAAATCTCTAGAAAAAGCCCTGGCTTTAAAGGTAGACATGATTGAATTAGATGTGCATCAATGTGCTAGCGGTGAACTGGTAGTCTTTCATGATAAAAAAGTCAGACGGATAACTAAAGCTAAGGGATCAATTAGAAAAAAGACTTTAGAAGAAATAAAAAAAATTCATACTTGTGATGAACAGGAAATTTTGACGTTAATTGAGGCGTTGCAGATTATTGATGGGCGGTGTATTGTTAATATTGAAATTAAACATCGAGGAGTGGCTAACATTTTAATTAAAACCATTGAACAATTAATTAGGCATTCAAATTGGCAATGGGATAAGTTTATTTTTTCCTCTTTTCGTCATAAAGAATTGGTTCGTCTTAAAAATTATAACCAAAATATTAAAATTGGTTTGTTGTATGGTTTGTTATATCGCGGATATTTTCGGAGCATAATTAAGAAAGCTAAAAAAACAGCTGCTTTTTCTGTTCACGGGCATAAACATTTCATGAAAAAGAAATTTATAGAAGTTTTGCGTGAGAATGATATTAAGTTTTTTGTTTGGACTGTTAACAAGCCGGAAGAAATCACATTAGCTAAAGAATTGGGAGTAGATGGGGTAGTTACCGATTACCCGGATTTATTTTGATTGTTTTTTAGGTCAATTTTTGGTATAATAAACTTAACTTAATTAACTTAAAATTTTATGTTTTATAATAATTGGGGAATGATCGGCAGTAGCTGGGGTAGCCTCTGGCTTGTGCCTATGCTTATCTGGACTTTTATTTGGAAGGGATGGTCTTTGTGGCTTTCAGCCAGAAAAGGTCATAAAATTTGGTTTTTGGTTTTGTTATTAGTAAATACTGTCGGTATTTTAGAAATTGTTTATATTTTTCTTTTCAGTGGAGAGAAGTTTGGACAAAAGAAGGTAGGGGATAAGAAGATTGTTCCTCCAGCTGAACCACCAACTCCGCCAACTATTTCTTAGTTTAAAAAACACCCTCACTAGAGGGTGTTTTTAATTTTGTCAGTTATTTCTTTAAAGCATCTTTTAAGGTTTTGCCAGCTTTGAATTTTGGCACAACTACTGAAGGAATTTGAATTTTTTCAGTTGGTCTTTGAGGATTAACACCGATGCGACCAGCTCTTTGTCTAGCGGAAAAAGTTCCAAAACCAGCAATCGTCACTTCACCACCGGATTTTAAAGTTGTAATAGTTGTTTCTACGAAAGTATCAACAAAACATTCGGCCTGTTTTTTAGTAACAGCGCATTTTTCTGTTAATAAGCTAATGAGTTCTGCTTTATTCATATTTTTTCTTTCTACCTACCATCGGAGGTTTTAGATAAATTAAATTTTGATGGTTTTTTGAATTAGTTTAATTTTTTTGGCCTGACCGGATTTTTCGCTGATCTCTACATATAAAGCGTTAACCGTGGCTTCTTTTAATTCTGGCCAATCAAAGCTGAGTTTTTCTCCTTCTAAAAAACGATTCAAGATAATTTTTTTGTCCACGCCAAGTACTGTATCTTTTGCGCCACTCATTCCCACATCAGTGATATAACCCAAACCTTTATCTAAAATTTGTGCATCAGCGGTAGGGATGTGAGTGTGGGTGCCAAAAAGTACACTAGCGCGTCCATCCAAATGATATCCCATGGCTACTTGTTCGGAGGTTGCTTCGGTATGAAAATCCACAATTACGATTTGCGGTTTTTGTTTTTCATACTTTTTAATGATTTCATCAACAACTGTAAATGGGTTAGTAATAGCAATACCTTGTTCACTCAATTTATCTCCTAAAAAAACTCGCCCTAATAAGTTTATCACAAGTACCCTTTTTTGGGCAACAGTTAGCATTTTTTCACCTTGACCTAGAGGGATAGACAAATTAGCTGGGCGGATCAGAGGGGAGTCTTCGCGATCAAAAATTTTTGTTACATCAGGTTTGGCAAAAATATGATCACCGCCAGTAAAAACTTTGACCCCAGCTTCTTCTAAAAGGGTTAAGGTCTTAGGAGTGGCTCCGGTTCCATGAGCTAAATTTTCGACATTGGCGATAATTAAGTTAGGATGAAACTGCTTTTTTAGGCCGGGCAAAATTTTGGCTACAGCCTGGCGACCAGTTTTTCCTACAATATCACCAAAAATTAAAACTTTAAACATGATGGTAGACTACTTTTTAATTTATTTAGCGTATTCAATAATTCTTTTTTCGCGGATGACAGTAACTTTAATTTCTCCAGGATATTGTAATTCTTCCTCGATTTTTTTAGCAACATCACGGGCTAAATTGTAAGCCTGGCTATCATCAAGTTCTTCTGGTTTAACAAAGACACGTACTTCGCGTCCGGCTTGAATTGCATAAACTTTTTCAATCCCAGGGAAAGCGTTAGCGGTTTTTTCCAATTCTTCCAAACGGTGAATGTATTGCTCATAAGAATCTTTGCGTGCGCCAATACGAGCACCAGAAATAGCATCCGCGGCTTTAACAATACAAGTGATAAGAGTTTTGGGTTTGTCTTCATGATGGCCTAAGGCGGCGTAAGCAATCTCTTCGTCAAAGTTAAATTTCTTTAAAATCTGATAACCAATTTCTGGATGACCACCTTGAGTTTCGTGATCGATGGCTTTACCAATATCGTGGAAGAAGCCGGCTTTTTTGGCAACAATCGCATCAGCACCTAATTCTTCAGCAATCATAGCCGACAAGTAAGCTACCTCTAAAGAGTGGTTCAAAATATTTTGTCCGTAGGAGGTGCGGTATTTTAAACGGCCAATAATTTGAACGAATTTTGGATCCAAACCAGTAAAACCCAATTGATAAACGGCAGCTTCACCGGTTTTTTTGATATCGGTAGACAAATCAATTTTGGCTGATTCCACAAATTCTTCAATTCTGGCTGGTTGAATGCGGCCATCAGAGATTAATTTACGCAAGGCCAAAGCGGCGACTTGGCGGCGAATAGGAGAAAAACCAGAAACAGTGATAGCATTAGGTGTGTCATCAATAATTAATTCGCAACCAGTTAATTTTTCCAAGGTTTTGATGTTGCGGCCTTCTTTACCAATAATGCGTCCTTTCATTTCGTCATTAGGTAAGTCTACTACAGTAGAAGTGGTTTCGGCAGATTGGGGAGCGGCGTAACGTTGGATTGCATCAACTAAAATTTCCCGAGCTTTCTGTTCAAAAGCCTCAGAAGATTCTTGCTCCAATTTCATAATGCGTCCTAATAAATCATCTTTAATTTGGAGCTCTACTTTTTTCAGTAATTCTTCGCGTGCTTCTTCTCGAGTTAACTCGGCAATTTTTTGTAATTTATTAATTTCATCTTCGCGAATTGCCTGGACTTCAGCTTGAATTTGATTAATTTTTTCTACTTTTTCTTGAATTTTTTGCTGCTTGTCCTGCAGTTCCAAAAGTTTTTGATCAAACAAAGTTTCACGTTTTTCTAATCTTTGTTGAATGACACGTAATTCTTTGCGGCGATTTTCTTCTTCTTTTTTGGCCTCCTCAATAATTTGCAAGGCTTTTTCTTTCGCCTGAATAAGCATTTCTTGCTGTTTGGTTTTGGTTTCAGCAATGATTTTTTGGGCCTTAGCTTCTATGGAGTTGGCTTGGTTGACGGCAATTTGTTTACGAACAAAATAGCCAATAACAAGACCGGCTAACAATCCAAAGATGGTTAAAGCGATGGAAAAGATTTCGGACATATTTTTTTAAAATCGTCTAGTCGATTTTAAAAGAGAGGTGAGAGATTATGCGCCAAATAACCACCTAAAAGGCGGTTTAAAGGATAAACAAAATTGTTTGTTTTCCAAAGATTAAAAGTCATAGAAATAGATCAGCCGGAAACTGAAAAAGGTGATTTTTTTCGTTATTTCAGCGTTACTTCACCCACTACAATTAAAATTAAAGACAATAATGATTAATTAAGTTATCTGCTTTTAGAATAGCATAAAAAGTCTTTTTTGGCAAGAGAGAAGGGATTTTGGTGAATAAAATTTAAAACAAATAACCCTTGACAAAAAGCTTATTTTTGTGTTAAAGTAAGTCGTTCTGTCTAAATTAGCTTATGGTGAGCTAGTTATGGCAGATGTTGTTTGAAAATGGAGAAAAAGCAATGGTGGCTTTTCTTATGGCTTTGATCGTGGCCGGACTGGGGTCTTTGCCCCTATTGGCTGGAAGGAAATTTGGCGCGGCGGCGATTACGTCCGCCGTATACTTTGTTGCTCTGTGGCCAATTTTTTATGCGGCCTGTCCGTCTTTGGTGTGGCCTCTTGGCGGACTTTTGTCAGTTTTTCTTCTTCTTTGCTGGGCAGTCTCAGCAATTATTGGATCGATTATTGAAGGTAAGCGGCGGTGGACATGGTTGTTCACTGTGGCTTTGCTCGTGATAATGGTTTTCCGAGCGGGGTCAGGTTGTGGTTGCTTCCGTGCCTCCGAGTACTCTAAGTTGATTGGGGACTTTGAGGAAAAGGAATGGACGCAGGATGTACAGCCGGCCTCAGCCGAGCATATCAGGTTGGTTCCCTGGGAACTCGCTTGCTTCTTGGCTGATAAGCAGTTGGGGCAAGTAGCTGGTGGGGCCATAGGCAGTCAGTTCTCCATTGACAGGGGTCGCGCGGCGATCCAAAGAATCAAGGGAGAGTTCTGGTGGGTTGTTCCACTTGACTACAACGGCTTTACGGTATGGACTTCAGTGGACTACGCACCTGGCTACGTATTGGTGCACGCTGATGATCCAAATGTTCCTCCCATTGTTAAGAGTACGGAGAAGTTCCGGTTTACCCCCGGGGCCTATTTTGCGGACAACTTGGAACGTCACCTCTGGTCCAATGGTTATCTGGCTAAAGGACTGGGTGACGCCTTCCTGGAGATTGATGAGACTGGTAAGGCTTGGTGGGTGGTTGTGGTTTTCAAGCCCACCATTGCCTATAGTGGTTCAAAAATGACAGGCGTGGCGATTGTTGATCCGGAAAACGGGGACATCACTTTCTACGAAAGTGATAAAATTCCCGAATGGGTTGACCGAGCCGTACCGGATCATTTTGTTCGATCCTATATTAATCTCTGGGGTTCTCTGCGGGGTGGGTGGGTTAACTCTTGGTGGGGTAAAAAAGACCTCATCGAAGCTGAGCCCTCAGAGTTTATTTTTGGCACTGATGGTGAACCGTATTTTGTGACTCGTATCACAAGTACGGCCACTGGCGACGAAGCCGTGGTTGGGATGTTCTACACGAACTCCCGGACTGGCAAAACCGTAAAATACCACACCATTGGCGCCACCGATGCCTCTATCCTTAAGGTGGTGGAAGGATTGGTGGGTTTTAAAAATTGGTACGGTGTGTCGCCGACCATCTATAACATTTATGGGGTGATGACTTCGGTCGTTCCCATTTTGAGTCAGAGCCATGTTTTCCAGGG
>DAOMZV010000020.1:0-6175 GCA_035400705.1 Candidatus Magasanikiibacteriota bacterium
ACCACACTTAAAACAACTCCTGAGGTGGATAATTCCACTTCGACAGTAGTTTTAGTTCCGGTCCAGGTAATTCTTAATGAAATTTTGCCCAATCCTTTAGGAAATGATCAAGAAGGGGAGTTTATAGAAATTAAAAATTTGAGCTCCGCAAATGTTGATTTGAAGGGATATTATTTGATTAATTCCAGCCGTAAAAAATTTAAATTTACCAGCTCAACTCTTCTTTTGGCCGAAAATTTTTTGGTTGTACCTAGAAGTTTGACTAATTTGTCTTTAAAAAATAATGGCGGGGAAACATTAGAATTTTATAACCCCAGCAATCGTTTGGTGGACAAAATTTTTTACGAGGACCAAGCTCTTGAGGGTGTTTCTTTTGCACGTGCTTCCTCAACTGGGGTAGTCTGGGAATGGAGTACTGTGCCAACACCTGGACAAAACAATATTATTGCTCGCCCCAATACACCTCCCCAGATTATAATTTCTGCTCCAAGTCAAGTTTCAATTGGTGAAGAAATTATTTTAGATGCTTCCGATAGCTATGATATTGATGGTGATAAAATATCTTTTTCTTGGAATTTTGGCGACAAAATTACAGCTGAAGGAGGAATGGTCTCCCATATTTATCAGACTGCTGGTAATAAAACTGTTACTTTAGTTATTGATGATAAAAAAGGTGGGCAAGTTAAAGAAAAAATAAAAGTTGTAGTGGTGCCAGACGAGGAGATGGAAAAAAACGAAACGGCCTCAACTGCTGCTAAAATTAAAAAAACAAAAAATACCGTTAGTGTGAATTCTGCTCTTTCTCAAGTGGCTTTTTTACCTCTAAATACTTTAGTTAAAACTTCTGGAGTAGTTGTTGTGCCGCCACAACTTTTTAGCACTCAAATGTTTTTTATTATTGATTCTGATTCTGGCGCCGGTTTACCAGTATATATGTATAATAAAGATTTTCCTGATTTAAAAACTGGTGATAAGGTGGAAGTTTCAGGAGAATTGGGAAGTTATTTAGGCACGGTTCGTTTAAAGATAAAAAATAAAACAGATATTGAAATTCTATCAACCAATAATAATATTTCCCCTCAAGTATTATCTCTTAGTGATATTGATGAGGATAAATTTTTTTCTTTAGTAAAATTGTCTGGCGAAGTTTTAGAAACTGGTAGTGGTTATTTTTATCTCGGCGACGATCAGGGAGAAATTAAAATTCAATTCAAAAGTAAAATAGGGATCAAAGGTAAAATTGTTGGGTTAGGTGATCAAGTGGAAGTTGTTGGATTAATCGGTAAAAGCAAGGACACCTGGGTAGTTTGGCCAAGACAAATTGATGATATTCGGATAACAAAAGTTGCTGCGGCTACAACCACAGATGAAAGTAAAGATCTGGCCGAAAAATATTTAACAGCGACTGCTGGTGGTGTAACCAGTTTATTATTAGCTCTATTGGCTAAAAGCAGAGGAGCAATGGCTAGAATGGTAGGAATTGGTTTTTTAAGCAAGGTGGCTTTTTGGAAAAAAACAGATAAAGACCAAGTCTAAAAAATAATTTTTAAGCTTAAAGAAGATTGGAGAAGATCAGCTCTTGACCAAATAACAAATTTAGAGTATATTATAAGGAGTAATAAAAACCGCGCGGGTATCGTATAGCGGCTATTATGTGTCCTTGCCAAGGACAAGATACGGGTTCGACTCCCGTTACCCGCTCCATGACGCGGGATAGAGCAATTGGCAGCTCGTCGGGCCCATAACCCGGAGGTTCCCGGTTCGAGTCCGGGTCCCGCAACCAAAAAGTCCTCTGCTTAAAGTAGGGGATTTTTTGTATAAAAAAACCGCCCTAGGGGGTAACCTGGGGCGGAGTTGATTAGTTAAAAAGTTTGTGGGCTTCGATAATATATCTTTTAGCCATATTCCAATCAATCGGGTCAAGAGCGTTGCCACTAGGACGCAGTCGTCCTTGTGCATCAATGCTGATTTCTGGCAAAACTTTCACTAGCGGTTTAACCAGTTGAAGTGTTTCCGGTCCGAGACCACCAGCTGCTCCAATTCCTAAGGTGGGAAATTTTTTTCTTATCATCATAACAAAGGGGATAAGGGATTCGGCATCCATCCCTAGACCTCTGCCCATACTTTTATCAAGGAGTACCCTCTGGATTACACCCTGATATTTTTCTAGGCGTTCAGCCAATTGTTCCGGTTTATCATTGATATCTTCAAAGGCATTTCTGCCGATTTGTAGAATTATTTCAATGTCCGCACAGAATGCCTTAATCCCATTTTTTAATTCTGTGGGATCTGGCCAAATCATATCAAGTTGTAAAGCACGAATACCTTGTCCTCCAAAACAAATTGCCCTAAAGATATTTTTTTCCAGCTGAGGATTATTCTCGTAGTCAACATAATGCAAACAGTTGTAAGTCTCCTCTGAGGAAAAAATATCAGCGACCGTTTCTTTGGGAGGGAACACCTGTTGCCATTTGTTAGGAAGCTCATTAAGAGTTTTGTAGCTCATCATGACTCCCACATGTAATTTCCGATTGGATTCATGGGGTTGATAAACCTCAAATATACGCAGTATTTCCTGAACTTGTTCAAAGTTGGTGAAATCGGTGATGCCAATATACGGAAACATTCTTGTTCTCCTTGTTCACGGTTCGTTTTAAGGAACAAATGCTAACTTAAAATTATGGCATTTTTAATTTTTTTTGTCAATCTAATTTAACTAAGACTTAATCTTGCCTGTTATTCTTTTTTATGCTAAGGTGGCGAGTGGTTAGGCTCTTTAAAATTCAAAAATGGTGAAATGATGAGAAAAATAATTGACATTCATGCCCACACCAGCGAGCACGCGATGCGTGGCTTGCATGTAACTAGTGCTGGGTTAGAAGATTTGGAAAGTTTTGCTGAAGGATATAATGTTGCCCGCATCGTTCTGATGGCCACTTATTTCCCTTTTAAGGGGACAGGTTTGACCAATGAAGATTTATTGGGAAGACTTTATGGCGACCGAAGTTTGTTTCTGCCATTTGGCAGTTTGGATGTGATGAATAATTTCACCGAGGGTCTGTCAAAATTGTCTAAGCTGGCTGAAGAAAAAAAGATTGCTGGGGTTAAAATTTATCCTGGCTACCAAAATTTTTGTCCCTCGGATCCCACTTTCTTTTCTTTGTACTCTCTGGCCGAAGAATTTAATTTGTCAGTGGCTATTCATACTGGAGAATTGCATCATTGCTGTTCTCGTGAGCAGCGTGAACAGGGGAATAGAAAGTGTCGACGTAATAATTGCCCGATTGATCAGCTGGGTCATTTGGCCGAACCTTGTCAAATGATAGGAGCAATTAAGGCTTTTCCTCGCGTCAACTTTATTTTGGCGCATTTGGGCAACCCTTATTTTTCTCAAGTTAGGGATGCCATCAGTCTTTTTCCCAATGTTTACACAGATATCTCAGGACAGTTTTTGTCTGGTACTGAAGAAGACACTGAGGAATATAGACAGTTTGTCGTCGAACAAATTAGACAGATTCTGCGGGTGCCTCGAGGAATTGACCGACTAATGTTTGGAACTGATTTTCCTATTCAGTCATACGCCGATTCCATCGCTTTAGTTAAGGCGCTGCATCTTTCGGTTGAAGACGAAGAAAAAATATTTTATGGTAATGCAGCTAGGCTTTTAGGCCTAAGTTAAGGAGACAAGATGACGGAAAAGAAACGGGCTTTGGTTACAGCCGGTGCTACTTTAGTGCCGATTGATCAGGTAAGAGCTATTACCAACATTTTTAAGGGCAAAACTGGCACAGAAATTGCCAAGACCTTGCTGGATTTTGGTTGGGAGGTAACTCTGGTTACTTCCAATCCCGGTTTGGTTGAGGCTATAATTGATCGTCATTTGGAAGATTGGGAAAAACCTTTGTCTCAAGTGAAACTGAAGGTTGTACCTTATAAAACTTTTGATGATCTGGCAGCAATTTTGGAAGAAGAAATTAGAGGTAGTTATTATGATTTGGTGGTTCATTCTGCCGCTGTCAGTGATTACAAAGTGACGGGTGTTTCGGCGATGGATGAATTGGGTCAGCTGCATTCAGTTGATGCCAGTACTAAAATTTCTTCTACCTGTCCTAAGCTGTATCTAGAACTTTCTCCTACACCTAAGTTGATTGATCAGTTCCGAAAGTGGGGATTTGAAGGTTTGTTAGTGAAATTTAAGTTGCAGGTGGGTAAGACCGACGGAGAACTTTTGCGGATTGCTAAAGATAGTCTGCTTTCTTCAAAGGCCGATTTGATTGTGGCTAATTGTTTGGAATGGGCTGATCGTTATGCCTACGTGGTTGATGCTTGCGGCGATTCAAAAAGTGTTTCGCGTTCAGCTATTGGTGTGTCCATCCATATGTATTGGCAGGAGCATTAATTAAAATGAACGTTTTGTTGGGTGTGACTGGTTCTGTGGCCGCTACTTTAACTAAAAAAATGGTGGAGGCGCTGCAGGAAGCGGGTTATGAGCCGGAAGTTATCCTAACTCGTTCGGCGGAATATTTTGTACCGCGAAAATGTTTGGGAGTTCCGGTTTATGATCAAAATAGCGAATGGCCTCAGGAATGTTATGCTAAGGATGACGAAATTCTGCATATCAAATTGCGGGACTGGGCTGAGGCTTTAGTTATCGCTCCTTTGAGTGCTAATACTTTGGCTAAATTAGCTGCTGGCCAAGCGGATAATCTGTTAACTTGTGTGTTTTTGGCTTGGGATAAAAAAAAGCCAATAATTTTGGCACCAGCCATGAATACTAAGATGTGGGAAAATCCATTGGTTCAGCGTAATTTGCTGGTTCTGGTAGTTAATTTGTCCTTGGCGGGGTACACTGTAAAAGTGATTGAACCAATTGCCAAAAAATTGGATTGCGGCGAAGAAGGCATTGGCGCGATGGCCGAGATTGCCGACATTATTAAAGCTATTAAATCTTAAATTTTAACTTTAAGGCTCTGACGAATAACTTCGTCGGAGCTTTTTATTTTGATTTTTTTTTGATACGATAAGTCTATCTTTAGTCTATGAAAATAATAAAATATTTTAAAAAAAATTGGTTTTTTTGTTTTTTATTTTTGGTGGTTGTAATAATTTTTTTTGTTTTACGATTTCACAATATCCGAATTTACAATACTTGGTGGGCGGATGATGGCGGCGGTCATATTCAATATGAACAAACTATTTTACAGTCTCATCGATTACCGACTCCAGTGGAAACTTATTTATCTTGGCACGAACCAGGTTTTTATTTCCTTTTGGCTGGCTGGGTAGGTGTGGGCCAGAGGTTGGGTTTTACCAGTATTGATTGGTGGGCCAGTTTGAATATTGTGGTCAATTTATTTTTTTTGGTGGTGATTTGTTTTTTATCTTATTTTTATTTGGAAATTAAAAATCAGTGGTTGGCTTTGTTAAATGTTTTTATTTTTTCCATTTTGTTTGTTAGTGTTAAATTGTCGGCCTATGTTAATAATGAGTTATTAAATCAGACCTTAATTTTGTTATTGATTTTTCTTTTTTATCGCTGGCGATTATTAGCGCCACAAAAAAATAAAATGGTTTTGTTTTGGTCACTTATTTTAGGTTTGGCTTTGTTGATTAAATTAACTTCTTTTATCGTTTTGGCAGCAGCCTTAATTATCTGGTTGGTTGAATTAATCCGACAGAAGAAAAAATTTTTGTTTTATTATTTGGCTATTTGTTTGGTAGTGGTGGGAACTCTAAATTTTCCTTGGTTGTTTTACAAAAATCAACATTTTGGCCAAACTTTTTCCATCAATCTTTACGAAACCTTGCCTAAACAAAACGTAATAACTTCTGAAGCTTGGCACTATTTTTTCAATTTTAATTATCATTTTGTAATTGACCGTCCTTATTGGTTTAGCTTACCTCATTCTTATTGGACAGTGTTGATTAGTGATACTTTTGGTGATTATTATAATTTATTCAATAATGTTGATCGGATTAACGCCTTGCCGGATAATCAAAAAATTTTAATTGATAATGGTCGTTTTACCACTCCTCAATTATGGGGAACTCTGCTTTGGACTAACCGTGTTGGGTTAGTTGTTTATTTAATTTGGTTGGTTGGTTTAATCGGTTGGCTGATTGGTTGGTGGCGACAGAAAAAATATCAGCCTTATATAATTTTTTTACTGTTGGC
>DAOMZV010000020.1:6275-9825 GCA_035400705.1 Candidatus Magasanikiibacteriota bacterium
TTGGTTGGTGGCGACAGAAAAAATATCAGCCTTATATAATTTTTTTACTGTTGGCCTTGTTTGGCGGTTGGGCCGCTTTGTTATTTAATAATTTACGATTGCCTTATTTGGAGCGAGGAGTTTTAAAAGCCCATTTTATTTATTTTACTTTTCCCATTTTAACCTTATTGTCTTATGCTTGGTGGTTTAAAGCAATTAAAAATAAATGGTTGTTAATTTTAATTACGGTTGGGCCATTTTTAGCCTATTTAATTATTGCTTGGCCCATGTTATTTATGCAGTAACTTTTTGTTAAAAAGATTGATTTTTAAGATAACTTTTGTTAGATTATTAGCGTGGTGGGGTGGCAGAGTGGTCGAATGCGGCGGTCTCGAACACCGCTATACCCGCAAGGGTATCGTGAGTTCAAATCTCACCCCCACCGCCATTAAAAAAGAACCTGTTGAAAGGGTTCTTTTTTAATTGATGTTTAGCTTGTATTAGTTTGTTGACTTTTTAAGCAAATATCGCTAGGATGACTGGGTATTGTAAGACTTTGCGGTCTTATAATTTAAAATGTACTTTAAATAACAAGGAGAAAGCATAATGCCTAGAACCAAGAAGCCAGTTTTGAGCGTAGAAGAAATAAAAGAGCTTTTGCTCTTTCGTGCACGTTTAAGTTTGGAGAGAACAAAAACAGTTAAAAATCTCTTGGCAGAAGCTTTTGGTTTGCCACTTAGAAAAGAAGATCCAATAAGTGCCATTTTTGAGTCCGAAACTAATAATTTATTTGCTGATTTAATGGCCTCACGTCTTAAAAGGAATCGACATAATGTTCCGATTTTGTCACGACGGGATTTTGACAAGCTTTATCCCGCAGTAATTGAAAGTTATAAAAAAATTTCAGGTCAAGAACTTGACGAAAGGGAGCTGGAGTTTTTTAAAGTAATTTTTGAAATAATTTTTGGAACACTGCTAGAAAAATATTCCTCGTCGTGTTCTGAGAAGGATAGTCCTTACACAGATTTTTGGCAGTGGGCAATTATCGTTGTTGAATTGGCAAAAGAACAGGGTTTAAAACCACTTCAATTTTTGGAACAGGAGTATGTTGGTGATCAGATCACCAAACGAATGTTCTCACAGGAAGAATTTTTAGCTCTTCAAGTAAAAGGCCTGGATCTCTTAGCTTCGAATAATAGTAATTTTAATGATGCTGTTCTTCAGCCGTTTTTGCTGGGTCTTTGTAATGCAGGCGGTCTTTCTGAAGAAGAAAGACAACTGGAAGAAAAAAAGCTTCAAGTATATGCGGAAGACTGCATGACAAAAATCAGACAGGTTGTCATGGGCTGGCTTAATGCAGAAGCCCAGCGTATTTACGGTTAACCAAACTATAACCTCTCGGATGTGTTTGTAATTAAGCACAACACCGGGAGGTTTTTTTAATTTAGTTATTTTTTTCCTAACTTAACGCATTTCAATATTTCTTCATGAAGAATTTTATTCGAGGCGATACAGCCTAAACCATTTTCGTCGTATCTTCTTTCTTCACCATTTAAGTCAGTAACTTTTCCACCTGCTTCTTCCGTAATAATTTTCAGGGCAGCAATATCGTGGCCGTGGGGTCCGTAAAATACTGTTCCAACAAATTTACCATTAGCTACTTGTATTCCGCCATAAATTACAGATAGCAACTTCATTACTCGGCAACCTTGTTCGCTCAATGATTGAAAAAGAGGTAGGTTGGAAAAGCCTATGCTTTTTCCTGATCCATCGGTATTTAAATATGTGTTAGTTAGGGTAGTGTTTTTGTTTACTGAAATTTTTTGGTTGTTTCTGTAGGCGCCGCCATTTTTGTAAGCCCAATACATGTTTTTCATTATTGGGTCATTTATTAATCCAAAAATAGGTTGTCCATTAGTTTGGTCGACCAAGGCGATAGAAAAAGTAAAAGTTGGCAGACCACAAGAAAAAGGCATGGTGCCGTCTATTGGATCACAAACCCAAATGTATTGTGAATCATCTTTTTTGCAGCTTTTTTCTTCGCCATAAATACTATGATTAGGGAAGGTTTCATTAACTCTCTTTATAACTAAATCATTTATTTCTGTGTCAGCCTTAGTTAGAGGGGTTTGGTCTTCCTTCCAGGTATTTTCAGTTTCAAAACTGAAGTATTTTAGAGCAATTTTCTCGGATTCTCGAGCAAGATTTTTAGCAAAGTCTAAATATTTTTTCATAGATTTTTATTATAACATTTTTATTTTGTATTTTCTAGATAAAAAAATTATTTTTTTAAGATTTAATTATCTGATCTTAAAAAATCGCGGCTAGCACCGCCGCGATTTTTTATAAATATTTTTTAATTTCAGAATAAACTTCTTCTATACTTTTTTCTCCGTCTATTTCTTTTAAACTATTTTTGTTTTTGTAAAATTCCAATAGAGGCACGGATTCCTCAGCAAAAATATCTAAACGATTTTGTACTGCCGCTTGATTGGTGTCATCTGACCGATTGGTTACAGCACTGCGGATCGCAATTCTTTTAAGAGCTGTTTCCACCTCTACTTTTAAATAAAAAAAACCGACAAATTCAAATTCGGATTCGGCAATAATTTTTTCTAACATTTTAGCTTGAGAAAGTATGCGTGGGAACCCGTCAAAAATTATACCTGGGGTTTGTGGATTAATTTTAGTATTTTTAATAACTCGTTCCATTATTTCATCGGTAATTAAAATACCCTGTTCAACATATTTTTTGATTTGTTGTCCAAGTTCAGAACCAGAATTTATTTCAGCACGTAGACGATCACCCATACCAAATTGTTGCCAACCAAATTCCTGGACAAATTTTTCCGCTTGGGTAGTTTTACCAGACGCTGGCCGGCCGTAAAGACAAATTACTTTTTGCATAAATTTATTGGAGACTAAAAAATATATTATAAAGCATTATCATTTTTTTGCAAGGCGCAGAGCCATCCCGTCTTGTTGGGAGTGATTTTTGTTGTTATAGTTTAAATATTATGGATTTATTTTTAATTGTCATTTTTTTAATTTTTATCTTGACTTATGCCTTTGCCGGTCGTCAGGGAGCTCCCTGGGTGCCGACTAGAGGACAGGATGTTGAGCGATTTTTAAAATTGGCCGAGGTTAAACCTGGGCAAAAAATGTTTGATTTGGGTTGTGGAGATGGTCGTTTGGTTCGCGCGGCAGCTCAAGCTGGGGCAGAGGCGGAAGGACTAGAGATTTCTTTATTACCATTTTTTTTAGCCAATATTTATCGTTGGCGGTTAGTAGAAAAAAATAGAATTAAGTTTTCTTTTCAAAGTCTCTGGAAAAAAAATTTTAGCGATGCTGATTTGGTTTATCTTTTTTTAACCCCTCATATTTATCCTCAACTAAAACAAAAGTTAGAAAAAGAATTAAAACCAGGAACTAAGATCATTGCTTACGTCTGGCCAATTATAGGTTGGGACCCTCTTAAAATAGATAACCAGGAAGGTCAACCAAAAATGTATTTATATCAAATTTAGATGCTTGACTTTTTTGTGATTTTGCGCTAAGTTGAGTTTTGGTC
>DAOMZV010000020.1:9925-15123 GCA_035400705.1 Candidatus Magasanikiibacteriota bacterium
TATGATTTATTTTCTTCCTATTGCCTCGAGTGTACTGAGAAATTTTTGAACAAATATAGTACTCTCTGTGCTGTCTGTGGCAAACCAATTTTCCCTGGGGAAAGTGTGGCTAGAGCAGCGGTTGGCGCACCATATCCTTTTACCCATCTTAGTGAAAAATGTTGCCCGAGTGGCGGTTTGTACTGCGGCCATTGGGGTAAAGGGAAGCTGGAAGAATTTGTTTTGGAAGGAAAAATTGGTTAAATATAACAAAAAAGCCCTTGGTAACTCAGGGGCATTTTTTATTTAATTTTAGTTGTGGCTGATAAACCAGCAAGATAGCCAGAAGACCAGGCCCATTGCAAATTGAATCCCCCCGAGTCACCATCTACATCAATAATTTCTCCAGCAAAAAATAAATGAGGTATTTTTTTAGATTCTAAAGTTTGGGAATTAATTTCTTTACTGTCCACGCCACCGGCGGTTACTTGGGCTTCTTTAAAGGGGCGAGTTTTACTGATGACTAAAACGATATTTTTCAAGCCGCCAACAATTTTAGTTCTTTCTTGTTTAGAAATTCTTGAGGACTTCTTATCTTCATCAATAGATAGATTTTTTAAAACCATCAACATTAGTTCCGCTGGGACAACTCCTGCTAGAGCATTCTTAACAGCCTTAGCACCATTAGCATTTAAAATTGCTTCGATTTTTTTATCCAAAGTTTTTTCAGTTTCTTCTGGAATAGTATCTAAGTGGAGTTCAATTTTTGTTTTGGCCGGCAACTCGTTAATATAACGAGCGTGTTTCATAATAGCCGGACCAGATAATCCAAAATGGGTAAACAAAATATCACCGAAACTTTCTAAAATTATTTTTCCATCACTGATTGTTTTGGCGATACCCTCAAAACGTAAACCCTGAATATCTTTGGGCCAAGTTTCTATGGTTTCTAAGGGGGCTAAAGCAGGGTGGGGAGTAATAATAGAATGTCCAAGTTTTTCTGCCCAAAACAAACCATCACCAGAAGAACCTAAAATAAAAGAGGCTTTACCTCCAGTAGCCAGAATTAAATTTTTAGCTTGTAAACAAATCTTTTGATCTTCGTGTAAACCGCTGATTGTCCAAACAGTACCCGGTTGGATTCCTTTGACTAAAAAATTAGTGCGAATGTTAATTTGTGGTTTTTGCAATTCAAAATTTAAAGCCTCAGTGATAGATGACGCCTGGTTGGTTCGCGGGAAAATGCGACCATTATCCTCTTCTTTTAAGAGTACTCCCAGGGATTCAAAATATTCCATAACCTGAAATTGACTAAAAGTTGAGAGGACAGATTGAATAAATTCCGGGGTAGCTCCGTGGTAACGGGAAACGGCAATATTTTTATTGGTTAAATTACAGCGGCCATTGCCTGTGGCTAAAATTTTGCGTCCTAAAATTTGATTTTTTTCTAATAAAACAACCGACGCTCCTTGTTTGGCGGCGGTCAGGGCAGAAAAGATACCAGCAGGCCCAGCTCCAATAATGGCAACATCAAAAATTTTCATAAGCTAAGGTCATTATAGCCTGGTTAAGTGATTTTGAAAAGGTTTTTATTAATTCCTTTAAAGATTAGTCAAAAGTTTTCTTTTACCCTTAAATTGACAAAAAGTTACTTTTCTGTTATACTTAATTCACCTTAAAAATCCGCCTTTTTGGGCCGCGATTTTTTTGTTAGAAATTTAAGCTTATTTATGCAAAATATCAGAAATGTCGCTATTATCGCTCACGTTGATCATGGCAAAACCACTTTGGTTGATGCCTTATTAAGGCAGTCTAAAACTCAATTAGGCAAGGAAGTAACGGATGATTTGATCATGGATAGTAATGATTTGGAACGCGAACGCGGCATCACTATTTTTTCTAAAAATGCCTCGGTGGAATGGCAAGGCACTAAAATAAATATTATTGACACTCCGGGTCATGCTGATTTTGGCGGAGAAGTGGAACGTGTTTTAAAAATGGCTGACGGTTGTTTATTGTTAGTTGATGCTAAAGAAGGCCCCATGCCCCAAACTAGATTTGTTTTGAAAAAGGCTCTAGAAATGGGTTTAAAAATTATTGTTGTAGTTAATAAAATTGATAAACCTGAGGCTCTTCCTGATTATGTTATTGATAAAACTTTAGATTTGTTTATTGAACTTGGCGCTAATGAAGAAGTTTCTGATTTTCCAATTGTTTTTGCTTCAGCTAAAAAAGGGTTAGCTGGGAATACGGCGGATTTGTCTAAAATGCAAGATATTAATCCTATTTTTGAAGCAATTTTAAAACACATTCCTTTGCCAACTGGGAATAAAGATAACCCTCTCCAAGTCTTGGTGACTTCCATTGTTTATGATAATTTTAAGGGTCGTATTGCTACAGGTAGGATTTACAACGGTGTTTTAAAAAATAAACAAGAAGTGATGCATATTAATCGCTTGGGTCAAATGAAAAAAAATCGTTTGATGTCTTTAATGACTTATAGCGGTTTGGTCAGAACAGAAACAGACAGTGCTGAAGCTGGTGATATTGTGGCCTTGGCCGGTATCCCTGATATTAATATCGGTGAGACAATCGCTGATGTAGAAAATCCACAGGCCTTGCCTTTGTTGGATATTGAAGAACCAACTGTCAAAATGACTTTTACAGTTAACGATTCTCCTTTTGCCGGACAGGAGGGTGATTACAGTACTTCTCGCCAAATTAACGAACGTTTAAAAAAAGAATTAGAAACCGACATGGCTTTAAAAGTAGAGGATGGGACCGATGGTGGTTGGGTGGTGTCTGGTCGTGGTGAATTACATTTAGCAATTTTAATTGAAAGAATGCGTCGTGAGGGTTATGAGTTGCAAGTGTCTCGTCCGCAAGTAATTGATAAGATAATTGATGGAACTAAAACAACTCCTTATGAAAAGGTTTATATCGAAGTGCCAGAAGCTTATTCTGGTTCAGTTATTCAGAAGTTGGGGAGTCGTCATGGTGAGATTCAAGAAATGCGCATGGATAGTGGCATTGTCTATTTAGAGTTCGTTATTCCGACCCGAGGATTATTTGGTTATCGCAGCGAATTTATGACCGATAGTCATGGTTTGGGTATTATCAATACTAATTTTCATAAATACCTGCCTGATCCAGGAAATTGGCGTGAGAGAGAACAGGGATCTTTGGTGGCTCACGAAACCGGCACGACTAATTTATATGGACTGGTTAATGTGCAGGATCGTGGTGTGTTATTTGTGGGACCGGCCGTAGAAGTTTACAAAGGCCAGGTGGTAGGACAAAATTCTCGTTCTGGTGATATTAGTGTTAACGTTTGTAAGACCAAACAATTATCCAATATGCGTTCTAAGGGTGATGGTGGAGCAGAACATTTTAATACACCACGCATGATGGATTTGGAAGACGCTCTAGAATATATTGGTGATGATGAATTGGTAGAAGTAACACCTAAAAGTATCCGTTTAAGAAAAATAATTTTAGATGAGAATGCTCAACGTCGTTTGGCTAAAACTGGAATAAAATAAAATTTTTTTAAAAAGACCGCTAGCTTAAGCGGTTTTTTTATTTGACTAAAGGTTTTTTTGTCGCTATGGTATAAAGAGGTCTGCTTGATTTAGCTTTTAAAAGAGGGGAAGATAAATCATGCGCCACATTTTTTTATTTTGCGTTCTTTTAACTTTATTTTGTAGTTGCACAACTCCCCTAGGCAATGGTTGGTATGTAAAAATTGAAGAAGGTAAAAGACCGGGCGAAGTTTTGACTTGGTCTTATGTCTCTCAACCTTCAGTTGATTCCCATTATCTGCGCGAACTAAAGGATTTGTATGAAAATTATCCAGTGGAAAATCAAACAGACACTTTCACAGATATTTTATTTTTTTCCACCCAACAATGCATCTACTGAATAAATTTGACGGTTGAAAACTCAACCGTCTTTTTTTATAAAAAAGAGGATTCCTAGTTAGAGGAATCCTTTTAGAATTGATTAAATTGTTGACTGGCCATCTTAGCGGCTCCTTTTGTTGATGACGCAGTAGTTGCGTAAATGTTTAATTTTAGCCCGAATCATCTTTTTAGTTGGGCTATTCATTAAAGTAACATTGTTTCTAAGGAACATCTTCAGTCTTTTCAATTGCTCATCAACCGACAGACTGCCGGATTGTATGGTATGGACAAAAGTTTTGGCATCTTCTAAGGTGATTTTCATCATCAGCCTCCTCTTAAGGAAAGTCAGGCGAGGTGCCGTTATTTTTAGCGTATCTTAAATTACTAGAAAAGTAAATAGACGTGGTATAATTAAAATAATCTATGCTAAAAAAACAAAAAGGTTTCACTTTGATTGAAATTTTAGTTTCAGTGGCGATATTGGCGCTGGTGTTGGCTGGCGTCTATACTGTGATTATGTATGTTTTTAAACTCAGCTATGTCTCTCGGGTGAGAGTTTTAGAAACTCAAATTGCCAATGAGTATATAGAAGTAATTAGAAATTTACCCTATGACGATGTGGGAACGATTGGTGGTGTGCCAGCTGGCGCCTAGCCGTCCGCAACTACTACTTGGCGCAATGGTATCACTTTTGAAGTGAATACAACTATTCGTAATATTGATGATCTATTTGATGGGACAATTGGGGGCAACCCTAACGATAGTTCTCCAGCAGATTATAAACTAATAGAAGTTAATGTAGCTTGTTCATCTTGTAATATTGGGCAAATTAATGCCCAATCTTTAACAGCTCATCTGGCGCCTAAAAATTTAGAGTCAACTTCGCAAAACGGGGCTTTATTTATCAAGGTTTTTGACGCTTCGGGGGTTCCTATAAGTGGTGCTACTGTGCATATTACTAATTCACAAGTTACTCCAGCTATTGATATAACAGATGTTACTAACACTTCTGGGGATTTACAGATTATTGATACCGCTACTTCCACCGAAGCCTACAACATCGTTGTTTCTAAAAGTGGCTATACTACCGATTATACGGTGGTACCTAGCGAGTCTAATCCTAATCCGCTTAAACCACCAGCCACGGTTACTACTCAAATGGTAACTAATATTTCTTTTTCGATCGATAAGGTCAGCACGGTAAATTTATCATCCATCAACCCGCAGTGCGCTACTGTCGGTGGAATTGGCTTTAACGTTAGTGGCTCTAAAACTTTGGGTGTTAATCCTAATGTTTTTAAATACACCAAAAGTCTT
>DAOMZV010000021.1:0-14688 GCA_035400705.1 Candidatus Magasanikiibacteriota bacterium
AAATCTTCATATTTTATTGGTTTCATATTTATTCTTTAAAATTTTCGACCTCATATACTTTAATTTCTAATTTTTCTTTTTTCCAGGCATCAGCTGGTAATTGAGCTTTAAGACACAATGAGCTGAGAAATAATTCTTTATCAGGAATTTTTTCCCAAACTTGAGGCAAATAAGTAGCTTCATAAAAATCTTTTTTAACAATAACACCATGTTTAAAAGATTCAAGTTTTTTAAGCAAATCAGAAGCATCATTATAAATTAATTCTTTTGGTGAAGTTAAAAGAGATATTTCAATTTTAATTTGATCTGATTCTTCTTTTTGAATTGGGAAAAAACGATAATCAAAAAAAGCAGCATTAATAGCCATTTCTATTACAGTTTCGTATAATGATTTATTAGTTTGAAAAAAACCAATACAACCCCTTAGTTCATCATTAATAGTTAAAGTCACAAAGCAGGGAATTTTTTCTTTTAAGACGGGTGAATAGTTTTCTAAAATTTTTTCATCAATTTCTAAAATTTGATTCGTTTCTAAATAATTTTTTATTGCTTGGCGAGCCAAGTTTAATAAAAAATCTTTATCTTTTTGATTAAGAGAAAAATTATTCATAAAAAACAAAAGAGGAGTAGCCGACTACTGAATTTTTATCGCCACTACTATTAAAAGAAGTTTGATAATCAATTAGTTTTGTTTGCCATTTTAATTCTTTGGCTAAATACATTAAGGTTAAAATTCCCGGCGCACCACAAGCATTAATATTTTCTATTTCATCTGTTTTTAATTGAAGAATTATATTTATTGTTTGAGTATCAATTTTTTCGGCTATATTTAACGGATAATAATGACTTAAGTCAGAACTAATTATTAAAAGAGTTTCTTTGTCTAAAACGGAATTTACAATTTCAGCTAATTTTTTACTTTTATTTTCATTATTAATTAAAATTGGTAAAATTTGAAAATCAGAAAGAATGATTTGTAAAAATGGTAATTGTACTTCAAGACAATGTTCGAATTGAAAGGTCAAATCATCAAAAATAAAATCGTCTTTATTTTTAAAAGGAAAATAGAGAGGAATTTTCCCCAAGGGAGTTTCCCACTGATTAGCAGAAGAAAAAACAAAATCAACAATAGGAGAATGATGCGAAGGGCCAATGAGAATAATTTTTTTGGGTTGCCACAAAGATAAAGAAAGAATTTGATAAGCGCTCGCCGCAACTGGACCGGAATAAATGTAACCAGCATGAGGAGCAATAAAGGTTTTTATTTTAGCGGGGACAAATAAATTCGCCGATTGTTTTTTTAAAAAATTATTAATTAAATTTTTTAATTCATGGGGATTTTCAGGATAGAATTGGCCGGCAACCGCTGGTGGTCTAATAGACATATTTTTATTATTACCAAACGCCTTTAATTTCAGCGTGGCATTTCAAACATCGGCCTTTGGAAAAATTTTCTGTTATTTTTATATTATAATTATTGCGAGCAATAAGGAGAGCGTCACATTGAGGACAGAAAGTATTTTCTAAAGAAGAATTAATAATATTTCCTCCATAAACAAAATTTAAGCCGGCTTTTTTTCCAATTTCATAAGCTTTTTTTATTGTCTCTATTGGAGTTTCTTTGTAATCAGCCATTTGATAATTGGGGAAAAAACGAGAAATATGCCAAGGAATGTTTTTGTCAATTTGAGCAATAAATTGAGCAATTTCTTTTAATTCTTTTTCGCTATCATTTTCTTGAGGAATTACTAAAGTGGTTAGTTCAATCCAAACGCCTTTTTGATAAAAAGTTTTGATGTTTTTTAAAACTGGTTCTAAATGAGCGCCACAAATTTTTTGATAAAATTTTTCATTCATTGATTTTAAATCAATATTGATAGCATCTAAATATGGAGTAATTTCTTTTATGGTTTCATTTGATTGATAACCATTAGAAACAAAGACATTTTTTATTCCATTTTTTCGAGCTAAAATCATAGTTTTTAAAGCATATTCAACAAAGATTGTTGGTTCATTGTATGTGTAGGCAATGGAAGAAATTTTATTTTCTAAACAATGGTTAACAATTTTTTCGGGTGGCCAAAATTCAGTAGTTTCTTTAATAAACTCTTCAAAAATTTTATTACCTTTAGGAAGTTGACTAATATTCCAATTTTGACAAAAGGCACAGCGAAAATTACAACCAAAAGTGCCAAAAGAAAAAATTTCTGTGCCGGGTAAAAAATGAAAAAGAGGTTTTTTCTCTATCGGATCAAGATTAATGGCAATTGGCCGATTTTCCACTAATAAATTTAACTTTCCCTTTTTATTTTGGCGAACACCACAAACACCCACTTGCTCATTTTTTATTTTACATTGATTAACACAGGCCAAGCATTGAATTTCATCATTATTTAATTTTTTATAAAAATTTTTCATTTTTTAATTTAATGAATTTTTCATTATAATTTTAGCAAAAAAGATAAGAAATTCCAAATTAAAATAGACGATTTTTAAAAAGAAACTCAAAGGCATTAAAAATAATAATTGTTGAAATTCTTCACTATTAATTAATGAATTAATTGAAATTTTGCTTAATCGTTGCACTTTCGCCCAAAATTTAGAATTAGAAAAGGAAATCAAGGAAACCGAGCAAAAGTTAGACAAACTCGTTAACGCCTTTTTGGACGGCTCAATTGAAAAGGAAATTTATCTTATCAAAAAAGGATAAACTCATTAAAACAAAAACAGACCTTAACAAAAGAAAGGCTGATTTTAGGCGAAAGGGAAACAATTGGATTGAACCATTGAAAAAATGGATTTTATCTGCTCACCACACTGAAAAACTGGCTTCGTCAAACGATTTTAATGAAATCAAATCGTTTGTGGAAAAAATTGGAACGAATCGCCTCTGAATTTGAAGAAGTTTAACTTAGTCGGGGTACTGGGACTTGAACCCAGAATCTCCTGCTCCCAAAGCAGGCGCCTTAGCCAATTAGGCCATACCCCGTATAAAGTAAAAAAGTTATAAAGTTATAGAATTATTCGCTTAAAGCATGGTGCTCGAAGTCATCACTTTATAACTTTATAACTTTTTCGCATTTGTGCCCCGGGTCAGAATCGGACTGACGACACAAGGATTTTCCTTTAGCGGCGCTTAGGTTTCCCTAAGGATTGGACTATATCATCCCCGTTTTATCAAAAGGATAAAGGGCGGGGTCGGGCGCTCGCGGCGGGATTATTGTTGGGCGCACCCGCTAGTCTCTACACCTTCTTCAATTTTAAACCCAATTGAAGCTTGGCTCGGGATTACCCGGCGCATAACGCTGAGGGCTTCCCCGAATTCACCCGATTTTCATTCCAGTGTTTCCACTGAACGGACCGAAAATCCAGTCCTTTGCTCTACCACTGAGCTACCGAGGCTCGACTAAAAACAGATTAGTTGCGGGAGTCGGATTCGAACCGACGACCTCCAGGTTATGGGCCTGGCGAGCTGCCAACTGCTCTATCCCGCGATTCTTTTATTTTAAAGCTGAAGTGGGCAATGGAGGATTCGAACCTCCGACCTCAACATTATCAGTGTTGCGCTCTAACCAACTGAGCTAATTGCCCTTAATTATGGGAAAATAACAATAAAAAATAAGTTTCTGGCAACTTCTGGATAAAATATAACAGAAGAGTAATAAAAAAGCAAGAGTTTTTCGGCTTATTTCTAGGACAAAGAAGCTGCCAGGGCGTACAACTCGCTTTTTAAATCTGTTTTTCCTTGTTTGTTTTTATAATCTAATTCTAAAAAAGTTTGGAAGTAATGATCCAGTTCGTTTAGAGAAAATTTATTGGCTTGACTGTTACTTTTTTTTATCACAAAGGGATGTAGTTTGAGTTGACTAGCCAATTGAGCTTCGCTGAGGCGGTTCTGATTTTGTATTTGTTTGATTTGAAGAATAATTTTAAATTGCCTTTGGCACATGGCGAGAATATATTCAGCGCTCAGGCCGGCAATAAATTGTTCTTCCAGTAGTTTAAGGGCTAATTTGCTGTTTTTATAACCGAAGGCATCGGTAAGGGCGAAAATATTATCTTCCACTTCATTTTTTACTAACGCTTGAATTAATGATTCGTCGATAATTTTATTTTTGCCAGCGGCTGTTAGTTTTTGAATTTCATTATTGAGGCGCCATAAGTCGTTGCCCGTTCGAGCAATTAGTAGAGATAAGGCATTAGGCGAGATTTTACCGCCTTGATTTTCAATTTCTTTTTGGGCGAAATTGAGCACTTGGGCGTTGTTTAATAATTTAAACTCTTGTACAAAAGGCTGTTGTAATAACCAATTATATAATTTTTTTGCCCCCGTTTTTAATTTGGACACAGTGATTTCATTTTCGTTAAAAATGAGGGCGTTATCTTCAGTGCCGGAATTTTTTTTGCATAATTGCCAGGCGGTTTCAAAAATAGCTTCATTTTTATTACTAAAAATATCTTCCACAATTACCATGCGTTTCTTGGTGAACAGGGAGCCGCTACTGATTTTTTCTTGCAGTTCGGCGTCGGAAGTTTGGCGACCATCAAGAATAATCAAACTCTGCCCCAGAGAATCAATCGCGGACATGAAGCGCTGTTTTAGTTCATTTAATTTTTGCTGGCGACGGAAAGAGTCGGCGCCATGGAGCAGGAAGATCATAGAGAAATTATTTTCCAGTTGTCTATTTTTTGACCAAGAAACCTTTCGCCTAATTTAATAAAATTTTCCGGCTTGTCGCTTAAATAGAAATGTCGGCTACCGGGTTTTTTATGAGCAGATACCAGGTTGTTATGTTTTATGAGATAATTTTTTAAGCTATTGGCCACAATTTCTCCAGGATCGGGGACGCGACAGTTATTTCCCATGATGCGGCGTATGTCTTTTAATAGAAAGGAGTAATGAGTGCAGCCGAGAATTAAAGTTTTAATCTTTTTAATCTTTAATGGTCTCAGATACTTTTTTAAAAGTTTATTCGTGACATCGCTGCCAGCCAAACCTTCTTCAATTAAAGGAACAAGCAAAGGGGCGCTGTTGCTGACAACAGAAGCTTGCGGATTTAATTTTTTGATTTCGTGTTCATAGGCCTTGGAAGCGATAGTGGCGCGCGTTCCGATTACTCCTATATTATTACTTTTGGAGGCATATTCTGCCAAAGGGATGATAACACCAAGAATGCGTCGGTCGGGATATTTTTCTGGGAGATATTCTTGTTGTAGGCGGCGTAAAGCTT
Source organism: Candidatus Magasanikiibacteriota bacterium (assembly GCA_035400705.1). Classification (GTDB taxonomy): domain Bacteria; phylum Patescibacteriota; class Patescibacteriia; order Magasanikbacterales; family UBA10003; genus GWC2-40-17. Next base: position 5,232 of record DAOMZV010000021.1, read on the forward strand.
GGGAAGAGGCGGTATTGCAGGCTAAAATTACTAAACGGCAACCTTGAGAGAATAGAAAATCCATTGCTTCTTTCGTATAGCGGTAAATTACTTCTTGAGAATGTCCGCCATAGGGCACGCGGGCGGTGTCGCCAAGATAGAGGTAGTCATATGGCGGTAATTTTTCCAGAAGATGCTTGAGTACGGTTAAGCCCCCTAGTCCGGAATCAAAGACGCCGATGCTGGATTTTGTTTTATTTTTTAGCATAGAATTTAAACTGGTCGCCTCTTTCTTTATAGTTTTTAAAAATACCGAAGCTGGCGCAGGCCGTGGATAATAAGATAATATCGCCGGCAATAGCTTTTTTTCTGGCCGCGCTTATTGCTTCGGCCATAGTGTCGGCAAAATAGATATTTTTCTTGTTGAATCCGGCCATTTTTACCTCCACGAACAAACGAGGAGTCGCTGTTCCTTTTAGTAAGATTAAGGCCTTTACTTTTTTATTAATAAGTTTAGCTAGGGGTTTAAAATCAGCTCCTTTGTCCGCTCCGCCAGCAATTAGGATGATTGGTTCCTGAAAAGAGATTAAATCTAAGGCAGTGCTTTCTGGAGTCGTAGAAAAACTGTTATCAAAATATTTAATACCGTTTTTTTCTCCGACAAATTCCAGCCGATGTTCCAGATTTTTAAAGTTTTTAATGGCTTTTTTGTATGTTTGTGCGGAAATTTTTAAAACTCGGCTTAAGGCTACCGCCGCACCGATATTTTCTTGGTTGTATATACCCCGCAAACAAGAAGGCAGAGTTGAAGCTTCAAAGTAAATTATTTTACCCGGCAATTTTTCTTTTTCTAACCTAGAACGCAAATTATTATTGGCTACCAGAAGTTTGTTTTCCGGATGTTTGGCAATCTTAAGTTTAGCCTGCCAGTAGGCGTAAAGAGAATGGTGGTAATTAGGATTAAGAGGGTCGGCGGGTGATAAATGTTCTTTGAAGAGATTAGTAATAACGGCATATCGTGGACCGAAGTGCATATCTTCAAGTTGAAAGCTAGATAATTCCATAATCACCCAGTCGTTTTTTTTTATTTTATCAAAAAAATTGAAAGGGGCGATACCGATATTGCCTCCTAAAAAAATTTTTTTACCGGCCTTTTTTAAAATGGCAGCGATAATTGAGGCGGTTGTTCCTTTGCCTTTGCTGCCGGTAACTCCAATCGTGTTTTTAGTTGGACAGGCGGCAAAAAAATATTCCATCGCGCTGCTTACCAGTACTCCTTTTTTAAGAGCCGTTTGCACGCCGGGGCAAGACAGGGGCCAGCCGGGGGAGCGAAACAAAACTTCAAAGTCATCTAGATTTTTGTTAAAGTTTGCTTCTGTCCTCCAAGCTAATTTATCCAAGTGTTTTTTAAATAAAGGAGTAGCGCTGATGATATCTTTTAACTGTGTTTCTGTTCTTTGGTCGCAGATAGTAACGACGTGTTTATAGCCATGCTTAAAAATCCAAGCTAAGAAAGCTTGGTTTTCTTTGCCTAGACCTAAGAGGGCGATATTTTGCGAATTAAGAAACATATTATTTTAATTCTCCCCAATTTTGGCCGCTGGCCGCTTCCACAATTATCGGTACCGATAAGGGCAGAGCTTCGGCCATTAGTTTTTTGAGCGGTTCAATATATTTTTCCAGCTTATCGCTTTTAATTTCAAAAATCAATTCATCATGAACTTGGAGTAAAAGGCGAATATCATTTTTTTTGTCCTGGATATAATCGTCAATATTAAGCATAGCTTTTTTAATCATATCGGCGGCTGTCCCTTGGATCGGCATATTGATGGCCATGCGTTCGGCGGCGTGGCGCACCTGGATAAAATCTGCGTTTAAGTCGGGAAGAGGGCGGCGACGTCCAAAAAGAGTTTCCGCGTAGCCTTTGTTTCTGGCATCGGCAATGAATTTATCCATCATTTTTTTTATACCCGGATAAACCTCAAAATAGCGGTCGATAAAATCCTTAGCTTGGCTATAGCTGATGCCCGCGCCCTGACTTAAGCCATGGGGGCCTTGGCCGTAGAGGATGCCAAAATTAATAGCTTTAGCGGCACGACGCATTTCTTTGGTTACCTCTTGCCAGGCGACGCCGTTGATAGCGGCAGCGGTAGCGGTATGGATGTCTTCATTTTTTTGGAAGGCAGTTATCATCTTTTTATCTTGGGAAAGATGGGTGGCAAGGCGAAGTTCGATTTGTGAATAATCAAGGCTAAGCAGAGAATAACCTTCAGCCGCCACGAAAGCGGCTCTGATTTCCCGGCCCTCTTCGGTGCGGGTGGGGATATTTTGTAAATTGGGTTCAGTAGAAGAGAGGCGGCCGGTGGCAGTAACACTTTGGTTATAGCTGGTATGGACTCGTCCGTCTTTAGGATTGATCATTTTTGGCAAAGCTAAAACATAGGTGTTTTGTAGTTTGCTTAATTCGCGATATTCTTGGATTAAAGCGATAATCTCATGTTGGTCGCGTAATTTTTCTAATTCTTCGTCAGCGGTAGAAATACCAGTCTTAGTTTTTTTCAAACCATGCGTATCCAGTTGTAAGTTTTCAAACAAAATATGTTGCAGCTGTTTGGTGGAGTTGAGATTAAATTCTTCCTTGCCTAAACTATAAGCTTCTTTAGTAAGATTGTTTAGGCGTTTTTCTAATTTTTTTGCCAATTGCGCCAAAGGTTTAGGGTTTAGTTTAATACCATTTTCTTCCATCTCTCCTAAGACGGTAATCAGGGGTAATTCTAAATTGATAAATAGTTTATCTAATTTCTCTTTTTTTAATTTTTTACTAAGGATTGCTTGTAATTGCCAGGCACAGTCGGCGTCTTCGCCGGCGTACTGCGCCATTTTTTCTGCAGGAACCTGAGAGAAGGAAAGAGCCTCCTGACCCTTGCCGATTAATTCTTCGGTGCTGATTTTTTCCCAAGCCAGTTCGCGGAAAGAAACCCCATCCAGTCCGTGCTGGCGATTATCGGGATTAAGCAGATATGAGGCGAGCAGGCTATCAAAGGCGATTCCTTTTAGTAGTATGCCTTGATTTTTTAAAACGCGCCAATCGAATTTCAGGTTATGTCCGTATTTTTTTATTTTTTCATCCTCTAAGACTATTTGCAATTTTTTTAGCCAGTCATACCCCGCCCCCGCTTTCTTGTAATTGAATAAGTCGGTTTTAGTTGTAGTTTTGGCGTCGAGATGAAGATAATAGGCTTCGTTAGCTTGCCAAGAAAAAGATAGGCCCAGAAGCTGGGCATTAAGCGGATCCAGTCCCTCAGTTTCGGTGTCGATAGCCACAGCGTTTTGCTGTTTTAGTTTCTTGAAGAAAATATTGAAGCTTTGATCATCGGCAATTAGTTGATATTTCTTTTCAGCTTGATTGCGCGCAAATTTATCTTGATATTCTACCTTTGGCGTCTTTTCCTTTTTTAATTGTTCGGCTTGACCGAGATTTTTTATCTGTTTTAATTTACCGAGAAGGGAACGGAACTCCAGTTTTTGAAAAACAGCTTCCGCTCGACTTTCATCAAAAGAATCTAGTTTAAACTCATCCCATTTGATTTTAATCGGCACTTCACGGTTGATTGTAGCCAGGCGTTGACTAAGATAGGCCTTATCTTTATTTTGTAGTAATAATTCCCTGGTTCGTGATTTTATTTTCCCATTATTTTGCGCTACCGCTTTATAGACGCCGTCGAGGGTGTCAAAGGCTTGCAATAATTCGGTCGCGCCTTTTTCGCCGATGCCTTTGACGCCGGGAATATTGTCGCTGGCATCGCCGCGCAAAGCTTTGTAATCAACTATCTGGTCGGGTCTGAGACCATAACGATCTTTTACTTCTTGAGCGCCATAGAGAAGGCTGTCGCTGAAGCCGCGGCTCATGGTATAGACGCTGGTTCGGTCGCTGATGAGCTGGAGGGTATCCATATCGCCGGTGATAATAATGTTTTGCCAATTCGTTTCTTTTTCTGATTCTTTAGTAATCGTGCCAATAAGGTCATCGGCCTCAAAGCCGTCTTTTTCAAAGATAGGAATATCGAGCGCGATGGCTACTTCTTTGACTAAAGGGATTTGTTTATAAAGCTCATCCGGCGCTTTTATGCGAGTAGCTTTATATTCAGTATAGTCTTCATGTCTGAAAGTGGGGGCGGGGCGGTCGAGGGTAAGAACGACATATTCTGGTTTTAATTCTAAGAAAGCCTTCAAGATAAAGTTGGTAAAACCATAGACAGCATTAACTAGAAGTCCGTCTTTAGTGGTTAAAGTCGGGGGGATGGCATGAAAACTGCGGTGAATTAGGGCATTACCATCGATAATGATGAATTTGGGAAGATTTTTTTGCATAACTATATTTTAGCACGGGCGGTAGTGGATAAGCAAAGGTGTAAGAGAAATAAAAAAGCGCTCCTTTGCGGGGGCGCAGATTAGAGGTTAATGTTTTTTTATTTTCCACCAGGCAGATTGCGGCGGTGGCGTCCGCATTGTTTCCTTTTTGAGCCTTTTAATGTTTTTTGTTTATTATTTTGTTGACGTAAAAATTCTTTACCAACATAAAGCTCAGGCACTTCCGGGGTATTTCCTGTTACTCTCGGTATTCCAATTTTCGTTTTCATGTTTGATCTTTTATTCGTATTATATTAATATAAATAGAGATTAAGTAAGTCCTTGGGATTTTTATTATAGTCTGTTAAAATATTGATATACAGTCTGTTGGAATATTAATATAATGAAATTAATACTTTGCCGGGATTTACTGATATTTCCATATATCCGCAATTAATGATAGCGTCGGGCTATAGCTATTCTTTGCTGATTGATAAATTAATTTAGCCGTTTAATAAATTTTATGATGTTTAGTTTTTCTCTTATTTTTTTGGCCGTTGTTTTTTTTCTGATTCTTGGTAAGGGGGCTGATTTATTAGTGGGTAATTTAAGGGCGGTGGCCGATAGGACTAGAATTCATCCGGTGTTATTGGGGACGATTTTAGGTTTTTTAACCACTATTCCTGAATTTATGGTTGGTCTTAACGCCATTCGTCAAGGAGTGCCGGCCGTATTTTTAGGTAATATTTGGGGCGGCATAATTGTAATTTTTGGTTTGATTTTGGGCGTGTCAATTGTTTTGCAAAGAGAAATTAAGACCGATGGCCGGATATTGGTGATTTTGCCCAGTTTTATATTTATCATATTCTCTCTCTTTTTGGGATTGAAAGGCAGTTTCCATTATTATGATGGCTTATTGCTAGTAGTTTTTTATCTCATCTTAATTTATCTTGATTATCTATCGGGCAGTCATTATCAGGCTGATGGCGAAATTATTAAACAAGCTGTATCGGAGCAACAACATCATCATCATGCTTGGCAGAGATTTAAAGAAAAATTTTTGTTTTGGCGTCGGGAATTGCGCCGGGAAATTTTGTGGGCGCTTATCGGTCTATTTTTGGTGTCACTTTCTTCATATGTCATTATGGAAATCGTTGGAATCGCGCTTGGTATTTTCCCTGTTGCCCCCTTTTTGGTTGGTCTGCTGGTTTTTGCCATCGGTACTAATTTGCCAGAGATAACGGTGATGTTGCGCTCTTTAAAAACTAAGAGCGGCGATTTGTCTTTCGGTCATTTAGTGGGTTCCGCTGCAAGCAATATTTTGATTTTAAGTTTAATTACCTTTATTGCCCCCATTCCCTTATCTTTATCGTGGCGCTATTATGTTTTAATACTTTTTGTTGTTATTATTTTATCGGTGGTCAGTATTTTTTATGTTACAACTAGGAAATTCCAACGTTGGGAGGGGGTAATATTAATCTGTTTGTATTTAAGTTTTATTTTGTTTGAATTTTTATAATTATTTTTGCTTATAAATAAAAAACTCCGTAATTGAACTGTACGGAGTTTTTTAAAAGGGCGGGGATGAATGCTCCCGAAAGGAAACCCCGTATGAAAAAAGCTATCCGATTAGGATAGCTTTTTGAGTGCGGGGAGGAGGCCATTATTGGTGGTTAAAAAACGGATTTTTAACTCTTTAGATGAAATTATTGAGAATATAAAGAACTGGGTAGAATTTGTGGAAAATTATAGTTGAGTTATTGTTATAAAAAAATATAAAAACACGTGGAGATACAAAAGTAATAAAAAATCCAATAAAAAATATACTTGACATTATTATAAAAATGGTATATAATCTATTATAGAAAGAGAAAAGTAATAAATATCAAACATATGGAATACAATTTTAAAAAGTTTGAGGGGCGTAATGTTAGGAATGAAAATAGAATAACCATTACAAAATCTAACAGCATTGGATTCCCGAAGAAGTTTTATAATAATAACAGGATTAAGGATTATAAGTATGTAGTATTTTTTTATGATGAAGCTAACAAAGCGGTTGCCATTCATTTTACAAACGATGAGGCAGAAAAAAATAAATTTACTATTTTGCATAGCAAGGATGGATATGGCGGGAGTGTTATTGCAAGAAGTTTTTTTAACACAAGCAATATAAAACCGGAGATTCATCATGGTCGTTATGAGTGGAAGAAAATCAATGAAGATGGTGTTGGTGAGCTTTTTGTTTTTGAGTTAGACAAAAATAAATAAACAAAAAATCGGGATCGAATCCCGATATTTTGATATAACATTTTATAAGGATGATAGCCCTCCCATGGAATGGGTAAAGGTCGAAATCATTTTTATAAAACGCTAAGAAATTAAGATTAACAGCCAATAGGCTATCTATATTGTATCAGAATAACTGAAAAAAGCAATATTTAGCCTATTGGCCCCTAAAATTCATGGCAGATTCTAAAACTATAGTGGCGGATATTATTCAGTATATTAAAAATTGGGGTGGTATATTTTCTGGGTGGTATGTCGGAATTGCTTCCGATCCAAACCAAAGATTATTTACCCATCACAATGTTAATAAGAATTCCGATCATTGGGTTTATAGTGAGTCTCAAAATTCAGATACGGCAAGGGCTATAGAAAAATATATTATTGAGACTTATAAAACTAAAGGTGATACCGGAGGAGGAGACAATACAACTAAGTATGTCTATGCCTACAAGATTACCTCTAGTACTAGAGAATAACTAGTACAAAAAAGAATGGGGTCGCTCCCCGTTCTTTTTTAATTGGCATTTTTTAGCTTATTTACTTAAAAAAGTAAAATTTCGGAAGTTAAAAATTTATGCTATAATTCTTTTGTATGACACAGCAAACTCAAAAACAACTAGGTGCTTTTTATACCCCCATCCATACGGTTGAATATATGGTTGAAAAGTTAACCAATTTTGATAAAAGCAGTAAATTATTGGAACCGAGCGGAGGCGACGGTGCTTTTGTTTCGGTTATTTTAAAAAATAAGTTGTTAAAACCTGACCAGATAACGGTTTGGGACATAAATCCGGAAGTCAAAAATGGTTTAAACGAACTTGGCCTAAAAAATGTTGTCATTAAAGACACTCTTTTAAATACTGATATCGCCAATGATTCTCTTTTTGGTTGCGAGCAATTTTCACATATAATCGGGAACCCCCCTTATTTGAATAAGCAAAGCGATTATATTAAAAAAAATAAGCACAAATTAGGTAATATTTTTAATGAAATTGGGGCTAATGATACTTATGCGATGTTTTTGTATTTGGGTTGTAAATTACTAAAAGAGAATGGACAACTTTGTTTTATTGTCAGCGATACTTATTTAACTTTAGGCATACACAAAAAGTTAAGAAAATTTTTATTGAAAAATTACACCGTTAATGAGATAACGCTATGTTCTAAAAAATTATTTAGAGATAGAGGGGCATTGGTTAATACTAGTATTATTTTAATAACTAATAAAAAAGCGACGGATGATCATGTTGTCATTTTTAACGATTGCCGAGATAATGAAATTGATGATTATAATGGCAAAAAATATAAAACTATTCAAAAAAATATTTTATCGTATCCGGATTATGTGTTTGATTTTAATGGCGGGGCTAAATTATTAGGTAAAATCAACGAGTTTGAAAAAATGATTAATTATTTGGATGGCGGATTAGGAATGCATACAACTAACAATCGTAAATTTTTAGCTATTGCTGATTATAACGGTGTCCAATATGCTAAAAATAATGGGATAACAGAACGGGTTAATATCAAAAATATTGATGGGAAAAAATGGAAATTTTATCATAAAAAGGGAGGTAATAATAAATATTATTGGCCGGCTGAATATGCTATAAGATGGGATCAAGAATCGGTGTCTAATTATAAAATGCCTAGCCATTATAATTTGAATGATGACAGACAGGGTTTTATCATTTCCGGTGTTTGTTCTAACTTGACCGCAAGATTATCAACGGTTGGAGCTCTTTGGGAAAGTAATAAGGCAATGTGCTTTTTCCCCAAAAACCCCAAAAAATATCCGCCGGAATTCTTTGTCGGAATTTTGAATAGTGAGGTTTATAATAAGATGATCAAATTATTAAATCATACTAATTCTATTCAAATTAGGGATATAAAAAAATTACCAATGCCCAGTTTTACTGATAAAGATATTAAAGCCGTTGTTGAGATTTCAAAAAATATAATAAAAAATTTAAAGCATGATTTTAGCTACAATTTTAATCAGGATCAAGAACAAATTAATAAAATTGTTGGAGCCTATTTTAGCTAATATGAAAAAAGGTAATAAAGAAAAATCAAACCGAGCACAGGCCGATTATTTTGAGCTGTTAGTCTGTCAGTATATTTGCCATCTTTATAAAATAACTTTTTCTTATAGCGAAGATTTAGCCAAGTTATCTAATAAAATTTTAGACAAAGAAGATGGTAAAGAAAGAATGAGATTGCAAAATAATAATTTTATAAAAATTCAGCCGGGAATTAAAAAAATATTGGATGACGAAATAAGCAGAAAAGGCAAAATTATAAATGTTGTTTGGACTGGCCGTCATTTTGTTATTGAGCAATCAACGTCGGATGTTGATGCCGAGCATTCAAGTAATAAGAAAACCAGGTTTTCTATAAAATCAATTGCTAAGTCGGGCACAGGAACATTAAAAAATCTTGGCTTAGGAAAATTGGAAAAATGGTTTAGTTTTAGTTTTAAGAATCAAACTGATAAAATGTGGCGGGATCTTCAAAATTATGTTCGTCAGACAACTGGCAAGAATACTTCAAAAAGAGGGGAATTGAAAAAAATAGCACAGAAAAATAAAAAAATTTTGGAATGGGCAAAAAGAAATGGAAAGATTTTTCAAGCCCGATTAAATAGTGTGTGTTTAGAAAAATTTAACTCTTTGCCGCCAAAACAAAAAAGAGAGTTTTTAAATTTTATTACCGACTGCCACGACGAAGATTTATATGTGGTTATCGTTAATAATTCCGGTGTAGCTATTTATAAGCCGGTTGATAAAACGGCCAAACCAAAAGACAGAATCATAGCGAAAAAAGAAAATGGATCAGA
>DAOMZV010000022.1:0-9229 GCA_035400705.1 Candidatus Magasanikiibacteriota bacterium
AAACACTGGAAGGAAACAATTTTGTTAGATGATAATGATTGGTTATTTTTTGAAGACAAGCAGGATTTTATTGACAATTTGGATATTACCTTGACCAAATCTTTAATTGAAAAAAAGTTATCTTTAATAAAAGATAAATATCGGGAGCCTTTAATTCTTTATTTTTTTGAACAAAAATCTTACGAAGAAATTAGTGAAATGTTAAAAATTCCTAAAAGCACAGTCGGTATTTTAATTTTACGCGGTAAAAAAATTCTTAAAGAAAATTTAGAAAAACAATATGTCAGAAATTAATTTAGAAGAACAAGTCATGTCCGAAATAAAAAGCGGACGGGTCAAATTACGATCTAAATATATTTTTTTAGCTGAAAAATTAGGTATCGGCAGTGTTTTGGCGTTTACTATTTTATTAGCTGTCTTATTTTTTAGTCTGGCTTTGTTTTATTTAAAATCTTCAGATAATTTAGGCTATTTAAGTTTTGGTAGTCGAGGAATCTTGGCTTTTTTAGAATCCTTTCCCTATTTGTTGGTTATAACTTTTGTCGTTTTAATTTTTATTGCTGGTTTTATAATCAAAAAAAGCGGATTTTTTTATCAACGACCATTTGGTTATTTAGCTGTGGCCTTATTAGGCTCGATTATTTTATTAGGTTTAGGTTTAGGTTTAACTAATTTCAATGAAAAGATTGAGCAAGGTGCTTTTAATAGACATCCAGGCGGGATTTTATTTAAACCATTTCTAGATCAAGGATTAGAATCTCGACAAAGAGGATTAGTGGGGAGAATCAAAGAAATTACTTCGGATTTTCTTTTAGTCCAAACCCCACGAGAAACAGAAAAAGTTTTGATTACTCATTTAGAAGAACCTTTGCCCTCCTTACACCCTAATATATTTATTATGGTTGTGGGCGAAAAACAAGCAGATGCTTTTGTGGCTAGAGGAATTAGAATAGTAGAGGATAGGAGTATGGAAATGATTAAGAGAGGAGTCCGTCAACGGTTTGATATTCAGAAATTACCACCACCGCAAGGTTTTATTATTGAACCAATTATTCGTTAATAAATTAGATAGTTAATTTATAAAAATTAGTTTAAGTATGAAAAAGTTTTTTCGTTGGTTTTTAAAACACAAAATAGTTTTAGGACTAATCATTATTGTTTTGGGGGGTGGCGGGTACTTGGGTTATAAAAAATTTTTTGTCAAAACCCAATCAGTGCGTTATGTAACATCCGCCGCGGAAAAAGGTTTATTGATTACTTCAATTAGTGGGACAGGACAAATTTCTGTTTCCAATCAGGTCAATGTAAATCCCAAGGCTTCGGGGGATATCACTAGTATTAATGTTACTGTTGGACAAGAAATTAAATCTGGTACTGTTATTGCTACTATTAACGCCAAAGAAGCTTTAAAAACAGTGCGTGATGCTGAAACTAGTTTAGAATCGGCGAAAATTTCCTATGCTAAATTAGTTCAACCGGCTGATGAGCTAAGTCTTTTACAAGCAGAAAATTCTTTAGCTGCAGCTAAGGAAAACAGGGAGCAAACTGAAGAAACTTTAAATAAAAATTATGAAGACGGTTTTAATAGTGTAACCAACGCGTTTTTGGATTTGCCAACTGTTATGGCCGGTTTAAAAGATATTTTATACGGTTATGATTACAGCAATAATTATACTAACATTGATTGGTATGCGAACCAAGGGGTCTCTTTAAATTCTAATAATAACGATATTTATAATAAGATTTCTCTTTATCGTCAAAATGTGAACGATGCTTATGCTGCAGCTCGCAAAAAATACGATGCTAATTTTGATCTTTATAAAACTGTATCTCGTGATGTTGAAACTGCGACTATTGATAGCTTAATTATGGAAACTTACGAAACTACCAAATTAGTCTCCGATGCAGTTAAAAGCGCTAATAATTTTGTCGATTTAATTCAGGATTTGATGCTAGACAGGTCGTCAGATGTAACTATCCCTTCTTTGATGTCCACCCACCAAAATAGTTTGGATAATTATACTTCTAAGACTAATAGCCATTTAACTAACTTGTTGTCAGCTAAAAATACTATTGCCAATTCTAAAAGTTCTTTAGTTACAGCTGATCGTTCAATTGCGGAAAAAACCGCTTCCTTGGAAGAATTAAAAGCCGGAGCCGATTCTCTGGATATTCAATCCCAAAAACTTTCCTTAAAACAAAAAGAAAATTCTTTGTTGGATGCTAAAGAAAAATTAGCAGATTATACCATCAGGGCTCCTTTTGATGGGGTCGTAGCTGAAGTAGATATTAAAAAAGGGGATACTGTTTCCTCTGGCTCTACGGCGGTTATTTTGGTGACCAAACAAAAGATTGCTACTATTTCTTTAAACGAGTCTGATATTGCTAAAGTGGCTGTGGGTCAAAAAGTTAATTTGACTTTTGATGCTTTGGAAGATTTGACTATTACTGGTGAGGTGGCTGAAGTAGATTCTTTAGGCACTACCAGCCAAGGAGTTGTTAGCTATAATGTAAAAATTGCTTTTGATGTTCAAGATGACAGAGTTAAATCCGGTATGAGTATTAATGCGGAAATCATTACGTCTTCCAAAGCTGATGTTTTAATGGTTTCTAGTAGCGCTGTCAAAACCTTCGGTTCCTCTAATTATGTTGAAATTTTAATTGATGGAGTGCCTCAGAAAAAAACAGTTACTATCGGCGACAGTAATGACACGATGACTGAAATAATTAGTGGATTAGCAGAAGGCGAGGAAATTATTACTCAAACAATTAAAATTAGTAGTTCTTCTTCCAATAAAACTTCTACTACAAAATCAACTACGAATATTATGGGTGGGATGATGATTGGTGGTGGTGCCGGCGGACCTCCTCCAGGACAGTAAACATCAATTTATATGATGATCAAATGTAGTAATATTGAAAAAAAATACTTTTCTGGTGATAATGAATTGACTGTTTTAAATGATATAAATTTTAGTATTGAAAAAGGGGAGTTTGTGGCCATTATGGGTCCTTCGGGTTCTGGCAAATCAACTTTAATGAATATTTTAGGTGCACTGGATAGACCAACTAGCGGCGAATATTTGTTAAATGGAGAGGATGTTTTTTCTATGTCGGACGAAGATTTAGCTAAAATTCGTTCAGAAAAAATTGGGTTTGTTTTTCAGTCATTTAATTTATTACCTCGCTCTACGGTATTAAGAAATGTTATTCTACCGTTGCTCTATGATAGTAAGACTCCTAAGGTGGAGCGTTATCAAAAAGCTGCCAAGGCACTGAAGGCGGCTGGTTTAGATGAAGATCGCTGGGAACACCTTTCTAATCAATTGTCTGGTGGACAAATGCAAAGAGTGGCTATTGCTCGGGCTTTGGTTAATAATCCAGAAATTATTTTAGCCGATGAGCCGACTGGTAATTTGGATACTAAAACCGGGAAAATTGTTTTAGAGTCATTTCAAGAATTAAATTCCAAACACGGACACACTATTATTTTAATTACTCACGATCGTTATGTGGCTGAACATGCTGATAGAATTATTGAAATTAGAGACGGTCGTATTTTATCTGATTTAAAAACCAAAAAATAATATGCTTTTTTCCGACTTATTTGAAGAGACATATTTTTCTTTAGCTTCTAACAAATCTCGTTCCGCTTTAACTATTTTAGGTATTGTTATTGGTATTGGTTCGGTTATCACCATGATTTCTATTGGTCAGGGCGCATCTCAAAGTATTACTAGCAAAGTAGAATCACTAGGTACTAACTTATTGGTAGTTATGCCAGGAAGGCAGAAAAGCACCGGCAGTGTTGTAAAAAATGCTATGGGTTCATCCCAATCTTTAAAATTATCTGATGCTAAAGCGATTGCAGAAAATATTTCTGATATTACAGCTGTAGCACCAACTGTTAGTACACGTAAACAAGTTCGTTTAAAAACGGCTAATACTAATACTAGTATTTACGGAATTGATCCTAATTATTTTTCTTTAAAAACAATTGAATTAGCTAATGGTAGCGGTATTACTCAAGCTCACATAGAGTCTAATGCCAAGGTGGCGGTTTTGGGTCCAACAGTTAGTGACACTTTATGTGGCGAAGATGTTGATTGTACTGGCCAAAAAATTAAAATTGACAGCCAAGAATTTACTGTTGTAGGCATTACCGAGGCAAAGGGCGGAACCGGTATGGGCAGCTCTGATGATTTAATCTATATTCCTTTGTCAACAGCGCAAAAATATATCACTGGTAACGAATATTTAAGTAATATTAATGTTCAAGTTTCCGATGCTTCTTTTATGGATACAGTAGAAACTAGTGTTCAAGATTTATTATTACAAAGACATAAAATTAGTGATGTTGATTCTGCTGATTTTAGTATTATGAATCAGGCTGATATGTTAAGCGCCATGACCTCTGTGACTGGAACTCTAACCTTGCTACTGGGCGCGATTGCGGGCATTTCTCTTTTGGTTGGCGGTATTGGTATTATGAATATGATGCTCACAACTGTAACCGAACGCACTCGAGAAATTGGTTTGCGCAAATCATTGGGTGCCAACAGTCATGATATTAGCATGCAATTTTTAACTGAATCTACAACCTTGACTTTTATTGGTGGAATAATCGGAATTATGTTAGGGTGTATTGCAGCTTGGCTCATCACTAAATTAAGTGGTACAGTTACGGCCATCACTTGGACTTCCATCATTTTATCTTTTGGTGTTTCAGCTTTAATTGGAATTGTGTTTGGTTATTATCCGGCTCGACGCGCTTCTAAATTAAATCCTATTGATGCTTTGCGTTATCAGTAAATTAAAATTATTAAATTTTTTCTATATGTCTAAATTTTTTTCTTTGTTAGTTTTGTCTTCTGTTATTATTTTAGCAGGATCGGGTTGTTCTACTAATACTAAAAAACAAAATAATTTAAATATAAAAAATAATAATTGGGGTGAGCAAAGGGGAGATTTTGCTTCTAGCACCGCCCCTAATAATAGAATTCAAGCTAGTTTAAATGATTTAACAATTGGTAAAGAAGTTATGATAACAGGTTCTTCTAATGGAAATGGTTCAATCACTGCAACCGAAATTATGATTGGTGATTTTAAAAACTTTGCTTCTAGCACCAGACCCAATTTAAATAAAGGTTCCTCGTCACAACCAATTGGAGAAACAGGGGTGGTGTTGGATCGTTCCATGGATAGACAAAGATTTGACGGAAATTTTACTCCTCCCATATCGTCGGGTAGTAAAGGATCAATAGGGCCAAACTCACGGGCTAGTTCTGGTTTGGGAGTGGCTTCTCAAGTGCGTTTCGTGGGTGAAATTATAAAAAAAGATGCCACTTCTTTAGTGATTAAAATAGCCAATCGCGGTTCACAAATTGTATATTATACAGAAAAAACATTGGTTTATCTTATGGATAAATCACTTCAACCACCAACGGAAAAACCAGTTAATACTTCTAGTACAGAAGCGCTAGAAGCACCTAAGCAATAAAAGCTATCCCGCGTTAAATAACGCGGGATTTTTGGTTGGTTGAAATTGTGGGAAATGATATAATATATAAATCGAATTTTAGCTAAATTATGAAAATCCGTTTTTTTAGATTTTTTGATTTAATTTTAGCCATAATTATTGTGGTTGGGCTTTTAATTATATTCAAAAATCCCTTACAGCAGATATATTGGCGCTGGCAACAAAAATTTAAACCGTGTAGCCAGCCAATAAGTTATTCATTAGGTGGTTTTGATGATCGTTTTAATATCAGTCAAAAAGATTTTTTGAATTCTTTAGAGCAGGCTGAAAGTTTATGGGAAAGATCTCTTAACAAAAATTTGTTTGAATATACCTCGGCTAGTGGCACTTTAATAGTTAATTTAGTTTATGATTATCGTCAGGAAGCGACACAAAAATTAGAGAGATTAGGTATTACGATTGATGACAACGAAGAAAGTTATAATTTATTAAAAACTAAATACGACGATTTGCTAAGGAAGTATAATCAGCAAAAAAAAGAATTCGATGCTTTAATAAAAACTTTTGAATCTCAAAAAAAAGATTATGAAACGGAAGTTGATTTTTGGAATAAAAAAAATGGGGCGCCAGAAAAAGAATACAATCAATTACAATCAAAACGTCAAGAGTTAAATAAATTAGCTGATAAAATAAATCAAAAGCAAGACGAATTAAATCAGTTGGCTGATGATATCAATGCCACAGTTAATGTTTTAAATCAATTGGTTTATGAACTAAATTTAACTGTTGATAAATATAATACGATTGGTGAATCTCGCGGGGTTGAATTTCAAGAGGGGGAATATAAAAGTGATCTACAAGGAACAGAGATTAATATTTATCAATTTGATAGTAAGGCTAGTTTAGTTAGAGTCTTAGCTCACGAATTAGGTCATGTTTTAGGTTTAGACCACGTTGATGATTCGCAGGCGATTATGTATCGTTTAAATGAAGGTAGAAATGATAAAATCACAGCCACCGATTTAGCTGAATTAAAAAAAGTTTGTGGTGTAAAATAAATATTTTAGTCCTATGTCAGAATATTATAATCCTAATCGAACCAGAAATTTATTTGATCCTACCTCACAAGAACCTTTTAAATTAAGTCGTTCTAAATTAGATTTATTTTTGAACTGCCCTCGTTGTTTTTATTTGGATAGACGTTTGGGTGTTGGTCGACCACCAGGTTTTCCTTTTTCTTTAAATTCTGCCGTAGATACTTTGTTGAAAAAAGAATTTGATTTGCATCGTGCGCAAGGTTCAGCTCATCCTTTAATGAAAAGTTATGGGGTAGAAGCTATACCCTTTAATCATATAAAAATTGATGAGTGGCGAGAAAATTTTAAAGGTGTTCAATATTATCATGAGATGACCAATTTAATTATTACCGGGGCAGTTGATGATATTTGGATTAATCCTCAAAAAGAATTAATCGTTGTTGATTATAAATCTACTAGTAAAGAAGGGGAGGTAAGTTTGGATGCTGGCTGGCAGATTGGATATAAAAGGCAGATGGAGATTTATCAGTGGCTTTTAAGACATAATGATTTTAAAGTGTCTGATACAGGTTTTTTTGTCTATGTTAATGGACGCACAGATTTGGCTGCTTTTGATGGAAAATTAGAGTTTGATGTAAAATTAATTTCTTATACTGGCAATGATGACTGGGTAGAACAAACCATTTTTGATGCTCATGCCTGTTTGTTAAATAATACTATCCCTGCAGCTGGAAAAAACTGCGACTATTGTAGTTATATTGAAGCCGTAAATAACAAAACAAAATAAAGAGGTTTTGTCATCGGAATTTATCAAAGATAATTTTTATGCAATTAGTTGAATTTAAAAATCAAAAAGGAGAAGTTTTGCGGGGTTTATTAGATTTAAATAAAAATAAAACCCGAGGTGTGGTTTTAATTCACGGTTTCGAAAGAACTAGTGTAGAGATGAAGTATAAAAATTTGCGGGATGCTTTAGAGGGTAAAGTAAATATCTGGCGGTTTGATTTTTCTGGTTGCGGCTTATCTCAGGGTAAGTTTAAAGATATAACAGTAGAAAAAATGACAGGGGAATTGGAAAAAGCTATTAAAATTTTTAGAAATAAAGCTCCCCAATTAAAAGAAATTGTTTTAGTAGGACACAGTTTGGCAGGTTGCGTAATTTTAAATTTTTTATTAAGAAATAAAAAATTAGTGTCCCGAGTAGTTTTGTTGGGCCCAGCTTTAAATCAACAAGAGTTATTAAAATATTATTTTGTTCGTACTAAGATGTGGAAACAAAAAGTTAATATTGGTTGGAATAATTATGAACAATATTTTAATCCAGAAGAATATGCTAGGGATTTACAGATTAAAAAAAGAATGCGCAAAAATCATTGGTTAAGTAATAAATATTTTTTAGAAAATCAGAATCGAGATTATCAATCTTTTTTTCAATCAATCAGTTTGCCGCCAGAGAATTTCTTAATTATTCACGGCGATACTGATGATAAGGTCCCGGTTTTAAGTAATGATAACTTGCCAAAAGGTTTAAAATCTATTAAAGTATTAAAAGGTGATCATGATTTAGAAGTTCCAGATATGGTTAGTCAATATCTAAATAAAACTATTAAATTTATTTTATAATGATATGAATAAGAAAATGAAGTTAGCTAAAAGAAAACATGCTAAAAAGGCTGGCAAGACAGTTTCTGTTAGAAAACGTTAAGAGTTTCTTTAATAAGTCTCCCTAGGGAGACTTATTTTTTTGTTTAAAATATGCTATACTGTTTGTATAGTTGCTATAAATTTTTTTATGCCTTTTACCTCACGTTTAGCAGGAATTTTACAATTTAAGTCGTTAGAAAATAAGCCTATAATTATAGTAGCGGTGATGTCTTTTTTTTGGACTATTTTTGACGGCATGCTATCTTTTGCAGCGCCGATTTTGATGACTAGAAATGGATTGACAGAATCAGTAATGGGAATAGTACTTGGCACATCTTCGGTAGCGGGTATTTTTTTTGACTTGATTTTGTGCCATGTTTTAAAAAATACTAATTTTCGACGGATGTACCTTTTGATGATAATTTTTTCTTCTCTTTTTCCCTTATTGCTTTGGCAATCTAAAACTATATTTTTGTTTATTTTAGCCATGTCTCTCTGGGGTCTTTATTACGATTTTTTTTCTTTAGGTAATTTTGATTTTATTAGTCGTTATGTTAATAAAGGGAATTTTAGCTCTAGTTTTGGAATTTTAAGTGTTTTTGTGACCTTGGGTTATTTCTTTTCTCCCATAATTGCCGGTTTTTTAATTGGTGAAGAAATTACAGCCCAATTTTTCCTAGTTTCCTGGGCGTGTTTAGGTTTGTCAGGGATTTTTTTATTTTTATTATTTTTTATTTTTAATCGTAAGGATGAAAAACCAGGATTGATGGAACAAATGCCTAAAAAGTCCTTTGGCTTTTTAAAAGAGTTACGCTTGTGGAAAAAAATAGGTAATTTTATTTTGCCAATATTGTTTCTAACTTTCTTTTTGAATGTTATAGATGCTTTTTATTGGACAGTCGGTCCGTTATTATCTGAAAAACTAAACATGGACGGAGAAAGGGGAGTTTTCATGATGACTTTTTTATTGCCTTCGCTTATTGCCGGTTGGGTGGTGGGAAAAATAACTAAATATTTTGGTAAAAAACGCACCGCTTTTATTTCGTTGATTTGTGGTTCTTTGTTTTTA
>DAOMZV010000022.1:9329-12328 GCA_035400705.1 Candidatus Magasanikiibacteriota bacterium
CTTTGTTTTTATTAAAAATTCATTTTTTTTGATTATTATTAATTTAATAGCTTCGTTTTTTATCGCCTTATCTTTACCAGCTATTAATGGCGCTTATGCGGACTATATTTCCGAATCGCCTAAATTAGAAAAAGAAATCGAAACACTGGAAGATTCTTTTACCAACTTAGGCTATGTAGTTGGTCCTGTGGCCGCTGGATTTATTAGTCAATATTTTGGGTACACCACCAGTTTTTCTTTATTAGGAGTTTGTGGTTTAATTGTTGGTTTTATTTTGTTTTATTTTACGCCTAAAAAAATTAATCTTAAAATAAAAAATTTCTAATAATATATGCCAATAAAAAAAGATAACCATCCTTGGGTGGTGACGGTAGATATGGGTTATGGACACCAACGAGCCACTTTTCCTTTGGCGGATTTTGCGCATAAGGGCATAATTAATGCTAACACCTATAAAGGTATACCAGATGATGATAGAAAAATTTGGGACACCAGTCGTCATTTTTATGAATTTATTTCTCGTTTGACTCGTTTGCCAGTGGTAGGTCAACCTTTGTTTGATATTTACGACAAATTACAATCTATTCCGGATTTTTACCCCAAGAGAGATTTGTCTGAATCCAGTTTACAGTTAAAAGAAATAATTTATTTAATTAAACACAAAAATTGGGGTAAGGATTTAATTGAAAAATTAAATAAAGAACCACAGCGGCCATTAGTAACTAGTTTTTTTGCCGTGGCTTTTATGGCAGAGCATTTTAATTACCAGGGCGAAATTTATTGTATTGTTTGTGATGCCGATATTGCTCGTGTTTGGGTTGGCTATAAAGCAGGGGATAGTCGAATCAATTATTTTGCGCCTTGTTATCGTGTGGTAGAAAGATTGAAATTATACGGTGTAAAACCAGAAAAGATTTTTTTAACTGGGTTTCCTTTACCCGAAGAAAATTTAGGCGGTCCACAATTACAATCATTAAAACACGATTTAAGCCACCGTTTGGTTAATTTAGATCCGCATGGTAGATATTTATGGCGTTATGGTCAGACAGTCGTCAAACATTTGGGAGAGAATAATTTACATGTTAAAGCTGATCATCCGCTAACTTTAACTTTTGCAGTTGGCGGGGCAGGAGCTCAAAGAGAAATTGCTAATCAAATTATTGGAAGTTTGCGCGAAAAAATTGCTACTAAAAAAATTGTAGTTAATTTAGTTGCCGGTACTCATTTAACAGTTAAAAAGTATTTTGAAGAGATCATTGAAAATAATGGATTAGGCTTGTTTTTGAATAAAGGAGCTAATGTCATTTTTACTTCCACTAAATTAAAATATTTTCAAAAATTTAGTGAAATAATGAGGAAAACCGATGTTTTGTGGACTAAGCCGAGTGAGTTAAGTTTTTATCCTGCCTTAGGTATACCAATTATTATGTCGCCACCAATTGGTTCACAAGAAAAATTTAATCGTATTTGGTTAAAAACTGTGGGTGCAGGTATCTCGCAAAATGATCCTAAATATACTAATGAGTGGCTTTTTGATTGGGTTGATTCTGGGTGGCTAGCACAAGCGGCCATGCGTGGTTTTTTAGAAATGCCTCGTTTGGGAACTTATAATATTAAGAAGATTCTTTCTAAGAAACCCAAGGATGCGGAAGAAGTTCACACGGTTTTACAGTATTAAGTAGGGTTGCCAGATTATAATTTTTATTGTATATTAAATAATCAATTTTTAATCTTATTTTTATGTCGCATAAAATTGTAGTTTATTCCACACCCACTTGTCCTTATTGTCACATGGCTAAAGATTTTTTAACTAAAAAGGGCTTTACTTTTGAGGACAAAAATGTTGCCTTGGATGAAGCAGCAGCTAATGATTTAGTAGAAAAATCAGGTCAAATGGGCGTGCCGGTGATTGAAATTGATGATCAAATTGTGATTGGTTTTGACCAAGTCGCTTTAGAAGATTTACTTAAATAAAATTATGGCTAAAGAAATAGTTATTGATATTGAGACCCAGACCCCGATAATTCAAGGACGACAAGAAGATCTAAAAATCTCCGTAGTTTGTGGTTATAATTATGATACCGATCAATTTTTTGTCTTTACGGAAAATGAGTTGTTAAATTTATGGCCTCTACTAGAAAAAGCAGATCGAGTTATTGGTTACAATAGTCGTTATTTTGATGTACCGGTGTTAAATAATTATTATCCTGGGGATTTAAATAAAATTCCTCAGTTAGACATGCTGGAAGAGATCAGAAAGATTTTAGGCTTTCGTTTAAAATTGAATGATGTTGCCAAAGCGACTTTAGGCGTGGAAAAAAGTGGTAATGGTTTAGAGGCGGTCGAATGGTTTAGACAGGGAGAATTAGAAAAAATAAAAAAATATTGTTTAGATGATGTTAAAATCACTAAAGAGATTTATGATTATGGTAAAAAGAATAAACAACTTTTTTATCCCGACATACAAACTAAGGCCAATCGCCCTTTCCCAGTAAATTTTTCTGAAATCGAAAAAAAAGAACCGAGTTTTTCTAGTAATATTAATTTGACTCTGCCATTTTAAAACTTTCTTTATGTTAAGACAGGTTTATTTAGATCATGCTGCCACAACTTACGTTGATCCATTAGTGGTTAAAAAAATGATGCCTTTTTTAGATCAAGAATTTGGCAATCCTTCGGCTTTATACTCTTTAGGTCGCCGCAGTTTGGTGGCTATCTCCGAGGCACGTAAAAATGTGGCTAAAATTTTAGCTTGTTCTCCAGGGGAGATTATTTTTACTAGTGGCGGGACAGAGTCAGATAATTTGGCGATTTTAGGAGTAGCTAGAGCTAATAAAAAAAATGGTAATCATATTATCACTTTAAAAATTGAACATCATGCTGTTTTGTATTCCTGTCAGCAATTAGAGCGAGAAGGTTTTGAAGTAACTTATTTAGATGTTGATTCCGAAGGCTTAATAACTCCCGAAGCCGTTTTGAAAGCCATAAAGCCAGAAACT
>DAOMZV010000023.1:0-11527 GCA_035400705.1 Candidatus Magasanikiibacteriota bacterium
TCTCATGGTTGGATGGCTTATATGCTGGGAGATTCGACAGCCAAGTATGCGGGTCGGTTGACTTTAAACCCAATGGCCCATATTGATCGCTGGGGGACAATTTTAATGCCAATTATTTTGTATATAATTTCCGGTGGTAGTTTTGTTTTTGCTTATGCTAAACCAGTGCCTTACAATCCTTATAATTTAAAAAGCCAAAAATGGGGACCGGCCTTGGTGGGGGCAGCAGGACCTTTGTCTAATTTATTAGTTGCGGGGATTTTTGCTATTTTTGTTAGAATGGTGGCGCCTGGAGCTGCTAGTTTGGCTGTGGCCAGTGGTGCGGCCATCATTAATTTGTTAGTAAGTTTTTTTACCATCATTATTTACGCCAATATTCTTTTGGCTGTTTTTAATTTAGTACCAATTCCACCTTTGGATGGATCAAAAATTTTATTTGCCATTTTACCTGATAGATTTTATAAGTTGAAATTTTTTTTAGAGCGCAATGGTTTTATAATTTTGTTGTTTTTTGTTTTTTTTGCTTTTGAATTAATTCGACCAATTATTTCTTGGTTATTTAAATTATTTGTTGGTGGTTATTAATTTTTAAATCTATGCCAGAAAATCAGCTCACTCAAGACGAACAATGGCAAGATGATTATGGCACAAGTTTTAAATCCGCAAGGCGAGCTGGCAAAAAACGCCTCAGTCCAGGTGGAGATTCTTTAGCTGGTTGCGCCAAGCGGGCTGAAGCCAATAAAGGTTATTTCCGTCGTAAGAATAAAACTCCGATTGTTATTATAGATAAAACCAGAAGATAAAAAGGCTACGACTTTAACTATTTAAATAAGGTCGATTTTGGCTATTGACAATTTTTCTGTTTTTTTATATACTATTTTCAGCTTTGTGGAAAATTAATATATCTAATGTATCTAGAGTTGCCCGCAAAGAGATAATCTCTTTTGTTTTTTAATTGAATTAATCTAATTTATGCCTACAATTCATCAGCTAATTAGAAAAGGACGCAAAGTAATCAAAAAGAAAAGCAAGGCTCCAGCCATGCATTTTGGTTTAGATACTTTACATCGTAAAAAAACTTCTCCTACCAATACCAAACCGTTTTTACGCGGGGTGTGTTTGAAGGTTACTACCATGACTCCTAAAAAACCAAACTCTGCTTTGCGTAAAATTGCTAGAGTCCGTTTGTCTAATGGCATGGAAGTAACCGCTTATATTCCTGGTATTGGACACAATTTGCAGGAGCACTCTATTGTTTTAATTCGTGGCGGTCGTGTTAAAGATTTACCTGGCGTGCGCTATCATATAGTGCGCGGAGTTTTTGATACTCAGGGTGTAGCTGATCGCAAACGTGGCCGTTCTATTTACGGCACTAAGAAAGCTAAATAATTTATTTATGAGAGGAAAACAAGCACCTAAAAGAGAAATCTTGCCAGATTTAAAGTATAATAATTTGGTTATTTCTAAATTTATTAATTGCATCATGTATAAAGGTAAAAAGACCGTAGCTCAAAAGGTTGTTTATTCGGCTTTGGATCAAATTGCGGCTAAAACTAAAAAAGATGCCGTAGAAGTTTTTGAAGAAGCTATCAGAAATATTGGCCCTACTGTGGAAACCAAATCTCGTCGTGTAGGTGGCGCTAACTATCAAGTGCCTATGCCAGTAAGAGGGGAGAGAAAAAACGCTTTAGCTTTTAGATGGATTATTGATGCTGCTAGAAAAGTTAAGGGTAAATCAATGGCGGAAAGATTGGCTACGGAATTAATTGCCGCTTCAGAAAATCAGGGCGAAGCCATTAAAAAGAAAATGGACGTGGTTCGTATGGCTGAAGCTAACAAGGCTTTTGCTCATTTTGCTAGGTAAAATTTAAATTAAAAAAGGCGCAATTTTTGCGTCTTTTAAAAATCAGTTAACTATTATTATGCCTCGAGAATATTCACTAGAAAAAACAAGAAATATTGGTATTATTGCTCATATTGATGCCGGAAAAACTACCGTTTCTGAGCGTGTTTTGTTTTATACAGGTAAAAAATATAAGATTGGTGAAGTTCACGAAGGTGCTGCTACCATGGATTGGATGGAACAAGAAATGGAACGCGGTATTACTATCACTTCTGCTGCTACTACTTGTTTTTGGAAAGATTGCCGTATCAATTTAGTTGATACCCCAGGCCACATTGATTTTACCGTAGAAGTTAAACGCTCTTTGCGTGTTTTAGATGGCGCGGTAGTTATTTTTGATGGGGTAGCTGGGGTAGAACCTCAATCCGAAACTAACTGGCGTTATGCCGATGATTATAATGTTCCTCGTATCTGTTTTGTTAATAAATTAGATCGCATGGGGGCGGATTTTTTTGCCGATGTACAATCTATTCATGAACGCTTGACCAAGAATGCCATTCCGATGCAGTTACCTATTGGCCGGGAAGCTAATTTTAAAGGTATTGTTGATTTATTAAATCGTAAAGCAGAAATTTATCTGGATGACATGGGTAAACAAATTGAAGAAACCAGCGTACCAGAAGACATGAAAGAATCAGTTGAAAAATATCGTTCCGAGTTAGTAGAAAAGATTTGCGAAAATGATGAAGATTTAATGAATCGTTATTTAGCTGGTGAAGATATTCCTGTTCCAGAATTGAAAAAAGTTTTACGTAAGGCCGTAGTTAATTTTGAAATTATTCCAGTATTTTGTGGTAGTGCTTTAAAAAATAAAGGCGTGCAATTTATGTTGGACGCAGTTGTAGATTATCTACCTTCTCCTTTAGATAGAACTGCGCCTAAGGGTGTTGACGGTAAAGATAAAGAGAAAGAAATAGAAGTAAAGGTTTCAGACAGTGAACCGTTTGTGGCTTTAGCTTTTAAGATTGCCGCTGATCCATTTGTGGGTAAATTAACTTTTTTTAGAGTTTATTCTGGCACCTTAAAAGCCGGTTCTTATGTGTTAAACACTATGACTGGCGAAAAAGAACGTATTGGTCGTTTGGTTAGAATGCACGCTAATAATCGTGAAGAAATTGAAGAAGTTTACGCTGGAGATATTGTCGCCGCCGTTGGTTTAAAAAATACTTTTACTGGCCATACTTTGTGTGATGAAAGTCATCCAATTATTTTGGAATCCATTACTTTCCCTGAACCAGTTATTCACGTGGCTGTGGAACCTAAGACTAAAGTTGACCAAGAAAAAATGGGTGTGGCTTTACAAAAATTGGCTGAAGAAGATCCAACTTTTAAAGTCCGAACTGATGAAGAAACTATGCAGACCGTTATTGGTGGTATGGGTGAATTGCACTTGGATATTATTATTGATCGTATGAAACGCGAATTTAAAGTTGAAGCTAATGTGGGTAATCCTCAGGTTGCTTATAAAGAAACTATTAAAGGCACAGCAGAAGCTGAAGGTAAGTATATTCATCAATCTGGTGGCCGTGGTCAGTATGGTCATTGTTGGTTAAGAGTTCAACCTCGAGAACGAGGTGCTGGTTTTCAGTTTGAAAGTGAAATTAAAGGCGGTTCTATTCCTCGTGAATTTATCCCGCCAATTGAAAAAGGTGTCAAAGAAGCTTTGGATAAAGGTGTTTTGGCAGGTTATCCTTTAATTGATGTGGCTGTAACTGTTTTTGACGGTTCCTATCATGATGTTGACTCCTCTGAAGCCGCTTTTAAATTAGCCGGTGCTTTTGCTTTAAGAGATGCGGTTAAGAAGGCTGGTTTAGTTTTGTTGGAGCCGATTATGAAAGTAGAAATTTTGACTCCAGAACAATTTATGGGTGATGTTATTGGTAATTTAAGCTCTCGTCGTGGTCAAATTAAAGAAATGCGTGAACGTGCCGGTATCAAAGTTATTGATGCTGATGTGCCTTTGGCTAACATGTTTGGTTATGCGACCGATTTGCGTTCTATGACTCAGGGTCGAGCTTCTTACACTATGGAGTTTTCTCATTATGCAGAAACCCCGTCTAATGTTACTCAGGAAATTGTTGAGGGCAGAAAGAAATAAAATAAATTATTGAGTAGATAAAGATTTGACAAGCCTTGTTTTTAAAGCTAGAATAAAGACATTCTAAATTAAGAAAAAATATGGATTCTAGTTTGAAAAGAATCATTAATTTGATTAAAAAAACCGGTGATAGATTTATTGTAACCGAAACTGATGGCGACTTATCTTACGTGGTTTTATCTTTGGATGATTACGAGAAATTATTATCAGTTAAAAAAGAATCTCAGCCGCAGTTAGAAACAAAAGCTTCTGATGAAAATCAATTGTTGGAAAAAATCAATCAAGATATTGCCATGTGGCAATCTCAACAAAAAAAGATTGCGGAAAATTTAGAAAGTTTTCGTCCAGAAGAAAAAAAAGAAAGTTTAGTTACCGAAGAAATTAATGATTTGAATATAGAAAAAACTAGCAAAGAAGAAGAGGTAGGAGAAAAAACAGAAGACCAGTATTATTTTGAGCCGTTAGAACCTTAAAATAAGCTCAAAACAGATTTCCCCAGTCTGGGGCTTGCATTATTTTTAAGATCGTGTTATACTTCTCTTTTAGAATCGTTTTATTATAAAAATTAACTTAATTTACTTAAAAAATTAATCTTAGCTATAAAAATATGGCAGACAAATTTGAACGTAATAAGACCCATGTGAATGTGGGTACTATTGGTCACGTTGACCACGGTAAAACAACTTTAACCGCTTCTATTCTTAGAGTTTTAGCCGCTCATGGCATGAAAGCTCAAGATAAGAGTCTTGATCAAATCGATGCTGCTCCAGAAGAAAAAGCTCGCGGTATTACTATCGCTACTGCTCATGTGGAGTATGAATCTGAAAAAAGACATTATGCTCACGTGGATTGTCCAGGTCATGCTGACTATGTAAAAAACATGATTACTGGTGCCGCCCAAATGGATGGCGCCATCTTAGTTGTGTCTGCTGCTGACGGCCCAATGCCTCAGACTCGCGAACACATTCTATTAGCTCGTCAAGTCGGTGTGCCTTATATTGTTGTTTTCTTAAATAAAGTTGATATGGTTAGCGATCCAGAATTGATCGACTTGGTTGAAGAAGAAGTTCGCGATTTATTAAAGAAATACGAATTTCCTGGTGACACCACTCCAATTATCCGTGGCTCTGCTTTGAAAGCTTTGGAAAATCCAAATGATGAAGCTGCTGCTAAGCCAATTTTGGACTTGGTTAAAACCTTAGATGAGTATATTCCAGATCCAGTTCGTGAAACTGATAAGCCGTTCCTCATGCCTATTGAAGATGTTTTCTCCATTGAAGGTCGCGGTACAGTAGCTACTGGTAGAATTGGCCGTGGCATTATCCATATTAATGATGAAGTAGAAATGGTCGGTATTAGAGAAACCAAAAAGACCGTCGTTACTGGTGTTGAAATGTTTAACAAGTCCTTGGATGAAGGTCAGGCTGGTGATAATGCTGGTTTATTACTTCGTGGTTTAAAGAAGGATGAAGTAGAAAGAGGTATGGTTTTGGCTAAAACCGGAACTATTACTCCGCATACTGAATTTGAAGGTCAAGTTTATGTTTTAACCAAAGAAGAAGGTGGCCGTCATAAACCTTTCTTCAAAGGTTATAAACCACAATTTTATATCCGTACTACCGATGTAACTGGTGAAGTTGAATTACCAGAAGGAACTGAAATGGTTATGCCTGGTGATACTGTTAACTTAAAGATTAAATTAATCACCCCTGTCGCTATTGAAGATAAAATGCGTTTTGCTATTCGTGAAGGTGGCAGAACCGTTGGCGCTGGCGTGGTACTTAAGATAATCAAATAAACACATGTCAGAAGTAGCTACAAAACCGAAAACAGTAAAAAAGGAAGAAGAGGCTGTCTCCCGGATTAGAATTAGAATTTGTGCTTACGACCATAAGATCATTGATCAGTCTGTAAAGACTATTATGGAAACTGTGGAAAGAAGTGGGGCACAAGTTAGAGGACCAGTTCCTTTACCAACAGAGATTAAGAGATATACCGTTAATCGTTCCACTTTTGTGCATAAAAATGCGCGTGAACAGTACGAAATGCGCATCCACAAAAGATTGTTGGATATTCTTGAACCAACTGCCAAGACTATTGATGCTTTACAGCATTTAAACTTGCCAGCTGGCGTAGATGTAGAAATTAAGATGTAAACGCTTTAGTTAGGGCAAACAGAGAGGATCTTATCATAAGAAAACTTCTGTGAGCTTTAATCAAAGCAAATGGAGAATTGAAATTTTAATTAAGTAATCATTGACCTTATTAATTGAAAACGCTAAATAAAAATCTTAGGATTTTTTAGCGCCGTTAAAGCAGGAGAAAAAGGTCGGAGGCCAATCATTTGGCTTCTGACTTTTGTTTATCAGAAGCTTTAATTAAACTTAATAAGTTCAAAAGAAGATGTTTTCTTTGGGGATTATTCCTAGAAATTATGAAATTCATACTTGGTCAAAAAATTCAGATGTCGCAAGTTTATAAAGAAAATGGCGATGCCGTACCTGTGACTATCGTTCAGGCCGGACCTTGTTGGGTTACCCAAACTAAAGAGGTGTCTGGTAGAAAATCAATCCAGATTGGTTTTAAAAAAATTGCTGCCGCTAAATTAAACAAGCCACAAGCTGGTCATTTGAAAAATTTAGAAGCGGTTCGATTTCTTAAAGAATTTACTGATAATGAAGCTCAAGATTTACAAAGAGGTGATATATTTAATGCCGACATCTTTAAAGTAGGAGAAAAAATAGAAGTTACAGGTGTTTCTAAAGGAAAAGGCTATCAGGGTGTGGTTAAACGTCATGGCTTTGCTGGTGGTCCAGCAACTCATGGTCATAAAGATAACTTACGTATGCCTGGTGCCATTGGTGCTGGTGGCGTTCAAAGAGTCTTTAAAGGTTTACGTATGGCTGGACGCATGGGTGGCGATCAAATTACCATTAAAAATTTAGAAATAGTGGAAATCGATTCTTTAAATAATATTTTAAAAATTAAAGGAGCTTTACCAGGAGGCCGAAATACCTTATTAATTATTTCTGCCCCCGGGAAAATTACTGTTTTAAAGAAAGAAGAAAAACCAGTGGAGGCTCCAGTTGCAGCTGAGGTTGCAGAAGTTAAAAAAGAAGAAGCTACACAAGAATAAATTTTAATTTATGGCTAAGGCTAATATCTACAATTTTAAAGGCGAAAATGTTGGTGCAGTTGATTTAGCACCAGAAATTTTTGAAGTAAAAATCAAACCCGGTTTATTGCACGAGGTTATGGTTAGTATGGATGCTAATCAAAGACAGGTTTTGGCTCATGCTAAAACCAGAGGCGAAGTTAAAGGCGGAGGCAAAAAACCTTGGAAGCAAAAGGGTACTGGCCGAGCGAGAGCTGGTTCTTCTAGATCACCACTATGGAAAGGTGGTGGAGTAACTTTTGGTCCTTCTAAAGATCGTAATTTTAAAGTTAAAATTAACCAAAAAGTTAAACAATTGGCCATGAAAATGACTTTATCAAACAAAGTGGCTGAAAAATCTTTAATTTTATTAGATTCTTTTAATTTGGAAAAACCACAAACTAAAATTTTTACTCAGATTAAGAAAAGCTTGCCTTTAATTGGAAAAAAAGTTTTGTTGGTTTTTTGCGACAAAGAACAGAATATGCGTTTAGCTTCGAGAAACGTTGTGGGTGTTAAACAAGTTGCTTTGCAAGAGTTGAGTGCCTTAGATTTGCTAAAAACAGATTCCATTGTTACTACTAAAGAAGCAGTTGATTTTTGGACTAAAGTTTATAAGAAATAATTACTATGGGAATTTTAAATCGTTGGGCAACCAAAAAAGAAAATGAGCAAGCGAATGAAAAACGTGCTGCTTCAGCTATTAAAAAAGTTAAAGAAACTACTAAGACTACTACTAAAGAAGCCGCTGCTGAAACCAAAACAGAAAAAAAAGTAGTTAAACCAGTTGAAGAAAAGAAAAAAGAAGTAAAAACCGCAGCAACAGAAAAAGAGGTGACTGCTAAAACTGCTTATAAAGTTTTAATTCGTCCTCTAATTACCGAAAAAAGCACCTATTTACAGAGTGAAGGAACTTATGTGTTTGAAGTGTTTCCTTCTACTACTAAAACAGAAATTAAGAAAGCTGTTCAAGCTTTATATAAAGTTAAAGTAACAGGAATTAGAATTGTTAATTTACAAGGAAAACAAGTTCGTTTTGGCCGAGTCCAAGGCAGGAGAAAAGCTAGTAAAAAAGCCATGGTGACTTTGCAAAAAGGACAAGTTATTGAATTGCATAAGAATGTTTAATAGCTATGCCAGTAAAAACATACAAAAAAAATTCAGCCGGTAGAAGATTTTCCAGTGTCGATACTTTTGAAGATATTACCAAAAGCACTCCGGAAAAATCTTTATTATTAAAACCTACTAGAAAAAATGGCCGCTCTTTAGGCTTGATTACTGTTAGACATAGAGGGGGTGGTGCTAGACGTTTTTATAGATTAGTTGATTTTAAACAGCAAAAATACGATGTGTCTGCCGAAGTTTTAGGTATTGAATATGATCCAAATCGTGGTGCTCGTTTGGCTTTAATAAAATATGAAGATGGCACCAAGAGCTATATTATCGCTCCGTTAGGTATTAAAGTTGGCGAAAAAATTATTTCTTCTTTAGATAAGGTTGAGGCGAAATTAGGTAACCGCATGCCTTTAATGAATATTCCAGTTGGTTTTACTGTTCATAATGTGGAATTACAACCTAAAAATGGTGGTAAGCTTTGCCGCGGTGCTGGAAATTTCATCCAATTGATGGCTGTGGAAGGGGATTATGCTACTTTAAAAATGCCCTCTGGAGAACAAAGAAAAGTTTTAAAAGCTTGCTCTGCTTCCATTGGACAAGTTAGTAATCCCGATCGCAGCTTGATTCGTTGGGGTAAGGCCGGAAGAAAGAGACATTTGGGTTGGAGACCATCAGTTAGAGGCAAGGCGATGAATCCAGTTGATCACCCACACGGAGGGGGTGAAGGCCATAACCCTATTGGTATGGCTAGACCAGAAACCCCATGGGGTAAACCAGCTTTGGGTATGAAGACCAGAAAATCAAAGAAATGGAGTAATAAATTAATCATTAAACGCAGAAAATAATTTGAATTTATTATGAGTAGAAGTTTAAAAAAAGGCGCCTTTACCGATCCAAAGTTATTGGCTAAACTAGCCAAATTAAGACCGGGCGACAAAACAATTATTAAAACTTGGTCCAGAACATCTGTTGTTACTCCAGAAATGGTCGGTTTTACTATTGGTGTTCATAATGGCAAGCAACATTTACCAGTTATCATTGTAGAAAACATGGTTGGACATAAATTAGGGGAATTTTCTCCTAGCAAAAAATTTGTCCGTCATGGTGGTAAGATGCAAAAAGAATTAGAAACCAAACAAGCTGAATCAGAAAAAGCCGCTTTGAAGGCATCTAAGACTGAGGCTAAAAAATAATTTGACCTCCTATGGAAATTAAATCACAAGTAAAATTTATAAGAATGTCATCTCGTAAGGTAGAATTGGTTATAGAGATGCTTCGCAAGAAATCAGTTACTGATGCTGAAAATATCTTGCGTTTTAGCAAGAAATTGGCAGCCAAACCTGTAGCCAAACTTTTAAAAGCGGCTGTGGCTGATGCTGAACATAACTTTAAACTATCCAAAGAGAATTTATTTGTTAAATCAATTGTGGTAGGACAGGGTACTTCCTTAAAAAGATGGCGTCCTCGCGCTTTTGGTCGAGCGGCACCTATTAAAAAACATACCTGTCACGTTTCTATAGTTTTGGAAGATAAAGTCAAAAATAAATAAAATTTATGGGTCACAAAGTACATCCTACAATTTTCCGCATGTCCACAATCTATAAGTGGAATTCCAAATGGTTTTCATCTAACCGCGAATTGTATTCTAAATTTTTGCGTGAGGATATTAAAATTAAAAATTATTTGGGTAAGAAATTAAAAGAATCTGGTATTGATTCCATTCAGATTGAAAGAAACGCCAAAGAAGTGGTAGTTACTTTAATTGTGGCCAAACCGGGTGTAATTATTGGACGCGGAGGCGCTGGAATTGAAGAAGTGCGAAAAGATTTACAAAAAAACTTTTTTAAGAAAAATACCAATTTTAAATTAAACGTTCAGGAATGTGTTAAACCTAATTTGTCAGCCCATATTGTTATCCAGTCCATGGTTAATGATTTGGAGAAACGTATGCCTTTCAGAAGAGTTTTGAAAACTACTATTGAAAAGGTTAGAAAAGCTGGAGCTTTGGGTGTTAAAGTGATGGTTTCCGGACGTTTAAACGGTGCGGAAATTGCCCGAAGAGAAATGTTGGTTTCTGGAAAAATTCCTTTACAGAATTTACGTGCTGATATTGATTACGCTGGAGAAGTGGCTCGTACCATTTATGGCGCTATTGGTGTTAAAATTTGGATTTATCGCGGAGAAATTTTTAATACTAAAAATAATAACGCGAATACAGTCAATAAATAATTTTTCATAGATGATATGCTATTCCCTAAAAAAGTAAAACATAGAAAGTGGCATAAAGGCAGAAGAAGAAATACTGGTATTGCTACTGCTAAAAATTATGTAGCTTATGGGTCTTTTGGTTTAAAAGCCATGACTCCTGCTTGGGTTAATGCCAGACAGATTGAAGCTGCTCGTCGCACTATCACTAGATCATTAAGAAAAGGCGGTAAGGTCTGGATTAGAATTTTTCCTGATAAGCCAATTACTAATCATGGTAATGAAAGCGTTATGGGTGGAGGCAAGGGTGCGGTGGATTATTATGTCGCTCCTGTTAAACCAGGCACTATCATGTTTGAAATGGATGGGGTGGACGAAGCAGTGGCTAAAAAAGCTTTACATTTGGCAGCTTATAAATTGCCAATGAAATGCACTTTTGTTAAAAAAGTTTAATATTTATGAAAGCAACAGAATTAAAACAAAAAACTAAGGAAGAATTAGAAGATATTTTAAAGAGGGAGCAAGAAAAAAAGCGCGAATTGCGTTTTCGAGCCTCTTCTAGAGAATTAAAGAATGTTAAGGAAATTGATAAAACTAAGAAAACAATTGCTAGAATTAAGACAGTTTTAAAGGCCTTAAATTAATATGGAAAAAGCTAAACAAAAAAGAAAATTCAGTGGTGTGGTGGTGTCCAATGGTGCAAATAAAACCATCGCGGTTAAGGTTGATCGTGTGAGAAAGAATTCCAAATATAATAAACAATATACTGTCAGCAAGAATTATCAAGTTCACGATGAAAAAAATCAGTATAAAGTAGGGGATAAAGTTTCTTTTGTAGAGTGCCGCCCCTTGTCCAAGACTAAGAAATGGCGCGTTACTTATTAAAAAATATAAAGTATGATTCAGCATAGGTCAATGTTAACTGTCGCCGACAACTCTGGAGCTAAAATTGTTCAGTGTGTCAGAGTGTTAGGTGGCTACAAAAAACGTTATTCAACAATCGGCGATATTTTTACCGCTGTTGTTAAGAAGGCTGAGCCTTATGGCACAG
>DAOMZV010000024.1:0-10223 GCA_035400705.1 Candidatus Magasanikiibacteriota bacterium
ATTCGGCGTTCGGATTTTCGCTAAAAAAAGTTCGGATTTCGTTCAGCGTTCGGAGTTTTTCCAAAAAAATTAAAAGCGACCTTATATCAAGGCCGTTTTTTTGTTTTGATTTTTTGTTTAAATTATGAGAAAATATATCTAGCAAAATAATAAAAAATATGATTAAAAAAGTAAACAAATACGATAAAAAGTTTTTTTCAGGCGCATTTAGATTAATAATGCTAATAAGCATTAGTGTCTTTTTTATATTTATTTCTAGTCAATTAGTTCAGGCAGAGGAACATTCAATTTCAAATATCATATTTAATCCCACTCTTGATGTTTCATTTTTTGGCTCTTATACTCTTCAATCAACTATAACTGGTAGTCCAACCTCTGTGACTGCTGAAATAGAAGGTATAAATCAAGATGATGAAGATGATTGGCAGTATTACGCAGATGGCACAGCTAACTCTTCATCTACAACAAAGACAATGAGTGATGAAAATGTAGATGGCGATTGGATAGCAACTACAGTACGGCCAGATAGTGTTTATCCGCAGATCTATTTTGCTCCATCTTCTATAACTTGGTCTAACACTCCGACAGATATAAACATTCGGCGTTCTAATTATCACCTTCTTCATTTTTCCAATCCATTTACTTCCGAAGCATCTAGTACATTTTTTATTGAATTATATGCAGAACCAGTTTCTACTGTTAACTCCGCCGATCTGTCTGTGTATTTGGTTAAAAATAATAAAAATATATCTTTTTTTAATTCTGACTGGCGTAGTAGTCTCGATGTTTCTTTGGTTGGTTCAATAGGTAAAAATACTGCTTTTGATCATGTTCATGCTACAGATAAATCGGAACATTATGTGATTAAATTGACTGCAAATGAAGACGGTACCTTCAGTTCTAAAAATTTAGATATTAGTGGTGATTTTTGGGTTGTCTTATATGCTAATTCTCCTAATACAGCTAGAGGATGGAATTTAAAGTATCATAGTTCTTCTTTATGTAATAATACAAACGGTTGGTACATCGGCAATCAATCTGGGTGGTCTACTAATACACAGGCGGGTTGTCCGGATATGCATATACATTTTGCTAGACGCGGTACTCCTTCAGATGGCGTTCGCGCTAGGATTACTGCTAATTATTCTGGAAGTGATTCAATTGTTGAAACTAAGGAATTATTTTTTGATCCTTTGCCAAATCTAGCCCCTAATCCAACATCTTTTATTAGCCCACTTCCAGAGGCTATTTATGATGGTGATAGTGTTACTGTGTCTTGGACTCCTGCTACAGATCCTAATAATGATTCTATAACTTACAATATTTATTATTATAACGATTCGGCTACAACTACGATTGCTACGGCTACTTCAACCACCAGTATTGTTTGGGATGTGGGAGATGTTAATGACGGAGCTTATGGATTAAAAGGCGAGGCATGTGACGCTGCTCTTTGCACGGGATTTTTTTTATCGGATACTATTACTCTTAATAAAGCAGATCCCTTACATTCGCTAAGTGATTTTTCTATTTCTTCAGATAATAATAATGAAAATTATGCTAAGGCGGATGATATTATTACTCTGTTGTTTACTGCGAGTGGCGATGTTTCTTCTACTCTTAACGTTGAATTATATTCTGGTGGTGGGGCAGTTCATAATCCTATTTCATTAAATCATTCCGATAATAACTGGACTGTAGAATATATAGTAACAACCGAAGATCTTGATGGTTCAATCGATTATATTATTACAGCAGATAATTTAGATTTTGAATATTCAAGCACCACGCCAATTTTAATTGATGTGACTGCTCCCAGTCCAGTGGAAACTAGTCCAATGGCAGGTACTTATAGTTCTATAACTACTATTTCTTTAAGCGCAACGGCGTCTGATTATATTAGATATACTAGAGATAATACTAACCCATCTTGTTCTATCGGTACTTTGTATTCGGGTGTTATTGATATTGATTCCTCAGAAACAATTCGGGCTGTTGCTTGCGATACTGCTGGGAATATGTCTGCCGTGGCAAGTTTTATCTATTTAATTTCAGCATCTCAAGCTGGTTCGGTGTTTATTCCTCCTTCTAAGCCTCAAATTATACAAAAGCCAGTATTCAGTGATGGTGGATTAATTTTTGATGTGGAAAATTTTTATCAAATTGCCGTTTCTGAAAGAGCTGATTTTATCGGCACAAGTTGGGAGGATTATAATGATACTTATACATATAAAGTTAGTAACAAAACACTCTATATTAAATTTAGAAGTAAGGATGGGGGAGAAAGTCAGGT
The DNA here is from genome assembly GCA_035400705.1 of Candidatus Magasanikiibacteriota bacterium. Taxonomy (GTDB): domain Bacteria; phylum Patescibacteriota; class Patescibacteriia; order Magasanikbacterales; family UBA10003; genus GWC2-40-17. The sequence continues at coordinate 2,294 of DAOMZV010000024.1, forward strand.
ATATGAAATTAAAGGTTCAGTAAAAGAACCTGAAAAAAATCAAACTTGGTTTTTTTCACGTAATTTAAAGTATGGAATGACAGGGGATGACGTAAGGCAATTACAAAAATATTTAAATAATCATGGTTTTATTCTCGCTAAACTCGGACCAGGTTCATCTGGAAACGAAACAAAAACATTTGGATTTTTAACTCGCGCCGCACTAATCGCTTTTCAAAAAGCTAATAGCATTAAACCGGCCGTAGGATATTTTGGTCCTATTACAAGAGAATTTGTAAATAGGTCTAAATAAAATAAACTTAATTATATAAAAATAAAATGGCATCTCTCTATGAGAATACGAGAAATGGGAGAAAAATTTATTGTTCCAGATAATGATCCAAATAAAAACAAAATTTATTCCGAAAGAAGTAATTTTTTAGATTTAATAAGAGAAAAAGAAAAAGAGGGGAATAGATTTTTTACTGTTCGAACGGAACAAGGTGACGGTCAAAAATATCAGTATGATACTAGTTCTTTGTCACCTAACGAAGATATTGAATATGCTCACGGAATTAGTTTTTTAAATCAGGTAATTCCAGAAATTTTAGAACGTTTTGCTAAACAAGACAAAAAAAGAAAGATTAAAATTTTAGATTTGGGTGGCGGTGTTGGTCTCTTTGCTGATCAAATTAGAGAGAGGTTTGGTGAGAAGGTGGCGGTCTATACAACTTCGGCATTTGGATCTTCTGAAAAAACTAGAAAGGAGTTGGTAGAAAAGAAAAAAACTGCTACTAAAAATAAAGAGGCTAAACTTCATAAGCTAGATGCTTATAAGACCAGCATAGGTGATTTTAGAGATTTTCCAGAATTTGATTTAATTATAGATACTTATGGAGAAATGTATTATACTCAAGGCAATTTTACAAATTCAGATGCTCAAGAAAAAGTAGGTTTTAAAGAGAAAATAGATATGGTTATAAAAAAGTTACAAGAAGGCGGACGATTATTTTTAGGCAAAGTTTCTGAAGATTTGTTTATTTATTTGTGGTCATTAGATTCACAACCTCAATTTAAAGATGTAAAAGTAACTTTTAATGGTTTAAGTAAAAAAGAGTGGACGGAAGAATTAAAAAAAATCAATTTAATTGATGATGGGGCAGCGAACAATCCCCCGAATGTTAATAAGGTTTTGGATTATATTTATGATAGTTGTGATGGGGATTTAGATAATTTGTCAGATCAATCTTTTGCTGCCTTATTAAAAAGAACTTTTATCCTGCATCTTTCTATCTGTGTTGAAAAAATAGGATAAGTCGCTTCAATTGGTTTATCCCCAGTTTTTATTGACTTAAAAATTTGTTTGTAATATAATTGACTTATCAATTATTAATCAAACACTTATTTTATGTCTAATACAGAGAATTCAGCAATTAAGTTTATTATTACCTTGGGGAAAACTGCGTCGGTTTTAAGCAATCGTTTAGATCGAGGATTAGGCGGCTTAGGTTTTACTGAATTTTTGATATTATATTATCTTAATCAAGCTGAAGAACAAAAAATGAGCCGAGTCGATTTAGCTGCTAAAGTTGGTTTAACCGCCTCTGGAATAACTCGGTTACTTTTGCCGATGGAAAAAGTTCATGTGGTTAAAAGTGGACCGCAAGAACAAGATGCTAGAGTACGTTCGGTAACTATTACTTCGGCTGGCAAACAGAAATTAGAAGAAGCGGTGGAAAGAGTAGAGATTTTTGCCACCGATATTATAGCTAAAGATAAGCTAAATAAACTGGATGAAATATCTGATTTATTATTAGAAATTGCCGGTCGAGCCTTAGTAGTTTAACAATTTATTTTGTTATTCTATTCTGATTATTTTATAAAAAACTTCTTTATCTCCTGCTTTAAAAGAAATTGTTTCGCCAATTTTTTTGCCTAAAAGCGCTGTGCCCAGAGGAGAGTTATGAGAGATGATACCTTGCTGGGGGTTAGTTTCTTTAGAGCCTAAAATTTGGTAAATTTTTTGCTGATTTTGGTTGTTGGTTACAGTTACCCTGTGCCCCAATTGAACTGTATTCGTTTGTTTTTGCGAGTCAATGATAACAGCCTTGTTTAATTCTTGTTCTAAACTAAAAATAGCGCTATTGATTCCACGCAGGCGTCCTTTGGCCAATTGGTATTCGGCATTTTCAGAAAAATCTCCTAATTGCGATAAACGAGCTACATCTTCAGCCGCTCCTGGGCGTTGTTTTAAAAGATGCTCTAAATTTTTTTGGAGTTCTTCAAATTTGGCTTTGGTAATTAAATAATCAGGCTTGAATTGGTTGTTTTTTTCAGATTTTCTTTTAGGTATTTGCATATAAAAATAGTATACCTACGACTTTTATTTTAATCAAGATAAACAACCCTTAGCTTGACTTTTAGCCAATTTTTAGGTAGGATAGATTTATGAATATTAAATCAGCTGTATTTGTTAAAGGTGTAACTGGCACCAACGAAATATTTGAGGACAATCGGCCTCAAATTGTTTTAATTGGACGATCTAATGTTGGTAAATCTACTTTAATTAACACCTTAACTAATCAAAAGAATTTAGCTAAAACTAGCTCTTTTCCAGGAAGAACACAACAAATTAACATTTTTTTAATCAACAATTCTTTCTATTTAATTGATTTACCTGGTTACGGTTTTGCAAAGGTGCCGCCTCAGGTTAAAGAAAAAATTAGCAAAATGATAGAATGGTATTTGTTTAGATCGGGTTATGATTTTAAAAAAGTTATTTTAATTATTGATGCTAAAGTTGGTCCAACGGCTGATGATTTGGCGATGTATGATAGTTTGCGTTTGGCTAGTAAAGATGTCATAGTTGTGGCTAATAAAATTGATAAATTGAAAAAAGGGGACCATCTTAAACAGATAGAAAAAATCAACCAGGCTTTTGAAAATCATCGCGTTATTCCTTTTTCGGCTGAAACTAAAAAAGGTTTGGGAGAATTAACTAAAGAAATTATTTAATTAAATTTAAAAAAATTAAATTTATGGGAAACTTTAATAGAGGAGATCGACACGGCGGCGACAGAAGAGGCGGTGGATTTCGCGGTGGTAGAGGTTTTGGTGGAGGACGTAAATTCGGTGGCAGTGCACCTTTTGGTGGTCGACAATCAATGTTTCAAGCAGTTTGCGGCAAATGCCAGAAAGAATGCGAAGTACCTTTTAAACCAACTGATGATAGACCAGTTCTTTGTAATGAATGCTTTAGAGAACAGGGGCAAGGTAGAGGTGAAAGATCAGACAGACCAAGACAAGATTTTGGTCGTTCCAATTTTGGAGAAGAACAAAAACAAAGAATTGCCAGTAGCCAGAACATCGAACAATTTAGAGGTCAATTTGAAGTCTTAAATGTTAAGTTGGACAAAATTTTAAAAATGTTAGCTCCTAACCCGGTTATTTCAACAGTAGAAGAAAAAGTAGAAAAAGAGCCAGTTGTTAAAACTAGAAAAACTAAAGCAGTAGAGGAAAAAATAAAAAGTTCAATTAAAAAAAAGGTAGCTGCTAAAAAGAAAAAGTAATTGTCTAGGTTTAATCAAAAACCAGGAAGCATTTCCTGGTTTTTAGTTTTGGCAAATTATGTTAAAATAGAGGTATAAAATTTAATTTTTTAAAAAATATGACAATTAGTAATACGCCTGTTAAATTAATTGTGTGTCTAGTGGTGGTCCAATTAGCTGGCGTGGTTGGTTCTCTTTTTACAACCCCAGCTATTCCTACTTGGTTTGCCACCTTATCTAAACCAAGTTTTAGTCCGCCTAATTGGGTTTTTGCTCCGGTGTGGACTATTTTATTTTTGCTTATGGGGGTAGCAGCTTTTTTGGTTTGGCGTTCTGGCTGGCAAAAGAAAAAAGTTAAAATAGCCTTGAGTATTTTTTGTGTTCAATTAGTTTTAAATACTTTTTGGTCAATCATTTTTTTTGGTTGGCAGAACCCGCAAGCTGCTTTTGTGGAAATAATTTTTTTGTGGTTGGCAATTTTAGTTACGATTATTTTTTTCGCCAAAGTGTCGCGCGTTGCCGCTTGGCTTTTGCTACCCTATATTTTATGGGTGAGTTTTGCCTCTGTCTTAAATTTTTCTTTATGGCAGTTGAATTTTGCCGGAAGAGAAGTAAGCCAAGGAATTTTATGTACTCAAGAAGCTAAGATTTGTCCCGATGGTTCAGCTGTGGGGCGAGTTGGACCAAATTGCGAGTTCGCGACCTGTCCCAGTCTTAACGTTTCTAAGGAACTGGCCGATTGTTTGCCTAAGAGTGATTTAGCCAGCCAACAAAAATGTCAGGGTCTATTAGGTAACACTTTGGAAAAGGCCGATTTAATCAAACTGGAAACCCCGGGTCCGAGTTCAGAGATTTCTAATCCATTGATTATCCAAGGTCAGGCTAGAGGCGGTTGGTTTTTTGAAGGTAGTTTTCCAGTGGTTTTAGTTGATTGGGATGGTCGAATCATTGCTGAAGCTATAGCTCAGTCTCAAGGCGAATGGATGACTAAAGATTTTGTGCCTTTTAAGGCTAATTTAATTTTTTCCAAACCAGATACCACCGTCAGCAACCGAGGAGCTTTGATTTTGCGTAAAGATAATCCTTCTGGTTTACCTCAAAACGACGATGCATTGGAAGTCCCGATTTTTTTTAAATAAAAATAGGTTTATAAACTATGTTTATTAAAAAAAATGTTGCTGTTAATGATAAAATGCAAAAAAACTATTGTTACGTTTTAACCGAACCAGTCGGAAGAAACTTTGCTTTAGATTTTAAACCAGAGTTAACTCCGAAACAAATGTTGGAACTAGGTGTTTTTGGGGGAAAATATATGACTGATTGTCAAAACGAATTTCCCGCTTCTTGGTTCAAAAGAGCAAAGTTGTCTCCGGAAGGAAGAAATGACTCTTTAAATTACTTTAAAAAGCGAGCCAGTCAGCCTTTAAGTGTTTGGCGTAAGAAAGGTTGGATAAATGAAAAACACGACCCGCGAGGCTGGTTTCAGTGGTATTGTCGTATTATATGGGGCGCCGTTTGGGAGAAGAAGATAGACGACAAATTAAACGTTGGCAGGCTATTATTAGACACTTATCTCAAGTTAAAAAAAATTGTCGCCCCAAAAATTTAACTTGTCGACCGGTTCAACGTCAGGCTTTGTTACATTGGGCCTATGATAGTCGAAAAATTTAGTCATTTGTTTAAAAATGTGATAAAATAAGAGCAGCTTAGATTAATTTATTTAATTTTAATTTTATGCGCGGCTACAAAGATAATATTGAAAAATTAACTTTAGAAAATGAAAATTTTCGCCGAGTTTTATATACTGGCAAGCATTCTCAGTTAGTTTTAATGACCTTACAGCCTAATGAAGAAATCGGAATGGAAGTTCACTCCGAAAATGATCAATTTTTTCGTTTTGAAAAGGGGATTGGTTTGGTTTTGATTGATGGCAATGAGTACCAAGTACAAGATGGCGATGCTGTGGTTGTACCGGCTGGTTCCGAACACAATGTTATTAATACTTCTTCTTCTGAAACTTTAAAACTTTATACTATTTATTCCCCGGCCCATCATCAAGATGGAGTTGTCCATGCTACTAAAGAAATGGCTTTAGCTGATGATGAAGAATTTGATGGCGTAACTACAGAATAATTTATTAAGCAATTAGTTCTTTGTTTATGGACAATATTTTCTTGCAGGTTAGTTCTATCTTAGCTATCACTGTTTCGGTGGCTTTTGTTATTCGTTATTTGCGGCAACCTTTGATCGTGGCTTATATTATTGCTGGTATTCTTTGCGGACCGATGTTTTTGAATTTATTTCAGGGTGATAAAACTACTTATGATATGTTTTCGCAATTCGGAGTGGTTTTATTATTGTTTGCCATTGGTCTAAACCTTAATTTAAAACGTCTCAAGTCTATCGGGACCAGTTCTATTTTAGGAGCTGTGGGGCAAATTGTCTTTACAGCCGCTTTAGGTACAGTTTTGCTTTTAGTTTTTAAATTTTCTTTCTTGTCGGCTTTTATTCTAGCCTTGGCCACAACTTTTTCCAGTACTATTGTTATAACCAAATTATTGTCTGATAAAAAGGATACGGAAACTATTTATGGTAAATATACGATTGGTCTTTTGTTGATACAAGATTTAATTGCTTTATTTATCATGATCGCCTTAGGATTTTTAAAGGTAGGTGGAAACGTCTCTCAGACCTTGGTTTTTTTATTAGCTAAAGGTGTGTGGGCAGCTTTTTTTATTTATTTACTGTCTAAATATTTTTTGCCTCGTTTTTTAGATCGCATTTCTCACTCTAGTGAATTACTATTTATTTTTACAATTACTTGGTGTTTTGGTTTAGCTAGTATTTTGTATTGGTTGGGTTTTTCAGTGGAAATTGGAGCTATTGCCGCTGGTATTTCTTTAAGTTCCTCACCCTACCAACCAGAAATTTCTAGTCGAATCAAACCTCTACGTGACTTCTTTTTAGTGTTGTTTTTTATTGTTTTAGGCAGCGGAATCAATTTAAGTTCTTTGCGTTCTGTTTGGGTGCCCGGTTTAATTTTTTCTTTGTTTGTTTTGATCGGTAACCCTTTAATTTTATATTTGATTTATCGCGGTTTAAAATTTACCAGACGCAATAGTTTTTTAATTGGTTTGACCGCTGCTCAAGTTAGCGAATTTGGTTTTGTAATGTTATATTCGGCTGAACAATTGGGTTATGTTCATAATGAAGTGGTTTGTACCTTTACTCTAATTGCGCTTGTTACTATTACCATTTCCTCTTATCTAATTTTGTTTAATGAACAGATTTATCGTTTTTTCATGCCTTTTTTTAGAATTTTTGGTAAAGATAAACATCGTCAAACTGGCAAGACCCCAGCTTTATACGATGTGTGGTTGGTGGGATATCATCGCATTGGCAAAAAAGTGGGCGAAGTAATGAAAGAATTAAAAGTTAAGTTTGCTGTAATTGATTTTGATCCGCGAGTAATCAGAGAAATGCGTAAAACTAAAACACCATCATTTTTTGGCGATGTAGCCGATATTGAATTTTTAGATGATTTAACTTTGCCCAGCGCTAAAATGATTATTATGACCATTCCAGCGGTGGATGATCAAATAAATTTAATTAAACACGTTCATAAGTATAATAAAAACATTTTGATTATTGCCAATGCTTATCATACTTATGATTCCAATGCGTTATATACTGCGGGGGCTGATTATGTAATGATGCCGCATGTTTTGGGAGGAAATTGGATTGCGGAAATATTAAAAAAACAAAAGTGGAGTAAAGAAAATTTATCCATCTTAAAACAAGAACAAAAAGAATCAATGATGAAAAAATAGATTATATGTCTGAAATTAAAAACTTGGAAAATCTTTCCAAACTGCTTCGTTATTATATTATTAAATCCACTACTGCTGCTGGTTCGGGGCATCTTACTTCTTCTTTGTCAGCGGTAGAATTGATGGCTGGTTTATTTTTTGGGGGAATCCTCCATTACGATTATTCTAATCCTCAAAATTTTAATAATGATAGAATAATCTTTTCTAAGGGACATGCGGCACCGTTATTTTATTCTTCATGGACAGCGGCCGGAGTGATTACCGAGCAAGAACTTTTAACCTTACGTCGTTTTACTTCTCGCTTAGAAGGTCATCCGACTATGGAATTTCCTTATACCGAGGCGGCTACCGGTTCTTTGGGACAAGGCTTGTCAGTGGGTGTGGGATTGGCTCTCAGCGCTAAATATGTGGATAAGTTATCTTTTAAGACTTTTGTTTTATTAGGTGATAGCGAAATGGCCGAAGGTTCGGTCTGGGAAGCAGTAGAGATAGCGGCTTATTACAAACTAAATAATTTAATTGCCATTCTTGATGTTAATCGTTTGGGCCAAAGAGGGGAAACTATGTTGGGCC
>DAOMZV010000025.1:0-8917 GCA_035400705.1 Candidatus Magasanikiibacteriota bacterium
AAAAAGGAATCACTTTTTCCGGAAATTGGTAAGGTCCGTAATTATTAGAACAATGGGTTACGACCACCGGGACTTTGTGAGTTACAAAATAAGCATTACACATTAAATCGCCACCAGCCTTAGCCGCCGCATAAGGCATATTGGGCCAAATTGGCGTGCTTTCGGTAAATCGGTTATCTTCATCCAACGCTAAGGAACCATACACTTCATCAGTGGACACTTGAACAAATTTTTCTATTTTGTTTTGATGTACCGCGTCCAAAATCATCTGAACACCTAAAGTGTTCGTTAAGACAAAGTCTTTACAACCGCCGTGAATAGAACGATCCACGTGAGTTTCGGCAGCAAAATTAATAACGTGAGTAATTTGATTTTCTTGAATTGCCTTGTTTAAAGCCTCCAAATCGGTAATATCCCCTTGAACAAATTTATAGTTAGGATTTTGGGCTATGTCTTTAAGATTATCTAAATTGCCGGCGTAAGTTAATTTATCATAATTGACGATAAAATAATCCGGATGTTTTTCCAGCATGTGATGAATAAAATTGGAACCAATAAAGCCGGCTCCGCCGCAAACCAATAAACGCATATTTGACAAAGATTATTTTTAGATTTTTTATTTTACCAAAAACGGTTTGATTAAAGCCCAAACAGCCAAAGTCATCCCATCCCAAATTTGCCCGTGTTTTACTAACTCATCTATTTCATCAACCCGGCGAAGCATTAATTCTATCACTTCTTGGGGATCATTAGCCGCCTCTAATTTAAATAAACCCTTAGCTAGATAAACACGACAAACCTCTGTGATAATTCCATTGCAAGGGGCAAATTCACCCACGTTAATTAACTCTTCGGCACCTAAACCCACTTCTTCTTGCAATTCTTCTCTGGCTGATTGTTCAAAACTTTTATCTGTTTTAGTTGCGCCACCAGGAAATTCCACGCTCCATTTATTAAATAAACAACGGAAAGTCTTAATTAAACCAATTCGTCCATCATTAAAAATGGGAATAACTAAAACACTGCCGGGAGTTTCCACATAATAATATTCCCCCGGTTCGGTCTTGCCGGCTATTTCAAAACTATCATGATGATAAACCCACCAAGGATTTTGATGGACAATTTCCGTTTTAATTTTTTTCCACATATTGTTTTATTTTCTCCCCCATAGCTTCCATTTCCCCGGCCGCGTAAGCCTTGCCCGACCACAATCTTAAACCGTCGCCATTAAATCTGGGAATGATGTGGAAATGAGTATGCGCCACCACCTGGCCAGCTTCTTTACCATTATTAACAGTTAAATTAAAAGCCACGCTACCAGTAGCTGCCAAAACTGCTGCCCCGATTTTTTTTGAAACAACGATCAGCTCACTTAAAAATTCATCAGTTGTAGATGATAAATTTTCAAAATGCTCTTTGGGAATAACCAAAGCATGCCCTTGATTAACTGGATTAAGATCTAAAAACGCCAAAACTTTTTCAGTCTCGTAAACCTTAACACAAGGCAGCTCTCCTTTAACTATTTTACAAAAAATACAATCTGACATCATAAAAATAAAAATTAAATTTTAATCATCTTATAAACTCTCTTGAAAAAAATCAAGCTAAGGTTGTCCAATCGGTCGAAGTTCTAAGTCCTCCCAAGAACCAACTGCTGGTTTAACTTTCAACCCTCCGACAGATAATTTTTGCTGTAAATCCGATTCTACCTGTTGATCTAATTTCAAATCGTATAAATAAACCGGATAGCCAGACTTAACTAAATTTATAATGGCTTGAATCTGACTTTCTTCGGACCAGCCTGCAATAACCTTGCGACCGGGGAAAAGATATTTATCGGCATAGCGTGTCACAATCACAGCTTCTGGTTCCGTTAATTGATAAACCTGTTTTTGCCAGTCCTGATATTGTTTTACATTCTGTTTTACTTGAAGCAAGCCATCTAATTGAAAATAAACCGCCACCACGCTGGAAGCGATTACCAATAAACATAAAATAACGGCAAAAAATTTACCAACTTTTTGTGGCAAGCGCCAAAATTTAACCAAAAAAAACGCGGCGAGTGGCAGACTAAAAACGTAAACCGGCAAAAAATACCGCACGTAAGAAGTGCCAATGGAAGGAATTTTGATGAGATTATCAAAAAACTCCCAAGAACCATAGTAAACCAACAAAAATAAACTCAATCCCGACCAAACTGCCAAATATTTAAAATTTAAAAAATATTTTTTATCCAAAATCTGCTGCCGTCGGGCTTGCCAGTAATCAAGCAGTAAAAAATAACCACCGCCCACAGCCAGCAAAAACCAGATCCTAAACAAAACGAAAAAATATTGAGTAAAAATTTTCAAAATATTTAAAGGATGAAAACCAAATGGCAAAATTAAAGCTTGCCAGAAATTAATCCCCTGGGGTCCAGAAAAAACCGTCCCGGCCGCGCCGCTCTCTTGAGGCCGTACATAACCACTGCCAAAAATATTGCCATAAAAAGCCTGTTGAGTGGCAAAAAACAAAATGGCTACCAACAACAAGCTACTCCCCAATAAAGCATAATATTTTTTAGGCCAAATTTTTCTGGCTTGAAACAAACCAACCGCGGCTAAGGCCGACAACCAAATAACTTCGGAGGGACGGACATATAAAGACAGGCCCCAAAATAAACTACTGAAAAAAACTTTCAACCAACGCTGTTTAGCTTTCTTGGCAGCGGCCAAATAAAAACAAATGGCCACGATCACCAAAAATAAAAACAATAAATTATGCTGAAAAGGACGGCTGGAATTGTACCACCAAGGTGGCAAAATAAATAACAAAGAAGCTGCCACCAAAGCTGTATTTTTATCCCAAAACCGCCGCCAGAGATAATAAGCAAAAAATGGAGTAACAGTACCAATTAGAGGCGTTATCAACACCACTAAAACATTAAATAAATTCTGACTAAAAATAATAGTTAAGAGTTTCACTACCAAAGAAACTAAAACGATAAACCCCGGAAAACCGATCGGCACAATATTCTGATTAACTACCGTAATGCTGCGAGGATGAACCTGGTTTAGAGCTAGACTGCTTAAATTTTCAACGGCGGAAAATTGATTATAAAAAACCAACTGGCGAATAAAAAAATAGTTGATTGATTCGTCCGGTTGATTAAGAATTAAATAAGCCGGCACAGTTTGTTCTTTAAGTTCCACCGGATCACCGCCACCGCATTTAATTTCCACATCGGCGATAGTAGAAACAGTTCCCCTCTCCACCACCGATCCAAACAGACGACTATTTCCACAAGACAAAACATTCAAAGGCGACAATTCCAATACTGACGGCCGAGTGTATAAAAACAAAGACGCAATAAAAAAAACCACGGCCAAGATGGTTAAAATAAAATAATCGTAATATTTTTTAGAAATAATCCACAAATATTGCCACATAATTGCTCTTTTAAGCCAAAAATGATAATCTTAAAGGAGATTCTATGAAAAAGTATATCATTTTTTCCATTTTTATTACAGGACTGTTGATTTATAACCTAACCCATTGGCATAACTCTGTTTTGGGTTGTTTGCTGTTGATTATTTATCTGATTTATTTTGGACGTCGGTTGGGAATTTTAGTCCTACCCAATTTAAGCGGTTTCTGGCAAAGATTATTTGGACCTTTAATTTTATTGGCGACATTTTCCGTACTTGGCGCTGGTATTTATTATCTGTACCAATTTGATAACATTGGAATTTCTTTTTTGCTAGCCATCTTACCGATTTTAATTATTCCCTTTGGTTATTATCTTAAAAAAGATATTGATGATTGGTCAGCTGGCATAACCGAACCAGTACCCATGGTAGAACCAGGCACTGGTAAATACAACTTAGGTTGGTGGATGGTTTTAATTGGCGATTCCTATCTCTTATGGTATTTATTCAACCACGGCTCTGGTGTGGCGATTCGTTCTCCTTGGGTGCTAATTTCTCCCAAATTCTTTCTGGCCTTTTTTATTTTATCGCTGGTACTAATTATCTATTTAAAAAAAATCTCCGGCAGTGTTAAATCTTTAGGTTTAATTTTTCTTCATTCTTTAGTTTTATTATCGGCCGCCTTATTGCTTTACCACAACGGATTTGGTTTTGACCCATACTTGCATCAAGCTTCCGAACAACATATTGTTGAGGCCGGTTTTATCGAACCAAAAACTCCTTACTATATTGGGCAATACGTTTTAGTGGTTTTGATTTCCAAGTTAACTTTTCTACCTCTAGATCTTATTGATCGCAGTTTATTGGTAATTTTAGAAGCTGTTTATTTGGCGCCGTTATTCTTTTTGGTCTTCCGACGCGTTTTTAATTTAGAAAGAAAAAAAGCCAAAATTGCTTCCCTGTTAATTTTCCTTTTACCCTTTAGTCATTTTATTTCCACTACACCGCAAGATCTGGCCAACTTTTATACTTTGGCAGCCATTTGTTTTTCCTTGATTTATTTATCAGATAAAACTTTACATTTTTTTGTGCCGCTGATTTTTGTTTTAGCCGCTTTAAGCACCCATCCTTTAACCGGCATTCCTTTGGTTTTGTCTTTTCTGATTTTATTACTATTAAAATTGCGTCAAAAACTAAAGGAAAAACCCGGTCGACAATTTTTAGTTGAATGTTTATTATTTATTATTTTTGTCAGTTCTCTAGCCATCTTGCCGGCCATTTTTATTTTTTTCCAAGGCGCCAGTTTTAATCAACCGCAAGTGGCCGATCTCTGGCAAGCACTGCAACCTTTTTGGCCTCAGGCTATAAAGAATCACAATTGGAAAGTTTTGCCAGCCTACCTTTATCAAGCTCTTCTTCCTTACGGCTTGATTATTTTGGCTTTTTGGAGCAGTAGTCATTTTTATTTAAAAAATAAAAAAGAAGGCCCAACAATTATATTTTTATTTTTTACTTATGCGATTTTTGTCACCAATTCTTTATTTTTAAGACTATCTGTTTATTTTAAAGATATTGGCTTGGCCGAACAAGGACAATATAGCCAAAGATTGGGGCAGTTTTCTTTTTATCTTTTGTTACCTTTGGCGATTTATGGTTTGTTTGTGATAGTGGAAAAAATTAAAATCAAACTGCAAAATAAAAGTGCAGAATTATCTTTTTTAATTTCCGGCGGTTTGGTTATTTTGCTATCTTTTGGATTAACAGCCTCTTTTTATTTAAGTTATCCGCGAGTTGACGCTTACGAATTGAGTCATTATATCAATACCTCCACTAACGATTTTGCCGCAGTTAAAAAAGTAGAAGAAACCAGCGGTGGACAACCTTACATTGTTTTAGCCAACATCAGCGTTAGCGCGGCCAGCATTAAAGAATTTGGTTTTAAAAAATATTTTACTACCCCGAGTGGCGAACAAATCTTCTATTATGCTCTGCCTACAGGTAGCGCTCTCTATCACTATTTTGAAGATATGGTTTATAAAGAGCCAAGTGCGGAAACAATGACGAAAGCGATGAATTTGGCTGGAGTAAAACAAGGTTATTTAATCATCAACGATTATTGGGATTCGTTTAAAAAAGTCTTGCCTTTGGCACAAGCTTCGGCCGAACACTGGTGGAGTATTGACGATAAGGTTTACATTTTTAAATATCAACAATAAAAAATAAAAACGCCTTGGTGTTAGCCAAGGCGTTATTTTTTTGTTTAGTCGGCGCGAGTTACGCGCAGCACTTCTTCAATTGTAGTTTGACCCTCACGGGCCTTTAGCAGACCGGCCTGACGCAGGGTAATCATCCCTTCGCTTTTTGCAATTTGCCTCAATTCCAAAGAGGAAAATCCTTGCATGATCCCCTCCTGGATTTTTTCGCTAACGGGTAAAAGTTCAAACAAACCCAACCGGCCTTTGTAACCGGTATTGTTACATTTACCACAACCCCGACCTTGTCGGAAAGTTGCGCCAACTAACATTTCGTCGGTAAGGCCACTGGCCCGCAATGTTTCAATCTTCGGGCTAACTGGTTCGACAACACAATGAGGACAAACCCGCCGGACCAGACGCTGGGCGCAAATCAGCACCACCGACGAAGACACCAAGAATGGTTCGATGCCCATGTTGAGCAGTCGATTGATCGTGGACGGAGCGTCGTTGGTGTGAAGGGTAGAAAAAACCAAGTGTCCTGTCAAAGCTGCTTTAACAGCAGTTTCAGCAGTTTCAAAATCGCGAATTTCCCCCACCATAATAACATCGGGGTCTTGACGTAGGAACGAACGCAGGGCGTTAGCAAAAGTCAGCCCAGCTGCTTCATTAACCGCCACCTGATTGATACCGGGTATTTTCATTTCCACGGGGTCTTCTACTGTGGAAATATTTTCCGCGCGTGTACTCACTTCTTGTAGAGCCGAATACAGGGTGGTGGATTTACCAGAACCAGTCGGCCCAGTTACCAACACCATTCCCCACGGCGAGTGAACTGCTTCACGAAAAACTTCCAGCTGTTCTTCATTAAAACCAATTTTGGACAAATCCAGACTCAAAGCCGAACTATCCAAAATACGCAGAACCGCTTTTTCTCCATCCAAGATAGGCAGAATGGAAAGTCGGAAATCCACCGGCTTGCCCTGAACATTAAACCGAATGCGCCCGTCTTGCGGAATGCGACGTTCGGCAATATCCAGATTAGCCATAATTTTCAAACGGCTGACAAAACTGTTTCTAACTGATAGTGGCAAAGAAAAAACTTCCTGCAAAACACCGTCTATCCTAAACCGCACTAAAATTTCTTTTTCATACGGTTCAAAATGAATATCCGAAGCTTTGGCTTTAACCGCCTGACTCAACATTTCATTAACCAACCTAACCAAAGAAGATTCTTCGGCTTCGTTAGACAAGGAGTGCAAATCAGCTTCAGACTCTTTTTCAGCCGCCGCTTGATCTGCTTTTGCCTGCGCCGTAGCTGCTTCTTGTCTTACCTCTTTAAGCAGGTCAGTCATCTTTCCAGAGCCACTCCCGTCACCCTTGCCTTCTTGATGGAAATAAAGATCAATCGCCTCATACAACGCGGTATGTTCTACCACGCTAACATCAAATTCTTCAAATTGGCCGTCGCTGCTAAAACGCAACAGATCTTCAATTTCGCAAACCTTCAAAGGATCAAAGACGGCGATATGCAACCGATGACCCTCCAAGGAAAGCGGCAGAAAACCATGCTGACGAGCCAAATTTTCCGGAATCAATGAAATGATTTCTGGAGGAATTTCCGTTTCCGCCAGATTAATCAGCGAGAAACCATATTCCGCAGCACTGGCTGTAGCCAAATCTTTTTCATCAACATAATTCAAACGAATCAGGCAATGAGTCAGACTTTCGCCTTCTTCACAAGCCATGGCTGCCTGAGCCAAAATCTCCGGCGTAATAATTTTCTGCCGAATCAGAATACTTCCCAAACGTTGAGGATTAACTACTGCCGGCAAATGCGTTTTGTCTTCGCCCATGTTTTTTCCCTTTGTAAGAACCTACTTTCATCCTGGCAAAAAAATCACTTTTAGTCAAGATTGGACTAGCTTTAAAAAACAAAAACACCCCCGTTTAAGGAAGGTGTTTTTAAATTAAACTGCTTATTGAGCTAAGGCGGCGATTTCTTGCTGCTCTCTCCAAACCGTGGCTAAGGTGTAAAAATTAATCGCTTTTTTATTGCCGCGAACATAAGCGGCGATTTCTTTTATGTTATAACCACCATAAGAATAGGCGTTAGTAATTTTTTTCCATTCAGCTTGATTTTTTACTGACCAACGACCATAACCAAGATAGTTGTTCAAGGCGCGACGCAAATAAATTGCTTCTTGAGTTTCCTGAGCCGGCTCTAATTTAATAGTACGATAGATAGTTAATTCGGAACGATTGGCCATAGGATTATAACCCTCAGAAACACTGGTTTTATCATCAATACCATCATTATTAGAATCAAATTTCAAAGGATCGCTCAACCAATTTTTTACCTCTTCGCCATCTTTAAGACCATCACCATCGGAATCATACTGAGTAGGATAGGTATGATAACGTGTAACTTCTTCGTAATCAGTTAATCCGTCATTATCCGTATCAGCAGCAAAATTATTAGTGCCCTGTTCATTTTCTTGAGCATCTCTCAAACCATCTTCATCTTGATCTAAGACAGGTTCTTTGACCGCGCTAACATTTTTAGATGGGTCGGTCGCCGTGTCTTTTAAAGAAACAGTTTTCTCAGCTTGAGCATCAAAATAATATAAATCAAAACCACCTAAACGATTATCAATCCAAGCCACAAAACGGCTGGAAGGACCTAAAACCACTTCTTTTTTATCAGTTTTAGCCCAGCCTAAAGTAGTACGTTTGCCAGAAGAAATATTTAATAATTCTAATTCTTCGCCAGAAAAACGCTCAATAAAATAAACTAAACAATCACCTTGCATCACCGGATTATAAGTTTTAACTGGGACAAAGTCATTGATTTCTTTTTGAGTGTAATAATTATAAACCTTGACTAAAGAGTTGCCATTTTGAGTTCCAGACCAAGAAAGGGCCCAGTGATTAATTTGCACCGAGCTAACATCCTTAATATTAGAAGCCACAACGGTTTTAATTTTGGAATCCAAATCATACATAACCACTTTACTAGCAGCTGAATCGCAATCAGTGGCTTCAGCAGCGCAGACAACTGGCTCAGTCCAAGCAATAATCTTACCATAAATAACTGGATTCTTTTGAGACGGCTCGTCGTTAGTGATATTAGTTAAAGAAGTGTGTCCGTCAAACAAACGACCATCAAAAACCCAAACATCACCATTAGCCGCATAAACTAAATAATTACCATAAACAGCCAAGCTTTGAATGGTTCGAGTTTCTTTCTGTAAAACTGCAGTGTAGTTGGTCTCGGGATTAAATTTAGTGATATTCCAACCTGTGGCAGTATGATCA
>DAOMZV010000026.1:0-8842 GCA_035400705.1 Candidatus Magasanikiibacteriota bacterium
CTTTGCGCCGAGGCAACATCTTTCAATTTCGCTGAATGTAAAACTTGGCGGAGAGTACAGGATTCGAACCTGTGAGCCCCCTTACGGGAGCGCAGTTTAGCAAACTGCTGCCTTAAGCCACTCGGCCAACTCTCCATTAATTCGACTTTGTCTCGAGCAAAAAATGTCATTTATACGCTTGTTATACTATCAAATTTTTTTTCATCTGGCAAGCCCTTAATTTTCTCTTAATAAAGCTAAAGCCAAAACTTTTTTAGCTCCAGCTTGTTTTAAAACTTTAGCACATTCTTGCAAAGTAGAGCCAGTAGTAAAAACATCATCAATTAAAATGATAGTTTCACCAGCCAAATTTTTTTTCACTTTAAAAGCTCCACTTAAATTCTGCTGCCTTTCCCCTCTCCCCAGCCCAACTTGTCGACTAGTTTTCTTAAACCTGACTAGCCAATCATTTTGATAAGAATAATTAGTTTCTTCAGCTAAAATTTTAGCCAATTGTTCCGCTTGATTAAACCCTCTTTCCCATAATCTACTGGAATGAAGCGGTACTGGTATAAGCAACATTTTTTGTTCAAAAAAATCCTGAACCACTTTTGGGTTTTTCTGCACCCAGTCAGCAATTAACTGCTTAAAAATAACTTGGGCGTCTTGATTAAAATTATATTTATAATCAACAAGAGCTGCTTGTAATACTTTGTTTTTATAAACTCCCAAAGAAAAAGCTCCATCTAAAAAGGAATCGACCAGACAATTCAAACAAGTTTCTCCCTTCAAATTATTTTGATAGCAACTAGGGCAAAAAAACTGCGGTTCGGATTTAACTTTTTTTAAACAAGCACTGCAAACAACCTCCCCCTCTTTTTTACAAGAAAGACAAAAAACAGGGAAAATTAAATCCCTGATTTTTTTAACCAAATTTAAACCAATCCCCCTTAACACATTTTTACTGCCAATAGGCTCCATCCACCAACCACTGACCGTTGCTAAATTTTAGACTAACTTTCATGTCTTGATAATAAACCCGGCTGGCACCATTAACTGTTTCTTCTCTTTGGGTTGAAACTAATAAAGAGGCCTCTGTCTCAGTTAAAGATTCAATTTTTTGACTCAAGGCTAGAGTTGTTACACCAATAAAACCTTCAGGTAATTTTTTGCGCAAATCTTGGGGATAAGTTTTAAGCCAACTAGCTACAGTAGGAGTTACTAGATTTTTAATTTCATCAAAATTGCTAAAATTAGATTCTAAACTATAAGAACCAAATCTTTCCACAAAATTTTTAGTCAAATTTTTAACCGCAGTTTCTCCAGTAGCTACTTTGATATCTTCGGTTGTAATTTTCTTCTCTGGTGTAGCGTTAATGATAACCTGTCCAGAAGGTAAACCACTATTAACTGGAACATTAACAGCCTCGTTAGTTAGAGTATTAGTTGGAACACTTCGATTTCGATTCACCAAAGTCAAAATTAATCCGATGGCAAATAACAAAATTATTCCGCCGAAAAAAAATATTTTTACTCTTGTTGTCATAATTCAAAAATTTAAATTACTTTTGGGGGTTAGATTGTTGTTCTAAAAATTCCTTCTTAGATTGTTCAATTTCCAATAATTGTTTAGGATCGGTAGTTACCAACTGGTCTTCGGTGTAAGAAGCAACCACTTTTATAGCCGCGTGTTTGGACCCAGCAAAGAAAATTCCTTCACCAACACCTGATTCCAGCAAAAGATATTTTTCACCTTCGGTCAACATAAAAGTTTTGGCAATCTGGTCAATAGCCGCTGGACTTTGTTTTAACAAAATTTGCAAAGAGCTATTGTTAACAATGGCTTGACCATAAGGTGAGCGCAAAAAATCATTCACATCTTGGGTAATAGTAGTTACACCTAAATAATATTTACGGCAACGTTTAACCAAGGCAAAAATGAACTTAGCGGAATCTTCGTTTTGCATTAACCACCAGGCTTCATCAATAGTCAAAATTCTCTTTTTTCTTTCACTACGCACCACGTTCCAAATATAATTAACAATAGTGTAAATAGCTAAAGGCCTTAATTCATCTTCTAAATCACGCACGCTAAATATCACCAAATTATTGTTCATCTGAACAGTGGTTGGTGAATTAAACAGACCGGCAAAAGTACCTTCAGTATATTTTTTTAATTTAATTACCAAATCAGTTGTACCTTCCATACCTTCCAAAATATCAATAAAATCCTGCATAATCGGCGGTTCAACTGTAGCCAAATCTACGCCCGGCACAATATCTTTTTTGGCATAAGTTTCCAATAAAGCCCGATCAATAATAGAATCTTCTTGAGTAGTCACTTGGCCAAGCATAATTCTCACTAAACCTTTAACCGTAATAACCGCGCTTCTAATAATATCTTCCACGCTCACCTCTTCCCCCACGGGACGAGGCAAATCAAAAGGATTAATTTTGGAATCCGAAGCCAAAGAAATATTAATGTAGGTGCCGCCAACCGCTTCTGATAAATGTTTGTATTCCATTTCTGGATCAATAATAATAACATCGGTCCCCAACATTAAAGAACGCAAAACTTCTAATTTGATAGTATAACTTTTTCCCGCGCCAGAAGTAGCAAAAACTACCATATTAGCGTTTTGTAGAGAAAATCTATCAAACAGAATTAAGCTATTGTTATGTCGATTAATGCCGTATAAAATTCCGTTATCGGAAGTTAAATCTGAAGAAATAAAGGGAAAAGATGAAGCGATCGGCGAGGTATTCATGTTAAAATAAATCATCAATTCATCATTACCTAGGGGCAAAGTGGAATTAAAACCTTGTTCGGACTGAAAAAAGACTCTTTTAGTATAAATTAATTTAGAACCAAAAATTGCCTCCACTTCTTCAGTCATTTTATTTAATTTTTCCTTGGTATCGGCGTAAACTGTAACATAAAAAGCATATTGGAAAAAATGTTCCACACCCTGAGTTAAATCATCGCGCAATTGTTCAATATCCCTTAAGGCGGTTTCTCTGATAGGATCACGAGGCGCACCTTTTTCACTGTCAGCCATAATTTGCGCCTCTAAAGTACCAACTTTCTTTCTCAGTTGTTTTAGAATAATATCAGATCGCACCGGATAAAAAAACATGCCGATGTCTAAAGCGGTATTCAAATTAATAATTGGCGAAGACCACCCAACCGTAATATAACGAGGATAAGTTACCACAAAAATTGTTCTAGCAAAAGTGTCTCCTAATTGGATAAAACTAGGATCGATTTTAAACGCTGCCGGAGAAATAATATCTTGGATAGATACCACTCCTTTGCGATAAACTCTTTCTTCTTCTAAAACCACTCTTTCTTCTTCGGTTTGTTTTTTAATTGAAGACAACCGCTCGGCTTCGGTTGGGCTTTTTCTAAGGGGTTTTTTATCTTCAATTGTAGATGGGTTAAATGCCATATTATTCAATTTGCAATTTATCTGTTTCTGCCATTTTTTGGATATCGGCTAATTGAGGATTATAACTGCTGTAGTAAAGTTCAACCAAACCTTCTGTATCCAACACCACACTATTTATACCAAAACTCTGTAAATGCCCTTGAATGGCCGATAAACGGCTCATTAAATCTTTTCTTTTGTTCAAAAAATATTCTCTTTTAATGGAAACAGAAAAAGCCGGCATAAAAGTTTCCTTAAATCTAGTAAAAAAATTTTTTCTTTTATTAGATAACGGATTATACTGAACAACGATAAAAAATTTCTTACTCATAATTTGCCCCATCTCTACCAGCTCGCCAATAAAACTGCGGTATTCCGAAATTTGCATTTTTAACAATTCATTAGTTTGATTTTTTTCTGATTGCCTAAGTTTTTCCAAATAACCATCCATATTCAATTTTCTTGACTGAATCACAATCTGTAAGGGATATTCTAAAGTATTAAGAAAAGAAGCATAGGCGCTGATCAAGGCGTTCTGTTCTTCTTCGGATTTAAGAGCAAAATTAATACTGGAAGCCAAAAGCACTGCTCTTAAGGTTCCGTCTTTCATTATGACGACGTCATCACGAATAGAAGCAATATCTAAATATTGTTGAGTGGAAACACTGGGTTTGCTACCGGCTAATTTTGCAGATTGCATATTTTTATTCTTCTGGTGAATAACGACCGCCTGTATCAACTACCAAGCTCATTTCGCTTAAACGCGAAACACTAATCGCCTCTTTAAACGGTTTGGGTGGCGGCGGTGGAAGTTTTTCCACACTGGATAAAGCCATTAATTCTTTATCAGAAAATTTTTTTTGCCAAACTCGCAAAGTTGGTCTTTTTAAAGTTTGAAGAAAATTTAATAAAAAATAATGAAACGGTTGACCGTTAATCTTAACAAAAGCTAAAATCAAACCGCCTCCGCCTAAAAACAAAGCAAATACAGCAAATAAAGCCAGATCAGCCAATTTCCAAACTACAGCCAAAACAATCCCGTCAACTAATAGAATAATAAATTGGCGGACAGTTATGGGACCTAAAATTTTATCTTCTACATCTAAAAATTGTGGCACGGTAAATTGCATCATAACTTAAAATTTTAACTGTCTATTCAAGTCCATTATAACTTTAAATTCGTCTTCTGACAAAGTTTCTTGTTTTGCCGTAACTCTATCTTTAATAACCTCGGCAACGGGCTTAGCTTTGTTTAAACTCTCGCTCAACAAAGAGTTATACAACTGGCACAGCTGACTTTTCCGCCAAGCCTCAATACCTTTTATTTTTTTCTCATAACCCTCCTTAGCCAAAAGTTCTATCTTAGAAATTATTTTATCAGCCGCTACTCGAGGCTTGGGAGAAATACGACGAAACTCCACTAAATTCATTTCCTTAAGTTCCTCAATTGGTCCAATGAGCCGAGGTTTATAAGCGACATCTTCTACTTTAGCGCGTCCTCCAGTGGTTTGGGGTATAGCCATAGTTTTTGGAGGCTTCGGGGGTTCTTCAGGAAAACTAACTTTTTCAATCTTTGGCTTGTTTTTTTCTTCTATTATTTTTAAAACTGGTGCAGCTGTTTTAATATCCGAAGAAGAAGGCAGCTGTACAGGAGATAACTTAACTGGATTCCTTGATGCCGACACAACTGGTTCTGTTTTAGGTTCAATTATTGCTTGTTTTTTTTCTATTGGCGCCGAGGCTTCAGTTTTCACTTGAGGAATTAAATTTGATTCTGAATTAATTTCAGTTTTAGCAATTTCCAACGGCGGCTCCAAAATAATGGCAGTTTCTGGTTTTTTAATCTCTTTAACTACCGAACCCATTTCTTTCTTTTTAAAACCTTCGATGGTTTTAATTACCTTATCTGCTTGTTCCGGAGTCAATCCTATTCCCCCATTTAAAGTATGGGCTAATAATCTCTCCCTAATTTCACTGCTCTTGCGAATTTCTCGCAGATAAGAAATTATAAGTGATTTAAAACGCTGTGCTAGTTCCGGCCTCACTGCCACATCACAAGATTTAATAATTTCTTCGACTTGAAAGTCAAAACTGTTAGATACAAATTTAATGGTTCCATCGGGCAAGGTTTTTTGCATTTCTTCTACATCTGCTTTAATATTTTTACTAATACTAGATTTGACTAGTTCTGGTTGAGGTTGAGTCTTAATTACTGGAGGGGTAATAACGGGGGTAGTTTTTAAAACAGGCGCAACGGTGGTTGGTGGGGCAGCAATATTTTTTTTGGGTAAAATTTGTTGTGTTGTAACAATTTCTCCGTTATTTTCTTTTTCTTTAAACCAAGAATAAAAATCCTCTACGACTGTTTTGGCTGTTTCGTATTTTAAATTTAGACCCCCAATTTTTTCCGACTTAGTTAAGCTATTAACTATTTCTTCTTTGGTCTTAGTTTGCTTAATTGAAGAGTTTAAAACCAGAACTAATTTTTTTATTTCATCATCAGTTAAAACCACTTCTTCTACAGCCAGTTCTTCTTTTAACCAGTCAAAAAAATTGGCGAATTTTAAATTTTTAAAATCTTCATCGTTTAAATAACTAGACCAATCATTGATATTAATATCTAAATAGTCAGCTAAGAAAAACAGATCATTTTTTAAAATTTCGGGAAAAATTTTTTCTTCAAATTGTGGCAAATTTAAAGATGAAACTCGAGAAAAAAAATCTGTCAAGGTTATTTCTTTACGATAAATTTGCCAAATAATCTTGTTTATTTTTTGTGTTTGTTCCAAATCTAAAAATTGATAAATTTTTTCATATTTATCACCTAGGGTTGGATTAAAAACGTGAGCTTCAATTATCTCGCTGAGTTTTTTTTTATCATCAAGCATAAATTATAACCTACCTTTTGAAGCTAAGATATTGGACAATCGTTGTATTTCTTCGGATAAATCCTCAAAAGCCGGTGTCTCCATCCTTTTTTCTATTTTCGCGGCTGCGTCCGGGCTGGCCGAGTATTTTTTAGCAGCAATTAAAGAAGCAATGAGCTGACGTTGAGAAGTAGTTGAATTTTTTGTAGCCCAAAGCAACAGTTGATTAACATTGGTTAAATTAGTTAAGACTCGTCCAAGTTGAGTAACACCATTAACGTCACCATTAGGCATTACTTTAACAATTTCTTCTACCTTTAAATCCTTTAACCAAGCGGGTGGGTTATCACCCCAATTAGCAGCTTGTTGAGATAAAGCTTCGCCACCTCTCTGAGAAAAAGCGCCTCGATCATTTGGATCTTGAGAACTTGGCCTTGAATATGCCGCTGCTTGTAAAGCTTCGTCTTTTGTAGTGGAGGAAGCTATCCCCGCTTGTCGTAAACTCTCTACTCTTTCTGCTTGCTCTTTATAACCCTGTGGGATAACACTACCTTGTGACATCCGACTTAACATATTTTGCAAATCAGCAATCTCGCTATCTAAATCAACTAATTCTTGCCCAAGCGCAGCTTTTTTTTCATAGCTCATCCCACTCTTTTGACCGGCAGCTAATTGTTCATTTTTCCCTGAACGAATATTTTGTTTTTCAGCCAACTCATTTTCCATTTCTCTTCTTTGAAGAGATACTTGTATTCCTGGATCAGCTTGATCCATAGCTGACAAAACAGATGCTTCTGAAGCTAAAGCCCTAGAAATTGGATTTTGCATAATACTGGCGTTGGCTTCGCTCGCTCTCGCTATACTAGAAATATTTTTTGCATCACCGTTTGCAATTAAAGTACCCACTAGTTCTACACCTCTATCACCTAATTTTGTTAGATCAATATCTGACGGGGCAATAGTGCCAGCATTAATCATTCCGATTATTTCATCAGCGGTTTTATCTTTAGTTAAAGCTTCATGACGCAACTCCTTTTGATGTTCAGACATCTTAGCCACTTGTTCTGGTCTAAAAGCAGCTGAGACTTCTGGACTAGAAATATCGTCATCAGAAATATCTTGCACTTTATTTGGATGAATACCCTGAACCCTTTTCTTTTGTTTGTCCGGATCTTTAATCATTCTTAAATTATCACCTTCAAATTTTTTAACCCATCCAGCTGCTCTTTCACTTTGTCCTAATTTATCTCCTAACTCTGGTAATTGTCCGGCCATAGTTTCCAACTGTTCATCAGTTATACCTAATCGTTTCCTTGTTTGTGGTTCATTTACTAAACGGCCAATAGCTTCAAATTTTTCTGTTTGGGATTCAGAAGTATTAGTAGTTTTTCTACTAGCAGCTCTTAAAACATCATCATCTTTATATTCTGAGACTTTTTTACCTGTTTCTCTAGCCACTTTTAATCTTTCGCTCTTTAAATCAGCGGCCGTGCCTCTGGCAAAAGTACCCAATAAAGGCACCCTAGCTACACCTTTGTTTAAAATAGCTTCCTTACCCTGGGAGACCAAACCTCCACCTTTTCTGCCTAAATAGCCACCAATACCTTTTTCTGAACGCAGACCAAATTCATCACCCTTTTTAGCAACGGCCTTAAAAGTCCCACCGACTAACGGTATTTGCTTGCCAACACCAATTCCGGTTTTGGTTAACTGTTGTAAGGCAAAAGCAGCTGGAATGCCACCGCCAGTGGCTGCGGCGAAACCCATTGGTACCGCCACTTTCTTTGCGGCTGTAGTAGCGGCTTTCTTCATCATACCACTAGCTCCTCTAGCCAAATCACCACCCATTAAACTTAAAGATTGAATTTGTTGCAAGGCATAAAATAGCATTGCTAAAACAACAAATAAAGAGCCCATGTTCTCCCACTGAGAAATTTCTGTTCCGGCAATATCCTGATAACCACCATTACTGGTTGGCTGTTGTTTTCTGTAAGCTTCTGGCACGGAGTTGTTAGTATTAATTTCATTAATCATTCCTCCTTGTCCCATTGTGGCCAAAACTAACCAAAGAAAAAAGGCTACTATTGGTCCAACAATAATAGCGTTGATTAGCTCTTTCCACCACTGGCTATAATATTGTCGTCCTTTTTCAAAAGTACCAAGCAAAAAAGCAAAAGGAGATAAAATAATTAAAATCCACAAAGTAACAATGCGCATTAATAAAATTATGGCAAAAATTCCAGTTACTATTGCGGTGACCGCTAAAACAATCGCCCCCAAGACAAAACCCAAGGCGGTTTCCATTGCCATTTGTTCATTAGATTGAGTACCTGAAGCTGATTTTTCTAAAATCTGTTTAATGCCAAACATTTGAGCAAAGTTACCACCAGCGGTAGCAGCATAAGCGTTAACAAAAGTCAACATTACCACCTGACCAAAATCAATTAATAAACCAATAATTGTTTTACTAAAATTAACTAAAATGGCTGTGCCAATTATTCTAGGCAACATTTTTTTCCAACTGTATTGGTCGTTTAATTTGAGCATAGTGCCAAAAGCCATCACTAA
>DAOMZV010000027.1:0-8453 GCA_035400705.1 Candidatus Magasanikiibacteriota bacterium
ACAAATAAGAGGCAACTTGAGAATTGGGCCCGGTATAAGTAGTGCAAGTATTAAATTGCGCATCACAAGCGTCACCGTTTATTTTCCAATAATTTTTTTCTTTTAAACAATAACCCCAAGAATTACAAATTCCTGTTTTAGGATCTTCTCCAACACAATTTTGAATATCCGCGCAATATTTAGATCTTTGACCCGGAGAATCACTGGACGGATCAACTAGAAATAAAGAACCAAAGGCTTCAGAACCACATTTAGCTTTAGGAGCTACAATTAACCAATTGGGATCAATTAAATGATAAAACAAGTGAGTATCCTTATAAAATCCTGCCACTACCTGTTGTAAAGTAACAGAACCTTGACCAGATTTTTTAGCTGCAATTTCCCAACCAATTGGCAGAATTCGCAAAACACGTAGTTTTACCAAATTATCATAACAATAAGCATTTTGAGTACAAGGCACGCCCGGTCCTAGAAGTTGCCACTCCCCATGTAATAATCCTTGTTTAAGAGCTTCACTCACAGTTACATTTTCACCAGCTTGAGAACGGCTTAAAAGATTTATAAAATCATCATCTAAGGCACCACAAAACGGGGAACTATTATTAGAAGAACAATCTAAAGAAGCTTCGGTAATATATTGACTTCGATAGTCTTCAATTTCAGAAAAGGTTGGTTTAGTAAAATCAGCAAAATAAGCTTCTGAAGCCTGCCGACGCCCCACCAGCTGAGCTTCATAAGCTAAAGGATCAGTATCTTTAAGAGAATCTTTTATCCATTGGCCAATTTTACCAACAGATAACATGCCAAATTTTAATAATTTTTCTTGAATCTTATTGGCTACAGTATCTAAAAAAAGCATGCCCGATTCTTTTAAAATACTCGGCATGGTGTATTTATTCCATTCTTTCATACTTACTTCTATTGCCTTAGCTCTTTCGGCAGTTTCTCTAGCATCTTCAGCAGGATTACTCGCACTAACTGCTTGTTCTGTTGTTTCTGGTGGAGCAGTAGCTTCGCCACTTACAGGTGCTGTCGGAGGAAGAAGACCACCAGCTCCCTTGTTTCCTGTTTTTTCTTTTGCCTTTTCTTTAGCTAATTTTTCTAATTCTTCAATTACTTCTATTGAATTACGGGACAAAGACAAACCATTTTGGCCAGCTTCAAATCCTAAACCGATTTTATCCCAATAGGCTGGTTCAGCCATTCTAGAATAAGCCTCTTTAATTTCAGAAAAATTACAACGGGGTTGTGGGGCATTAATTTCCGCCATCTGTAATTTTAATTTTAAATTTAATTCTGGTGATTGCGGAGAACAAAGATTGATCCCAAATTTTTTAGTCACATCCCATTCATCACCAAAAGTGCCAATAAAATCGGCAGCGGCTGACTCTCCCGCATTTTTAAAATATTCAGCCGGATCTTGGACCCACATTGGACCCTTAGTATAATCGCCACTAGCCACCCAATTAGCTGAATCTTGAGCAAACTTGGTTAAAAAAGTCCTCATGGTCTTAATTAAAGCAGTACCAGCAGCTTGACCCATTTTCTTAAAACTAGTATCAAAAGCTTCTTTGAATTTTTTCTTTATCGCTTCTGCTTGTGCTACTAAATCTTGCACCACTGTTACAGCTTGTGCTTTAGCTGGTTGAGCAGCTAGTAAATTAAAAACAAAGAAAAATAAAAACAACCCGACAAAAATTTTTCTAGCAAGACTATTATTTTCTTTGAAAAAATTCATATAAAAACTTTTAAAACTCAAAGATCTTTAATTAGATCTAGTAGAGTTTGGTCATCTAATTGATTTAAAGTTTCTTCCGGCACCCCATTAGTCTTTAAAATTTCTCTTAAAGATTTTAGGTCCACTTGTCCAGAGCTAATAGTATTAACCTCGGCAGTGGCTGTGTCTAAATTATTTGCTAAAGTATTAAATTCTTCCAAACTTCCAGAAGACCCGGCATTAAGAGTTGAGGTGGTAGAAGTCATGAATTCTTTAAACCAGGCAACTAATTCCTCATCACTAACCTGATTTAGAATTTGGGCATCAGCACCATTAGAAGTCAAAAAAGACCGAATGGTTGCCGCGTCAGGATTGGTCGTAAAAATCGCTTGTAACGCTAACTGCTCGGCCGAAGGCACTACTTCAACTGGATTTTTTAAAGTACTAGTGGTAATTTGACCAGAAACAGGATTAGTAATTTCACTGGAATAACAATTTTGCCCCTTAGGGCAATTGGGATCGGTTCCCGCATCAACTTCTTGTTTATCATTTATTTCATCAGAATCGCTATCTGTTAAATAAGGGCTAGTACTATAAATGTATAATTCATCATAGTCAGATAAACCATCTTGATCGGTATCTTTAATCTTAGCCTGTTCCATTAATTCACTTTCTGTTAACTCCGTTTCTTCACCACCAGAATATTTTAAAGCAAACAAAGCAAAAGGGGTCTTTAAATTATTTCCCATTTGTCTAAAACCTAAATAGACAATCAAAATAGCCAAAAGAACAAACCCTGAAAAGGCTAGTTTTTCTTTTTTGCTGAACCCCGAGGCTACTGTCGGAGATTCTATATTTAATTGTGGATTTTTTGGTTCGTCCATTTAAATATATTATAACTTTTTTAAATTAAACTCACAAGTCCCCAATCCACAAATTTTAATTCTAACTTATTTTAACTTAATTTTAGATAAGTTTTCAGCCAATTTTAACCAATCATCCAAGCTTAAGTCTTCGGCGCGACATTGTGCCAACAATTTGGTTTGCTCTAAAGCCTGTTTAATTGCTGTTTCGGAAAATAAAGCCTTGAGATTTTTTTTCAACATTTTTCTTTTTTGACTAAAACCAATTTTAACCAGTTGAAAGAAAAATTTTTCCTGTTCGGAATTTTGTCGTTGCTGAATAGAGACTATCTTTAAAATAGCGCTGTCCACTTGCGGTGGCGGATTAAAAGAACTAGGTTTAACAATTTGTAAAATTTCCGGCTGGCCAAAATATTGCACCATAATCGTTAAAAAGGAACTCTCGCCGGGTGCCGCACAAATTCTTTGAGCCACTTCCTTTTGTACTAGGAGCACCATCAGGTTTGGCTTAACCTCTCCTGACAAAAATTTAGTAAGAATTAGGGAAGTTAGATTATAAGGAATGTTGGCAACAATTTTATAAGACTGATTAGCTAATGATTTAGTCTCAAAAGAAAGAACATCAGTATTTTTAATTTCGACATTTTTTTCTTGAACAAATTTTTCTTGCAGCTCCGGAATTAATCGCGAATCTACTTCTAAAGACAGAACCCGCCCTGCTCGTTTAGCTAATTCTGTAGTCAACACTCCCTGCCCTGCACCAATTTCTAAAATAAAATCGGTTGAAGTAATTTCTCCAGCAGCAACAATTTTTTGTAAAACATTTTGATCAATCAAAAAATTTTGGCCGTAGGATTTATCTTTTTTGAATTTTTTAATTTTATCTTTTTGCATGTCTGAATTTTAAAAAGTAATTTCTCCTTGGCGCAAAACTTGTATCTTGCCAGTTGTCTCAACTTTAATAATTGTAGAGGGACGACGAGGAGGTAGATTCCCTCCTTCAATAAAACAAAGATCTGAATACTGCTGGGAAAATTTTTCTTGCAGTTCTGCCGTAGAGTAAATTTCGTTCTCGCCTGATAAATTAGCCGAAGTAGAAACAATCGGCCGATCTAATTTTTCAGAAAGTTGCCGCGCGATTTGATGACCGGAAATTCTCACGGCCACAGTTTGATCAGCGGCCACGCATCCCTGCGCCAAACCCTGGCGACTAGGTAAGATCAAAGTTAGAGGACCGGGCCAATACCTTTTAACCAATTCTTTAGCTGGTTCATTAAGCATGGTCCAATGTTCAACCATCAACAAATTACCCATAATTACCGGCAGAGTAAATTTTAAAGGTCGCTGTTTAATTTGAAAAATCAAATCAACGGCTGCTTGATTCGTAGCATCACAACCCAAAGCATAAGCGGTTTCCGTAGGATAAATTAGAACTCTCCCCTGTTTTAAATGTTCCACTGCCTCAGTTAAAGAAACTTCTCGCATAATTAGTGTCGTTGAAATTTTAAATAGGCTTCTATAAAATCAATCAAATCTCCGTCTAAAACTTTTTCCGGATCTTTAGATTCAAACTCGGTCCGGTGATCTTTGACTAAATGATAGGGATGCAAAACATAACTTCTAATTTGGTTACTCCAACCAGCTTCATGATATTCGCCGCGCAAATCAGCCAGCTCCTGCGTCTGCTCTTCTTCTAAACGAGCGACAAGCTTGGCTTTTAAAATTTTCATAGCCATTTCCTTGTTTTGCTGTTGACTTCTTTCATTCTGGCAAGAAACAGTTAGACCGGTAGGCAAATGAACCAAACGCACAGCACTATAAGTAGTATTAACTGATTGCCCGCCCTTACCCGAAGACATAAAAGTATCCACGCGTAGATCTTCTGGCCTAATTTCCAACTGTTTTCCCGCCGTAGCCAGTTCGTCAATCTCGGGTAAAACTTCAACCAAGGCAAAAGAAGTGTGACGCATTTTTTCCGCATCAAAAGGAGAAATTCTGACCAAACGATGAACACCATGCTCGGATTTCAAAAAACCATACGCCTGCGTTCCTTTAACCAAAAGAGTTATACTTTTAACTCCTGCTTCTCCCCCGCGGCTTTCATTTAAAACCTGGACTTTAAATCCTTTTTTTTCCGCAAAGCGTAAATACATTCGCAAAAGCATCTCGGCAAAATCCATCGCATCAACACCACCCGTCCCAGCGTGAATGGATAAAAAAGCATTATTGCAATCATGGGGCCCGGAAAATAATAAACCAATTTCTGCTTCGGCAAATTGATCTTTTAATTTTAAAGTGGAAGATTCTAACTCTTCGCGTAAATTAACCGCTCGGTCTTGCTCATCCAATTGAGCCATTTCTAAAAGATCCGTCGTCTGCTGCCGAAAAGATAGCCACTGGGCGCTTTCTTTTTTTAATTCATCATACTTCTGAGTTATCTCTCCAGCTTGAACAGTATCAGACCAAAAATTAGGAGCGGACATAACCTCTTCTAATCTTTTTATTTCTTGATTTTTTTGATCTAAATGTAAAATCTCCCAAGCTTCTTGAGTTTTGGTTTGGATATTTTTCAATTCGGTAATAATTTCTTTTAGAGTCATAAGAATAGTTTATTTATACCAAAACTCTGACAATTTTAAAAGCCCCGCAACTGGCGAGGCTTTTTTAAAAAAACTACAACTTTATCTTATCGGCGTATTTACCAATTAGAGGCAATTCTTCCATCTTGCCACTATAGGCATTTTGCATACCGACTACGGTAAAAACAATCGCGGCAATCCACAAGGCCCAACCCGCCACAGGCACCCAACCGACCAACCAAGTAACTAACCATAATAAACATAAAACTAAACCCTGCTTGCCGTGAAATTGAGCATAAGGGCTATCTTTTTTTCCAAGTAACGGGACTAAACACAGCAAACCTAAATAGCCAATAACGGAAACAATTTTATTACTCTCAAAATCTTTTTGCTCCGGCACTTTTTTGATTTCTGGTGACATAGTTAAAATAATTTAAAATTGACTTATCTTTCTCTAGAATAACACAATTTAAGATAAAATAAAAACTGCCTCGTAAAAAAACGAAGCAGTTTTTATTTTAATAACCCATGCCCATACCACCCATATCAGGGGCGCCGTGCTGATGATCATCCTTTTTTTCTGGTAAATCAGTTACTACGGCTTCGGTAGTTAAAAACATGGCCGCAATGGAAGAAGCATTTTGCAAGGCGGTTCTGGTAACCTTGGTAGGATCCACAATACCCGCCTTAATTAAATCTTCATATTTATCTAAATCAGCATTATAACCTATTGAACCAGATAATTTTTTGACTTCTTCGGCTACCACTGAGCCATCTTTGCCAGCGTTGGCAGCAATTTGTCTAATCGGTTCTTCTAAGGAGCGGAACAAAATATTCACCCCAACTTTTTCATCCCCTTCCACAATTAAATTTTTCAAAACTTCGCGAGCGCGCAACAAAGCGACGCCACCCCCTGGCACAATACCTTCTTCCACAGCTGCTTTAGTGGCAGCAACTGCGTCTTCAATACGGTGTTTCTTTTCTTTCATCTCGGTTTCCGTCGCAGCGCCAACTTTAATTACTCCCACTCCACCAGCTAATTTAGCCAAGCGTTCCTGAAGTTTTTCTTTATCAAACTCACTATCAGATTGTTCAATCATTTTTTTAATTTGAGCCACCCGTTCTTTAACACCCATTTCTTCGCCCTTGCCACCAACAATAGTGGTATTTTCTTTGGTCGCAATAACTTTATCAGCCTTACCCAAATCTTCTAAAGTTACATTTTCTAATTTTAAACCAACATCCTCGGTAATCACTCGACCGCCAGTTAAGACCGCAATATCCTGCAACATTTCTTTGCGACGATCGCCAAAACCCGGAGCCTTAACAGCTAGCACATTAAAAGTGCCACGCAATTTATTCAATACAAAGGTGGCTAAGGCTTGTCCTTCAATTTCTTCAGCTACCATAACTAATTCTTTACGACCAGTCTGGGCTACCTTTTCCAATAAAGGCAAAATCTCTTCCACCGAAGAAACTTTTTTATCTGTAATCAAAATCAAAGCGTCGCTATATTCCGCTTTCATGGCATCTACGTTGGTAATCATATAAGGAGAAACGTAACCTTTATCAAAACGCATACCTTTAACCACTTCGGTTTCTACGCCAAAAGATTGAGATTCTTCCACGGTGATAACTCCGTTATCGCCCACTTCTTTCATGGCCTTGGCAATGGTCGCACCAATTTCTCCATCATTGGCCGAAATAGAAGCCACATCCACAATTTCGTCATCCTTAATTGGTTTAGAAATTTTTTCTTTTAATTCGGCAACCACTGCGGCCACGCCTTTTTCTATACCTTTCTTTAAGGCTAAAGGATTAGCTCCGGCTGTGACATTTTTAAAACCTTCATTAATAATTGCCTGCGCTAATAAAGTGGCGGTAGTAGTCCCATCACCAGCCACGTCATTGGTTTTGGAAGCCACTTCTTTAACTAAATCGGCTCCCATGTTCTCAAACTTATCCGGCAAGTCAATTTCTTTGGCCACAGTCACACCATCTTTAGTAATAGTGGGAGAACCATAGCCTTTGTCCAAAACCACATTGCGACCGCGAGGACCTAAGGTAACCTTCACCGCATTAGCTAAAATATCTACTCCTTTTTTTAAAGACTGACGAGCTTGTTCGTCAAATAAAATTTGTTTGGCCATATATTTATTCAATAATTGCTAAAATATCACTCTCCGCTAAAACCAAAAATTCCTGTTCGCCAACTTTGATTTCATCAGGAGAATATTTTTTAAATAAAACGACATCCCCAATCTTAACGGACATGGCAGCACGCTGGCCATTATCCAATAACTTACCCTGGCCAATCGCTACCACTTTCCCCTGTTCTGGTTTTTCTTTATCGACAGTATCAGGCAAAATAATTCCGGCGCGAGTCGCCTCTTCTTTGCCCTTAACCGCTTCTACAACTACATGATCATTTAATGGTTTAAGAGTCATAGTATCTTAAATTAAATAATAAATAAATTAAGGGAGATAATTTAGCACTCTACTATTTAGAGTGCCAAATGATTCCTGACCACATTTTATAACAGTCCCCTTGGTCTGTCAAGAACTTCTTTGGGGAAGTAAAAATGAAAAACTAATCGTTGCTGCTAACAACCATAAACCACTTAAAGAAGACCAAAAATAGTGATCTAAAAGAAACAACGGCAGCAAAAATAAAAACCAACTATAGTTTAGATGATAAAATTTATATCCAAAAAATAAAAACATTAGGCAGCCGGCCAAACCAACTTCGGCCAGAAGCAAAACAAAAGTGTTGTGAATTGGTTGATAATCCCAAGGTTGACGCAAAGAATCAGTTTGTTGGTAAACAGCTAAAGTGTAATTTCCCAGACCAACTCCCAACCAAAAATTTTTTTTAATGATCTGTTGAACTTCCTCGTAACTATTTAATCGCTCGGTGACAGATTGTTGTTCCAGCCGTCCCTCCCCTGTTACTCGACCAAAAACTAAAGGTTGAAAAATCCAAGTCAAGCTACCCAACAAAATAATAATTAAACCTAAAGACGGAATAATTTTTTTCCACTCTGCCAACAATCTTGGGCGACTAATAATAATCACGGACACCAATCCAACAATCAAAGATAGCCCAGCACTGCGAGAAAAAGTAAAAAACAGGGCCGTAGTTAAAATACCCTCACCAATTAAAACTGCCAATCTAATTTTTTGAGGTTTAAGAAAAAAAGCTAAAAAAATCAAACCTAAAATAATTCCTAAAACTAAATAACCACCTAAAACATTTGGATGAGTTAAACCACCATAAGCTCTTAACCAGCGACC
>DAOMZV010000028.1:0-8200 GCA_035400705.1 Candidatus Magasanikiibacteriota bacterium
TGGGGTTGGCTCTAAGCGCTAAATATGTGGATAAATTATCTTTTAAGACTTTTGTTTTATTAGGTGATAGCGAAATGGCCGAAGGTTCAGTTTGGGAAGCGGTAGAGATCGCAGCTTATTACAAATTAAATAATTTAATTGCTGTTCTTGATATTAATCGTTTGGGTCAAAGAGGGGAAACTATGTTGGGGCATAAGGTGGTTGAATATCAAAAACGTTTAAAGGCATTTGGTTGGGAAACGATTGTTATTGATGGGCATAATTTGTCACAAGTTTTAAAAGCTTATAACAAGGCTTTAAAAGTTAAGGGACGGCCAGTAGCTATAGTTGCTAAAACATTAAAGGGCAAGGGCGTTAAAATGGTAGAAAATAAAGAAGGTTGGCACGGAAAAAGTTTGTCGCCGGAAATGGCAGAAAAAGCTATAAAAGACTTGGGGATACTTGATCTTGCTTGGTGTGGAGAAATTGCCAAACCTAAAAAAGCTGTTTTAAAAATAGAAAAAACAAAATCAACTTCCTTGATTGATTATAAGATTGGAGAAAATAAATCGGTACGAGAAGCTTACGGAGAAACCTTAGCTATCTTGGCTCAAAAGTATCCTTCGTTAGTTGTTTTAGATGCGGAAGTTAGCAATTCGACCGGAGCAGAAAAGTTTAAACAATTATATCCTAAAAGATTTTTTGAAATGTTTATTGCTGAGCAAAACATGATTAGCACGGCTTTGGGTATGTCGCGAGCGGGTAAAATTCCTTTTGTTTCTACTTTTGCCGCCTTTTTTTCTCGTGGTTTTGATCAAATTAGAATGGCAGCTTATAGCTTAGGCAATGTTAAATTTTGCGGATCACATGCCGGGGTTTCTATCGGACCAGATGGTGTGTCGCAAATGGGTTTGGAGGATATTGCTTTATTTCGCTCAGTTTTTGGTTCGGTGGTGCTGTATCCTTGCGATGCTGTAGCCACTCAGAAGCTGGTAGAAGAAATGGCGCGTTTTTCCGGTCTGGTTTATTTACGCTCTACTAGGGAAGCTTTGCCAGTTATTTATCAAGCAGAAGAAGAATTTAAAATTGGTGGATCTAAGATTTTAAAATCAAGCGAACAAGATGTAATAACTATTGTGGCTGCTGGTATAACAGTTTTTGAAGCTTTAAAAGCTTATGAAGAATTAAAAAAGCGAGGTGTCGACGTTAGGGTGATTGATTTATATTCAATCAAACCAATTGATGGGGCGGCTTTGCGTCAGGCAGCTCAAGAAACGGGAAAAATTGTTGTGGTTGAAGACCATTATGCTGAAGGTGGAATTGCCGAAGCTGTCAGAAGCTCTTTAGGCCAAGAAGCTGGTAAGGTGGTTTCTTTAGCAGTTAAAAAACGTCCACATAGTGGTACTAGTGAGGAATTATTGACTTATGAAGAGATTTCAGCCGAAGCCATTATTAAAAAGATTATTTAAACAAAAGCCGCTTAACCAGCGGCTTTTATAGTTTAGACTATTGCTAGGGATAAAAAATATTGACTTTAAAATTAATTTATGGTAAGAAATAAGCAGCTCTTTTAAGGTAAAAATATGACAGATTGTGAAGAGGAAAACATGGTTGGAGTTACAACAGGCAACATTTCCTGCGCTAGATGTGGCAAGAATCACATTTTTGTTGCCGATTATAAAGAAGCTTTTTTCCTGAAAGGATCTGTATATGTTCGTTGTAGCGTTAATCAAGGCCCTGGCAAATGTAATTTTTGGTTTGACAGAGTTATGTCACCAGAAGATTATCGGATAAACGCTAAAAAAACCGGCGTTTCGTCAGCCTTGGTTCAAAAAGTTCTTGAAGGACCTTCATTTTAAGTGAGTTTAGACCGCGGGATAACTTCCGCGGTTTTTTATTACCCCTTGACAAAATATTAAAAGTATGCTATACTTTAATTTAAGTAGTAAGTGTTTCTCAAAGCGTTTTCTTAGCTAATTTAAGCTCAGCTCACTTTAGCCTTTAGGCGATTTGCCTTAGAACTTAAGAAACTTGCGAGAAGGTCGCCTTACTTTAAAAATTTCTTGATTTTTATGGCAAAAAAGTTATACGTAGGCAATTTATCCTACGGAACCACTCTTGAAAATATTAAGAGTGCTTTTTCCCAAGCCGGTACCGTTGTTGACGCTGCTATTATCACTGATAAATTCAGCGGTCGTTCCAAAGGTTTTGGTTTCGTGGAAATGTCTTCTGATGAAGAAGCCAACAATGCTATTTCCATGTGGAATGGCAAAGATTTAGATGGCCGCAACCTCACTGTTAACGAGGCTAGACCTCTCCAACCGAGAGCTCCTAGAACTGGTGGCTATCAGAGATAATTTTTATCTAACAAAACACCCGTCTATTGGCGGGTGTTTTGTTTTTGTTAGCAAAATTTGTTATAATATTTTCAGATTTTAATTTATAATTTTTTATGATCAAAAAACAACTTTATATCATAATTGGAGTTTTAGTGGCGGTTTCCATAGCAATTATTTTAATTATTCGTTTTGTATTTAAGGTGCCTTTGGTAGCTAATAACCCAGCAACTAATCAACCAGAAAATCAAAATACAGAGCCACCTACTACTAATACTATTCCTGAAAGCCGGACGGATGGTTTGGAAGTTTGGACTGGCACCATTACTTTAGCAGAGCCCCCAACTTTGACCGTGGGAGAAAAAATTTATACTTTAAAAATTTTAGAACGAAACACCCTTTCCATCTTTGAAGGTAAGGGATATAAAACTGGCGATTTAGTGAATGTAATGGGTAAAATGGATGGAGAAAATATTAATGTCTCCGGGTTAAATAAATTAGTTAAATAATTAATGTTTACACATTTATTGGAAATTTTAGGTATTTTTGTTGTTAATCTCATCAACAGTTTAGGTTATGGTGGCGTCTTTTTAACCATGGCCATTGAAAGTGCTTGTATTCCTTTACCTAGTGAAATTATTATGCCTTTTGCCGGATATTTAGTTTATTCCGGCAAATTTAATTTATTAGTCGTGTCACTTTGGGGCGCCTTGGGTAATTTGTTCGGCTCGTGGGTGGCTTATGGGGTTGGGTATTATGGTGGTCGCCCCTTTCTTGATAAATATGGCAAGTATATTTTACTTAATAAAAAAGATTTGGATTTAGCTGATCGTTGGTTTAATCGTCATGGTCAAAGTACAGTTTTTTTCAGCCGATTGTTGCCAGTTATTAGAACTTTTATTTCCTTACCCGCTGGTATTAGTAAAATGAATTTTGGTAAGTTTTCATTCTTTACTTTTATTGGTGCTTTGCCTTGGTGTTATTTTTTAGCTTGGGTTGGATTTAAATTAGGACCCAATTGGGCTTCTTTGAGGGTCTATTTTCATCGTTTTGACTTAGTGATTGGTTTAATTTTGATTTTAGGAATTATTTGGTTTGTTAAAAAACATCTTAAGAAGAATTAAACCAGATTTTATGATTAAAAATAAAACAGAGCTAATCAGAATTGGTTTAACTAAACGAGATCAGGAAATGCATCAAAAACTCCTGATGATTTTAGAGCATGCTTTAAAAGAGGTTGATCCTTATCTTTTAACTAAACATCAGTTGAAGAAAATAGATTTTAAAAAATATAAAAAAATTTATATTGTTGGTGCTGGTAAGGGGACCTTTAGAATGGCTTTAGCTGCCGAGGAAGTTTTAAAAAATAAAATTACAGCGGGAGTAATTAGCATTCCGGAAAAATTAAAAGGTAAACAGCTGACTAAAATAAAAGTTAATTTAGCCGGACATCCTTTTCCTACGCCAGGCAGTTTTAATGGAGCAAAAAAAGTTTTAGCTATGGTTCGTCGAGCTGAAAAAGATGATTTGGTGGTGGGTTTGTTTTCTGGCGGTGCTTCGGCTCTTTTGAGTTTTCCTGCTGATAATCTCAGTTTAGAAGATAAAATTGAGGCCACTGGAATCTTGTTGCGTTCCGGAGCTAAAATTCAAGATTTAAATTGTGTTAGAAAACACTTATCGCAAATTAAGGGCGGGCGTTTGGCCGAGAATTTATCCTCTCAGGCTAAAATGGTTTCTTTTTACTTATCGGACGTTGTGGGTAATGATTTATCAACCATTGCTTCCGGTCCAACTATTTCCGACTTAACCACATTTTCCCAAGCTTTAAAAATTTTAGAGAAATACAAAATACTCAAGCAGATTCCTTCAAAAGTCAAACAATATTTAGAAGACGGTCAAAAAGGACTTTATGCAGAAACACCCAAAAGAGATTTCTCTAATATAAGTAATATAATTATTGGTAGTCATAAAACTTTGGCCCAAGCCGCCGCCAAAAAAGCAACTCAGTTAGGTTTTAAAACAGAAATAATTACTGATGTAATGCAAGGTTTTACCGAGAAAATTGGTCCGGCAATTATTAAGACAATTCATCGCCGTAAGAGAAAAAATTGTCTTTACATAGCAGCTGGAGAAACCACTTTTAAAGTAAAAACAAAACGACCGGGAGGACGTAATCAACAAATGGCCTTGGCAGTTTTACCACACTTAAATTCAAAGGACTTTTTTTTAGCCTTTGATTCTGATGGTGTTGATGGTGTGGGGCCAGAGAGGGTCGGTGGAGCCTTGGTTAGTTTGGCGACTTTTAAAAAAGCAACTCAGCTTTCACTTAATCCACTTAAGGCTCTAAAAGAGAATGATGCTTATTATTTTTTTAAAATCACCGGTGGTTTGATAAAAACAGGCTATGTCGGAACCAATTTGGGTGATTTAGTTTTAGCCATTAGCCTTTAATGCCAAGCTAGTAAAATTTTCTTTAATTGATCCAGATTTTCTATTTGGGTCAATTTTGTTTTTAATTCTTTAGTTTGAGCCAAACCTTTGAGATAAAACATTAAGTGTTTTCTAAATAAAACTAAACCGTAGTCACCATAGTTTTTGGCTTGAAGTTCGGCATGTTCTAAAATAGTTTTTTTAATCTGGTCAACAGATAAGGTGGATTTATCAATACCATGGAAAATCCAAGGATTGCCTAGAGCGCCACGCGCGATTAAAACACCATCGGCTTTAGTTATATCTAAACATTTTTCAATATCTGCAACTTCAAAAATACTACCATTAGCTAAAAGTGGTGAAGAAATTATTTTTTTAACTCGTCCTATCATTTCCCAGTCGGCTATTCCAGCGTAGCCTTGAGTTTTGGTGCGACCGTGGAGAGAAATTAAGTCGGCTCCCGCTTGTTCTATAATTGGGGCTATTTTAAGTATCTCATCAGGTTTAGACCAACCCAATCTAGTTTTAACCGAAACAGGGCAGGGAACTGCCGTTTTAACCGCCTTAATAATGGCAATGATTCTATCCGGTTCTTTCATTAAGGCACAACCGTGAAAATTTTTGATTAGTTTGGGAGCTGGGCATCCCATGTTAATATCAATTCCATCAGGCTCTACTAATTTATAGATTATCTCCGCTGCTCGAGCCATGGTTTGCGGATCGTGACCAAAAATTTGTTGTATAACTGGTCGTTCTTTTTTATGAACAGCAATCATTTTTAAAGTTTTAAGATTGCTGTGAACAATAGCATCGGCTGAAACCATTTCTCTAAAAATTACTTGAGCATCAAATTTTTTACACATCAAAGAAAAAGGCTTATCGGTAAAATCAGCCATAGGGGCGAGAGCAATAATTGGATGGGGTGTTTTTTTCCAGTTAATCATAAAATCTACTATAATATTTTTTAAATTTAAAATCAAATTGACAGTTCATTTTTTTAGCTTGTAAACTGGGTTAGTTGTGGATAAGTTTATCTGTGGAAAACTTTTTTAAGAAAAAATGGCTAAAATATAATATTTTTAAACTCTTGCCTAATTTTTTGGGTTTGTTATTATAGTTTATATTTAATTAGCCGTTTTAACGGCTGTAAAAAATAAAATTTAAACAATAAATATGTTTACATTTGACGAAAACAATGATGAAGAAATTTTAGATAATGACCCGGATCTAGACGATGAAGAAATTTTAGATAATGATGAAGAAGAAAAAGAAACTGGGGATAAAGATTTAGACCTGGGTGAAAGAGACGACGATGAAACAGGGTTTTTAGAGGATAATATGGACGATTTTGAGTATAATGATAATAATTAAAACAGTTTAAAAAACAACAGTTGAAAGAAACTGTTGTTTTTTAATAAAAGTATTTTTTTAGGTAATTTTTTTCTGATGAGCTTTGTTTAATTATTAGGTTGTTTCTTTTAATTTTATCTTTGATTGTGATAATTTTTTTTTGATGAGTTATCTTAAATTCTGAATCATCAAGATTAAAAACAGAAATTTTATTTTTAGTACTTAAATTGATTGAGGAAGTTGGGCTAAGTAGTACAAGGGATAATTCAGCCACATCAGAGAAAGCGTAGTCATCGTGAAAATTAGAAGATTGAGAACAGGCTGTACAATGATATTCCAGTCTATTAGGATATTTTTTATCTCGAAAAAAGGTGTTTCCTTGGGAGTAAGATAAAAAAGTATTGGCTTCTTCGTCTTGAAAATAAGTGCCTATTAGTCCCATCATTAGGTAAAATTGAGCGCCTAAACCAGTTGGACGATGGCCAATCTTTGCTTCAATAAGACCATTGTCAAAACTTAAAGATTTTAAATTAGTGTACATTTTATAGATCAAAGCTTGATACTCTGAATTTTTAGTGAGTTGGCTGTAGATTAATAACATGTAAGCGCTAACGGCTTGATAGTGAGCTGAAAATAATTTGTTTTCGCGATACCAACCAGCAGGAGAGATGCTTTGTTTAATAGCCGAATCGGTTTTTTCTTTAGCCAATTGATCAAGTTTTACTTTTTCAGCTGAATTAATTAAACCTTTATTATAAAATTCATTAATTAAAAATTGAAAATGAGCTGCAGAAATAAACGCTCGATTTTCCGTATCTTTGGCTAATAGGCCATTTTCTAAAAGAGATAGAATTGTTTGGTTTAGTCGGACTTTTTCTTCAAAAGAAAGAAGATTGGTAATTTGTTTATCTAAAATGTAACTTAAAAACAACGCTTCGCTGTCATTAAAGGAAAAATGTGTTTGTGTTTCTAGAAGAGTTAAACTTTTTATTATTTGATTTTTAATTAAAAATTGAGCTGATAGATCATTTTTTAAAGCGCGAAATTTATAATAAGAAGCTAAGCCGATTATTTCTCTAGGGGCGGCAGGGAAGGTCATTTTTTTAATTCCATAATCAGGCACGGCATATTTTAATCCGTTAGTATCAAAATGTTGGCTATAACGATTATAAAAATATTCCAAGTAATCATTAAAGATGATTGCCGAAGCGCAGTGAGGTGCTAAAACGATAACAACTAGACAAAATAAAATTATTTTATAAGGAAATTTCATAACTATATTTTATCATATTATAAACAAAAAACAGAGCTTTTGGGCTCTGTTTTTCCTTTACTTAACATCCAATAATTCTACTTCAAAAATTAAGGTGGCCTTAGGAGGAATGGGGCCGTAGCCAAATTCTCCGTAAGCGAGATCGTAGGGAATAGTTAGTTTTCTTTTTTCGCCGATTTTCATTCCGGTAATTCCTAAATCCCAACCCTTAATAACCATACCTGCACCTAATTTGAAAGAAAACGGTTCACCACGATCAATACTGGAGTCAAATTTTTCTCCATTTTCAAAAGTACCGGTATAGTGGACAGTTACAGTTTGACCGTTTTGAGCTTCAGCTCCATTGCTGGCGGCTAAAATTTCTATTTGTAGTTCAGACATATTTTTTTTAAATTAAAAACTCGGGGACTTGGATTCGAACCAAGATAGCATGCTCCAGAGGCATGCGTCCTACCATTAGACGATCCCCGAATAAAGTAGAATTATTCTGCCAATTGTCCGCCAAAACTTTCAATTAAATTGGCGACCAATTCATTATTAACTTTTTCGGTCGGTTTGTCAACTAGGGTATTTTCTCCTTGGGGGCTGTAAATTCCTTCTAAAATCAAGTTTCCTTCAATGAAGGTTTCATTTAAGGCTTTTTCTGCTAAAGTGCGAATTTTTGTTTCATTAATTTTATCGCGATGAAAGGTATAACGAAATGATACTTTTAAGGTTCTTCCAACAATTTCGGTCGGTTCTCCCATTTTTAAAATGAAAGGCAGAGAGTGGTTGTATTCTTGGGCTTTTTTAAGAAAATCTTCCCAACGTTCTTTTATCTGATCCAAAGTAA
>DAOMZV010000029.1:0-1057 GCA_035400705.1 Candidatus Magasanikiibacteriota bacterium
GAGAACATTGCCCTTGGAAAAAAGAAATAGATCCTTTAGTTAGTCAATCTGTAAAAAAAGGGTTTATTTCTTTGGATAGAAGAGAAGATGGGGAATTTTTATTAAATTTTGTAAGCGAATTTGGAGCTTTTAATTTACCTTTATTATTTGAGTTAATTAATAATTTAAAAAAAGTTGAGGTAGTAAAAGATATTGATCAGCACAATCTTCAAATATTGCAAGAGATTTTTAGTCCGAAGGTTTTGGATCTATCTCCCGAAGCGGTAATTAACGAGATTAGAAAATTTAAAAAGAAATTTCAAGCCGAATTGTTAGAAGATAAAATACCCAATGCTATAGATACTAGTTTAGGGCGGGAGATTTTCGGAGTTTTTCGTGGCAGCACAAAATGGGCGGGAGAAGGATCGGTTGAAGAGGTTGTCAAAAATTGGCGGGAAACTGTTAAAAACAGCCCAGAAATAGCAGTTTTGCCAGAAGGTTATCAAAAAAAAGAAGTGGAAGTTAGTACTTTGTCCCACGACCCTGAAGG
Organism: Candidatus Magasanikiibacteriota bacterium; assembly: GCA_035400705.1. Taxonomy (GTDB): domain Bacteria; phylum Patescibacteriota; class Patescibacteriia; order Magasanikbacterales; family UBA10003; genus GWC2-40-17. The sequence continues at coordinate 530 of DAOMZV010000029.1, forward strand.
CACTAAACCAGCACCAGATAAAAAAGAACAAGAATCAAAAATTATTCAGAACCCAGAATTACAAAAATTTTATCATGATTTCTGGCGGGTTTTTCAGGAAGAATCAAAAATTACAAATGTAAGTAACTGGTGGAAAAATAAGCAAGAATCAATTGTCCAGATTTTGGAAATTAAAAAAGGTGAGTTAATAGAAAAAGTAAATAAGATTGCCGCCGAAAAAGCTAAAATTGGTATTCAAAAAAGCATTGATACTCTTGGAGATCTTATTGAGCAAGTCAAAAGTTGTGTTTTGGCTAGTAATGATTCGGAAAAAGATTTGGTGGATTTAATGGAGCGCTTGGCGCCATTAGAATCAAAATCCGAAGAAATTAGAAAAGTTTTGCAAATTCTATCTTCCTTTCATTTACAAAGAACCGCTCCTCCTGGCTGGTATGAAGCTTATGGTAAATTAGCCGCTGGTCCGGAAACCGGTGATGCTTCCAGTATCAAAAATTTATTTGATTTTTATTTGAATTATCTTCATGAACA
>DAOMZV010000029.1:1157-2458 GCA_035400705.1 Candidatus Magasanikiibacteriota bacterium
TCTCAACGAGTGGAATTGTCCGAGGGTAAATTTTCTAGAATCACTCCTATTATTTTAGTAACTAATCAAGGTCAGAGCAGTGAACGTTTAATGGGTTCGGTTTTGTTTGTGGAAACAAAAACTAAAGATAAGAAGAAAAAAGTTTTAGTAGTTCGGGCTAATAATCCCAGAGAAAATCTTCTTAGTAAAGTAGATGCTAACGGTTTGGTACAAGAAATTTTGGATTATGCTAAAGAGGTGGCTGAAAAAAGAGGTATAGATGAAGTTGTGGTGCCTTTTGACTCAGCTTCACAAAGTTGTTCTAATCGTCCGGCAGTAGCTGATTTTTATGAATCACATTTGTCTGCTGAGGATAAAATAAGCCTAATAGATGAACCAGAAACCAATTTTAATGGTTATGACATCCATAATATTAAAGGTAATCATCCAGTGGTAAGAATATAATTTATGCGTCTTTCCGTTAATTTAGTCGCCTGGAATGGGGCTAAATACATTCCATATTTAATGAAATCGTTGCGCAATCAAACTTTTAAAGATTGGTCATTGTTTGTTTTGGATAATCATTCCACTGATAATACTTTGGAGTTAATTAAGCGCGAGACAGAGGATTTTCCGGTGTTTGTGGAAATTGTGGAAAATCCGGAAAATTTAGGTTTTGCTGGCGGGCATAATTTGGCCTTTCAAAAAACCGAAAGCGATTATGTTTTGCTGTTAAATCAAGATACTTATTTACAGCCGGATTATTTAGCTCAAGCCGTGTCTTTTATGGATGCTCATCAAGATACTGCCGCGGTTTCTGGTCGGCTGATGAAATGGGATTTTGCCGCTTTGTCCCAAGGCTTGGAAAAAACTTTCACCAATCAGATTGACAGTTTGGGTTTTAAAATTTTGAAGAATAGGCGAGTGGTAGAAAATTTAGCTGGTGTAGAGTGGCAAAAGCAATTAACTGCCCCCACCGAAGTTTTTGGTGTTTCCGGTACCTTGCCGGTCTATTGCCGCGAAGCCTTGCAAGAAGTGTCTTTAGCCGAAGGTCAGATTTTTGATTCGCTTTATAGTTCGTATAAAGAAGATGTGGATTTGGCGTACCGTTTCCAACTTCAAGGTCTAAAAGCCTATATTTTGCCCGAAGCGGTGGCTTTTCACGATCGCACTATGGCTGGACCTAAAACCACTACTGATTTAGCAGCCATAAAAAATAAGCGGCAACAATCCGCTCGTTTATCTTTTTTTAGTTATCGCAATCATTTGCTGAATTTGTCTAAAAATGAAATGTGGCAGAACATCCTACTTGATTTTTTTCC
>DAOMZV010000029.1:2558-7919 GCA_035400705.1 Candidatus Magasanikiibacteriota bacterium
TGCTGAATTTGTCTAAAAATGAAATGTGGCAGAACATCCTACTTGATTTTTTTCCGATTTTTTGGTATGAACTAAAGAAGTTTGTCTATTATCTTTTCTGTCAGCCATCAGTTTTAAAGGCTTGGTCTGATCTTAAAAAAAACCATAGCGAATTAAAAGATAAACGCCGGACAATTCAGCACAGGAAAAAAATTAATTGGCAAGATTTTAGAAAGTGGCTGAAAAAATAAAACTTAATATGTACGACATTGCTATCACCATTGTTAATTACAAAATGACGGAAGACATCCGCCAGCTTTTGGAGTCTTTGAAAAAAGATTTATATGGTTCACAGTTAAAAGTACAAGTGGTGATAATTGATAACACGCCGCAAGATGGTTGTTGGTTGATGCTGAAAAATAATTTTCCCGAGGTCAAATATTTTCCGCAAGATTATAATATTGGTTTTGGTCGGGCGCACAATATTGGTATTAAATCCGTGGACGCCAAGTATTATTTTATTTTAAATCCCGACATTCAATTTCCCGAAGGCGAAAAAGTTCTGCAGCGGTTGTTTGATTTTATGGAAACCAATCCTAAAATTGGTTTAATTGCCCCTAAACTTTTAAATAGTGATAATTCCTTGCAATATTCCTGCTATCGTTTTCCCACTTCGCTAATTCCTTTACTGCGCCGCAGTTCTTTAGGCACTAAATCAAAATATAAGAAAATGGTGGACAGTTATTTAATGAAGGATTTTGATCATAAAAAAACCCAGCCGGTGGATTGGGTGATGGGCTCGGCGATGTTTGCCCGAGGACGGGTTTTAAAAGAGGTGGGGATGTTTGATGATCAATTTTTTATGTATTTTGAAGATTGTGATTTATGTCGCCGTTTTTGGGAGGCTCATTGGCCGGTTTATTATGTTTATGATATAAAGATAATACACCGTCATGGTAAGGGTTCAGCTAAAATTCCCGGCTTTTTTAAATCTATTATTAAAAATCCCTTAACTAGGGTTCATATAATTAGTTGGCTGAAGTATTGCTGGAAGTGGCGCGGCCAAGAAACTTAATTTTTAAATTATGCAACCAAAAATTGCAATTATTTACCTCTCCTTTCATTGCGAACCATACATGGACGATGTGGTTTCTGGTTTGGAAAAATTAACTTATCCTAAGGAATTGGTAGAATTTATTATTGTTGATAATCCGCATCCGCAGTACGGCTCTTCTGTTAGATATATTAACGAGCATGTTATGCCGAAATCCGGTGTAACCTTACCCAAGGTGACCTTGTTAGCGCAAACAGAAAATTTGGGTTTTGCGGGTGGCAATAATGTAGGGATTAAATATGCTTTAGACAATGGCGCCGATTATATTTTCTTGCATAACAATGATGCCTTTGTTGCTTCTAATTTTTTAGAGCCAATTGTGGTGGAAATGGAAAAGGATAAAAAAATCGGTGCGGCCCAATCGTTATTGCTGTTGCATCCCGAAACCGAACTGATTAATTCTGCAGGCAACTCCATGCATTATTTAGGTTTTGGTTTTTGTTCTGATTATCGCATTAAAGTTAGCGAAGCTAATTTGCCAGCTGTTAAAGAAATACCTTATGCCAGCGGCGCAGCCATTATGATGCGCGCGGATTTATTAAAAAAATACGGTGGTTTGGACGAAGATTTCTTCTTGTATCATGAAGATTTAGAATATTGCTATCGTTTAAAAGCGGCGGGTTATAAAATAATTTTGGCACGGGATTCTGTTGTTTATCATAAATATCAATTTGGCCGCAGCATTACTAAATATTTTTGGATGGAACGTAACCGTTATGGGGTTTTATTGGAATTTTATCGCTGGCCAACCTTGCTTTTAATTTTGCCTATGATGCTCGTTATGGAGCTGGCCTTAATTGCTTTTGCTCTAAAAGGTGGTTGGTTTAACGAAAGAAAAAAAGTTTATGCATATTGGTTACGTTGGTCGAATTGGAGAAAATGGTTGGCTAAAAGAAGAAATATTCAAAAAATTAGAACCATCTCAGATCGAGATTTGACCCACAGTTCTGCTTCTGCCATTTTGTTTCAAGAAAAAGAAATGCGCAATCCCTTGTTATTGTATGTAGGCAATCCCTTAATGGAAATTTACTGGTGGGTTTTAAGATTAATTATGTTTTGGTAATTTATGATTAAAAAAGCGATTTTAACTGGTGGCGGGCATGCGACAAGGTTGCGTCCTATTACCACCACTATCAACAAACATCTAATCCCTTTAGCTAATAAGCCAATGATTTTTCACGCCATTGATAAAATAGTGGAGATTGGAGTTAAAGAAATTTTTATCAATGTTAATCCAGGGGAAACCGAAATGCAAAAAGTTGTTGGTGATGGTGGACATTGGGGCATTAAGATAATTTTTTTTGAACAGACTGGCGGGCCCCAAGGTATTGCTCATGTAGTTAATGAAGCCAAGGATTTTATTGGCAATGATCCTTTTGTTTTTTATTTAAGTGATAATATTACTTTTGGCAGTTTAAAACCTTTGGCGGAAAAATTTGAAAAGGAAAATTTAAATTGCTTATTGGCTTTTGCTAAAGTTAATGATCCAGAAAGATTTGGCGTGGGGGATTTTGATGCTACCGGAAAATTGGTGCGGGTGTTGGAAAAACCTTTAAACCCGCCCTCTAATTTTGCACAAACGGGAATTTATTTTTATGATAAGAATTTTTTTGACGCTTTTAAAAATATTGAAAAAAGTCCGCGCGGAGAATATGAAATTTCCGATATTAACACCTGGTTGATTCAAAAAGGCTTAAAAGTTGGCTGGAATGAGGTTACGGGCTGGTGGAAAGATACTGGCAAGCCTAACGATTTGCTGATTGCCAATCATTTACTGTTGGACGAATTGCCAACCGAGCATTTTACCAATGGCGCGACAGTGGAAAAAGGCGCTCGGATTGAGGGTAATGTTAAAATTGGCACTGGCGCTAAAATTGGTTCTAAAGTTTTGGTTCGTGGCCCGGTTATTATTGGCGAAAATTGTATTTTAGATGATTGCTATATTGGCCCTTATACCACTATTGGCCAAGGTACAGAAATTTATAGTGCAGAAGTAGAACATTCTATTATTTTTGAAAATGTGGATATAAATTGTCGTTTACGTATCGTGGATAGTGTGATTGGCAAAAATGCCTCGGTGATTGATGGTCACGAAGCCCCGCCCAAGGGTCACAAAATGGTTTTGGGAGATAATACTTTTATCGAGATTTAAAAAAAGCGCCCCACTGGGCGCTTTTTTATTGAATAACCAGTTTGAACAACTTGTAACTGCTATTAAGCTTATCTAAGAAATATATATTTTTTCCAGAAGAGTCAACTTGTAAATCTTTTACTTCATGTCCTTGGAAAACAGTAATTTTTTGCCTTTGATCTCGGTCATCTAATTCGCTTAACAAAATATCTTGTCCTTGTTGCAAAGCATAATAAGGAATGTTGTAAAGAGGGGAAAGACGATTAATATTATTTTCGTAACGGTTAATCATGTAAGAATTTTTTACTTCCGGATCAAAAATCCATAACTCGCTTTTATCAGAGTAGTATAGATAATTATTTTTGCTGCCCTCGCCCCAATAAGATGAGGAGCCATTGAGAGTTAAGATGTTTTGGTTAGCGTTGGCTAAATCTATCAAATAAATTTTTTGTCCATCAGTTAAGGATAGCCAATTATTTTTAATCTGTTGAAATTGATAATTCGCAGTCGGTAAATTAGCTAAAGTATTTAATTTGTTGTTAAAAATATTCAAACTGTTGTATTTATAAACAGCAGTTTTTTCCAGTTGGTTTTTGGTGAGATAAAGGTTGTTGTCTAAAAATGAAAAACTATCTACTCCACCAGAGAGAGTTTGGGCGCGTTTATCTTTAAAAGAAATTTCTAGCACTTTTTTATTAACTAAGCCATACAGAGTAGTGTTGCCGCCCCAAATAACTTGTTCTAAATTAGGCTGAAAAGAATTTATAGAAACAGGGGCTTTTTCATTAATATTTAAAACAAAAAATTGTTCGGATTTTTTAATCAGTAAATGTTTGGAGTCGTTATTCCAAATCAAGCTTTCAATTTTATCTCCGTCGGTTGACCAAATTAGTTTTTCGTTTTCCTCGCTGAGATTTTTAAACCAAACGCCTTCGCTATCGGCCAGGGCAATTGATTCTGAATTGGGTGAAAGAGAAAAGGTAGTAGCATTTTTTTTTCGGATGATTGTTGGTGATTGGTTTTTAAATAAAACAATGTCAAAAGCCAAAGTACTGGCCTGACTTTTAACTTCTAAAGTTTTTTGCCAAGAATAATAACCGTCTTTAGCTACTTTTACTTGATAGTAGTTTGGTCTTAAATTGGCCAAACGCAGCGGACGGTTATTATCAGCCAAGTTATCATTAATATAAATTTGAGTTTCTTTAGGCAGGGTATTGATAAATAAAACACCTACTTGTTCGGTTTTGTGTTTTTGAAAATTATAACGATAGCCAGCCGTATATAGCAGAACTATAGGGGCGGCAATAATAAAAATTAAGATAAAAAAAGAATAAATTAAGCGACGGATTTTAATATCCATAAATTTGTCTTAAAGATGATTTTATGGTATCATCTATCCTAACTATGAGTCAATTTATTATTCAAGGAGGGGTAAAACTTAAAGGAGATGTAGAAATTAGCGGCATGAAAAATGCGGCCACACCAATTATTGCGGCTAGTTTTTTAACTGGCGAAGAGTGTATTTTGCATCGTGTGCCTAGAATTTCCGATGTAGAAAAAATGTTGGAAATCGGGCGTAGTTTAGGTGCTCAGGCCAAATGGTTAGACGAACACACGGTTTCGATCAAGGCTGATAAACTCAACTTGCCCAATCTGGATAAAAAAATGTTTAAGAGCATGCGTTCTTCGGTTTTGTTTTTAGCACCTTTATTGGTGAGGTTTAAAGAAGTTAATTTGCCAGAACCCGGAGGTTGTATTATTGGTAATCGTCCGTTAGACACACATTTTTATGTTTTACAAGCATTAGGTTCTTTAGTTGAAAGACAAAATAATCTATATCATTTAAAAGCGGAAAAATTTGTTGGCAAAGAAGTAGTTTTGCCAGAAATGTCTGTAACTGGAACAGAAAATGCTTTGATGGCTGCGGTGCTAGCAGAAGGAGAAACTATTATTAAGTTAGCCGCTGCTGAACCTCATGTTCAGGATTTATGTAACTTTTTAGTGGCTATGGGAGCACAGATTGAAGGTATTGGCACCCATACTTTAAAAATCAAAGGTATTAAACAGCTACATGGCACCGAATACACTATTATTCCCGATCAGATAGAAATTGGAACTTTTGCGGTTGCGGCTGCTG
>DAOMZV010000030.1:0-7164 GCA_035400705.1 Candidatus Magasanikiibacteriota bacterium
TTTATTTATTCAAACTTTCTTTCCCAATCTTTGTCTACTTCTACTCTAAGGTCAAGATAAACTTTACGATTCATAATTATTTCTAATTCTTTACGTACTGTTGAGCCCATTTCTTTTATTTTTTTAGCATGATCACCGATTAACATTTTTTTGTAACGTGGAGAAACAGTTAAAATTACCGCGCTAATCACTAAAATATCCGGCTTATCTTCTACACTTTCAACTTCTACAGCAGTGGTATATGGAACTTCATCACCCATGGTGTGGAAAATCTTTTCTCTAATCAGCTCTGAAATAAAAAATTTTTCGTCCATATTGGTAATGGATTCCGGCGGGTATAAAGGTTCGCCTTCTGGCAGGTAAGAAAAAATTCTCTCAATCAAAGTTTTAATGTGTTTGTGTTTTAAAGCCGAAACCTCAACCGTTTCATCAAAATCTTCACCCAGAGAACGGTAGTCTTCTAAAAATTCCAAACTTTTTTCCGGTAAATCAATTTTATTGATAACCAAAATTTTGGGAGATTTGGTTTTGCGTAAAATAGATAACATGTAACGCTCTTCGGGGCCGATCTGACGTGACGGATCAACAATGTATAAAATCAAATTAATGTCGTAAAGAGATTCTATAATTTTTTGATTAAGTTTGGGGGTAATTGGACTGCGTTTTTCTTGAAAGTAGCCGGGGGTGTCAATAAAAACCGCCTGGCCTTGTGGCACATTTAAGACACCCTGAATTACTTGGCGGGTGGTCTGTGGTTTGGGAGTGGTGATGGCCAATTTGGTGCCTACTAAAGTATTAAGCAAAGTAGATTTGCCAACATTAGCGCGTCCGACCAAAGTTACCATGCCCGACTTTTTTAACTCCGGTGAAATTGTTGTTGTTGATTTTGTCATAAAAGTGTTTTAATTATAGCAGAAAAGAGGATAAAAATCAAGTTTCTGATTATCATAAATTAAGTCATTTGTCAAGTATGAGGTTTTCTGTTAAAATAAAGCTAACTTAAATCATCAATTTTAAGCAATTTTTATGTCTAAAAGCATCAAAAAAGAGCAAAATTCTCATGAAAAAGCCATTACTTCCAGATCAGAAGATTTTTCTCAATGGTATTTGGATGTGATTTCCGCTGCTGATTTGGCCGATTATGCTCCAGTGAAAGGTTGTATGGTTATTAAACCCTATGGTTATGCTATTTGGGAGAATATTCAAAAAGTCTTAGATGCTAAATTTAAACAAACCGGCGTAAAAAATGCCTATTTTCCTTTATTAATACCGCAAAGTTTTTTAGAAAAAGAAGCGTCTCATGTAGAGGGTTTCGCTCCAGAAACTGCGACAGTTACCGAAGCTGGGGGTAAAAAATTAGATGAACCATTAGTGATTCGTCCAACTTCAGAGACAATTATTTACGACATGTTTGCTAAATGGGTGCAGTCTTATCGCGATTTGCCTTTATTGATTAATCAATGGGCTAATATTGTTAGATGGGAAATGCGTACCAGATTATTTTTACGCACTACCGAATTTTTATGGCAAGAAGGCCATACGGCCCACGCTACTGAACAAGAAGCGGATCAGCGAGCCAGACAGATGCTGGATATTTATCAAGATTTTGCCAGCAATTATTTAGCTATGCCGGTTTTTAGTGGCACTAAGTCCGAGGCAGAAAAATTTGCTGGAGCTGTTAGAACCTATTGTATCGAAGCAATGATGCAAGATGGTAAAGCTTTACAGGCTGGTACTTCTCATTTATTAGGACAAAATTTTGCCAAAGTGTTTAATTTAAAATTTTTAAATCAAGAAGGAGTTGAGGATTTTGCTCATAATACCAGTTGGGGTGTTTCTACTAGATTAATTGGCGGTTTGATAATGATTCATAGTGATGACAAGGGTTTGGTTTTGCCGCCTAAGATTGCGCCAATCCAAGTGGTAATTTTGCCAATTTGGTCTAATCACGAAGAACAGGTTAATGTTATGACGGCTGTAGAAAAAGTTGTGGCGGAATTGCAAGAATTAAATATTAGCGTAGAAGTGGATAGTCGTGACGAGCGTTTTGGTGTTAAAACTTATGAATGGGAGAAGAAAGGTGTACCAGTAAGAATTGAAATTGGACCCAAAGATTTAGCTAAAGAATCAGTGATGGTGGCGCGTCGCGATTTGGATGGTAAAAAAGCTATAGCTTTGAATGAGTTGTCGCAAATTGACGATCTGTTGACAGAGATACAGAATAATTTGTTTGATCGCGCCAGATTATTCCGCGATCAACACGTTTTTGAAGTAAGCAGTTATGATTATTTTAAAGAAAAAATAGAACAGGGTTTTGTTAAAACTCATTGGTGCGGCCAAGCGGATTGCGAAGCTAAAATTAAAGAAGAAACTAAAGCGACTATGCGTTGTTTGCCTTTTGATGCTAAAGAAGAATCCGGCCAATGTGTGATTTGCGGTCAAAATGCAACTAAAAAAGTTATTTTTGCTAAAGCTTACTAAGCATTTATGAAAATTGTGATTAATCAACCTAATGATTATGCTCGTAATTTACTTCGGGGTTGTAGTTATGCTGCTTTTACAGATCCGCGCACCGGCCAAGAAAGTTTTGTTAGGCGGTTAACTGGGGATTTCTATCCACGTTTTCATGTCTACGCCGAAGAAAATGACAAACAATTAGTTATTAATCTGCACTTAGATCAAAAAAAACCCTCTTACGGCGAAACTCATGCCCATAGTGGAGAGTATGATGGGGAAATAGTGGAACAAGAAGGCCGACGATTACAACAAGAAATAGAATATTTAATTAAAGAAAGAAGGGGAGAGAACGATTAAAATATGTCTCAAGTTACGGAAGAGATTAAAACTAAAATTGGAATAGTCGATCTCATTTCCGAGTATTTACCTTTAAAGCGCTCAGGGGCCAGTTATAAAACTAACTGTCCTTTTCATCATGAAAAATCCCCGTCTTTTATGGTTTCGCCAGATCGGCAATCTTGGCATTGTTTTGGTTGTAATATAGGTGGAGATATTTTTGAATTTTTGATGAAGATGGAAAATTTAGAGTTTCCCGAAGCTCTAAAATTATTAGCTGATAAAGCCGGAGTGAAGTTACCAGAATTTGTTAATGAGATATCCGCCAGTCAACGCAATCGTGTTTTAGATATTTTAAAATTAGCCGCTAAGTTTTATCACAAGATTTTAATTGACTCGCCTCAAGCCGAAGAAGCGAGAAAATACGTTTTTGAAAAAAGAGCTGTTAGTCGGGATGTGGCCGAGGAATTTTTGCTTGGTTATATCACCGAAGATTGGGATTTGTTAACTAATTTTTTAATTAAGAATGGTTTTGGAATAAATGATATTGTGGCAGCTGGTTTAGCAATTAAAAAAGACAATGGAGGATATTATGATCGTTTTCGTGACCGTATAATGTTTCCCATTAGTGATGTTCATGGCAATATTGTTGGTTTTACTGGACGTGTTTTACATGATAAACCAGAAGCCGGAGCTAAATATGTTAATACACCACAGACTATTGTGTTTGATAAAGGACGTATTATTTATGCTTTAGATAAAGCCAAACAAGAAGCACGTCGGCAGGATAAATTTATTATTGTGGAGGGCCAGATGGACGTCATTGCTAATCATCAGTTTGGTTTAGTTAATACAGTGGCTTCTTCTGGTACCGCTTTAACTAGTGATCAAATTAAATTATTAAAAAGATTTTCGAATAATTTATACATCGCTTTTGATGAAGACGCGGCAGGACAAAATGCTACGGCTCGAGGTATAGAATTGGCTTTAATCGAGGGCATGAAAATCAAAGTTATTACTATTAGTAAAGAGATTGCTAAAGATCCTGATGAATGTTTGAAAAAAAACCCGCAATTTTGGCTTACGGCAGTAGAGCAGGCCCAATCAATCATGGATTATTTTTTTTCCAGTATTTTGGCTGGACAAGATTTAGCCAATCCAGAAGTCAGGGGCAAGGTTTCTACACAACTTTTAGAAAAAATTAAACAATTGCCTGATGCGGTTGAACAAGATTTTTGGGTAAAAAAGATGGCCGGTATTTTAGATATTAAGTATGAAATTCTCTACGAAAAAATGCGGTCACTTAAGGGTCCAGTTAGTGGGGAAAGTGCTGGCGTACCGACAATAGGGAATGTTTTGGCCGTTAAAAAAACTAAAGAAGAAATAGCTGCAGAAAAATTCTTATCTCTTTTGTTACGTTGGCCGCAATTTTTACCCGCCATTATCCCAAAAATAAAATCTGAAAATTTTTATTCTCCAGTTCTGCGCGGCCTATACGAAAAAATCGTTTTGTTTTATAATACAGCTGAGGCGGTTGCTGGTGAGACCGAGGGATTTATCCACAGATTTAAGGTATGGAATGGGCAAAATGATGTTTGTCAAATAATTGATGTTTTGAGTCTGTTGTATGATAAAGAATATGCTAGTTTAAGCAAAAAAGAAGCAGAAGAAGAAATCAGTAATATCACCAATCTTTTAAATTTGTGGTATAATGAAACCATTCGTCATCGATTGCAACAAGAAATGAAAGAAGCGGAACAAAACGGCGATAAGGAAAAAATTCAAAGCATCATGCAGAAATTTAAAGATCTTCTATAAAAATTTCAAACAACTTTTAAGATTTTTTATGATTAAGAAAATTAAAAAAACAATTGTGAAGAAAATTAAGGCGATTAAAAAAACTGCCAAGGTTAAAGCTAAAAAAGTTGTTAAGAAAAAATTTGTTAAAAAAGTTGTTGCTCCAAAAAAGAAAAAATTGGTTGTTACTAAGAAAAAAATTAAGGTCAGTAAAGTTAAGGTTGGGAAAAAAGTGATTAAAAAGAAAGCTCGTTCGGTTTCGGAAGCTCCTGTTAAGATTGTGCCTCCTGATGAGGCAATTATGCAAGGCTTAATTAAAAAAGGCCGAGTGCGTGGTTTTTTAACTGAAACAGAAATTTTGCAAATCTTTACTAATTTAGAAAATTATGTTGATCATTACGAAGGTTTTTTAGATACGGCGGAAGCGAATAATATTTCCATTTTAGAAAGTCGGGAAAATTTATTGATGAAAGTTGAAGACAAGAAAGCTATGTTGAGTAAGGTGGCAGCAACTGATTCTAAAGCTTCGTTGAATTTAGATTTTGATGAACTGTCTAGCGATTCCATTCAAATGTATTTAAGAGAAATTGGTAAAATTGCTTTGTTGACTGGTGAAGAAGAAGTAGCCTTGGCTAAACGTAAGGAAGTTGGTGAAAAAGAAGCGGAAAAAAAATTAATCGAAGCGAACTTGCGTTTGGTGGTTTCTATTGCTAAAAAATTCGTTGGCAAACAATTGTCCTTGTTAGATCTAATTCAAGAAGGTAATATCGGTTTGTTTAAGGCTGTTAAAAAATTTGATTATCGCCGTGGTTATAAGTTTTCTACGTATGCCACTTGGTGGATACGTCAGGCCATTACCAGAGCCTTAGCTGATCAATCACGCACTATCCGTATTCCGGTTCATATGGTAGAAAATATTAATCGAGTGCAGACAATTTTCCGTCAGTTGATTCAAGATTTGGGGCGTGAACCAACTCCAGAAGAAATTGCGGCTGAGTTAGGTGAAGATGTGGAAAAAGTTTCTCATATTTTAAAAATTTCTCAAGAAACTGTCTCTTTGGAAACTTCGGTAGGTGATAGTGATGAAGATTCTACCTTAGAAGACTTTATTAAAGATGTGAAAAATGTTTCGCCTGATCGTTCAGCGGCTTTACGTTTGCTTAAAGATTACGTTGTCGATGCAATCAAAGATTTATCACCCAGAGAACAAAAGATTCTGGAAATGCGTTTTGGTTTAGTGGATGGTGTCTCTCACACTTTGGAGGAAGTGGGTCAGGAATTTGATGTTACCCGTGAACGTATTCGTCAAATCGAAGCTAAGGCTTTGGAAAGAATTAAGGGAATTGAGGCGATTGAAAAATTACGTGATTATTGAGAATTAAGCCGGTCCTGTAGGGGACTGGCTTAGTTTTGACAAGTTTTTTTTGGAGTGTTATAATAATTTTCGTAAAAAAGTGTTCGGGGATAGCTCAGCGGTAGAGCAGTGCGCTGTTAACGCATTGGTCCAGGGTTCGAATCCCTGTCCCCGAGTTTTGAAAATAACAGCCCTAAAGGCTGTTGTTTTGTTTTTTTTGTGATATGATTATTGCAGAAAATTATCTTTTTCTATGAGTGTTGAAAAATCTGAAATTGAAACAAATAGACAGTTCAATCCAAATCATTCAGAACTCGAGTTGCGTCCGGAGCAAGTACAGAAGTATGCTCAACTTTTAACAAGTGAAATAGGGCATGGTTTTGTTGTTGATGGTATTATAGAAATTGGCTCTTATGCTAAAGGTGAAGCTGTGCCAGGATCTGATATGGATACCAGAGTTTATATTTCCTCTCCAGATTTTTATGTGTGGCAAACTTCAGGAAGTCGTCTTAGCGCTTGTAGGCAAAAAGAAGCTGAACAAAAGTTTGCTGACTTTCTTCAGATTAATAAAGATAGACAGTGTCTAACTCTTGATTGGTACGATTTTAATGATCCAGTAGCTAAAAGACTCTGTCAGGAACTAGGTCTTAATGTTGAATTTGGTTTAGCTGATAGCAGATTTGCTGAATATGAACTACAAAAACTGAGTACTCAAGTAACAACCGAACATCAATTACTTTTAGAAAGTAATCTCGTTTATGATCCAAAAGGTTTATTAGCTAAAAGACGAGCGGGAATAAAAGGAGTAATTTATCCAGTAATGGCTCTATATTATCAAGAACGGTATTTGGATGCTTTACCATTTGAAATATACACTCATTTGCAGCCACATAAAATGGATAATTGGAAGATAGAAAAGAGCAGGCAAATTCAATGGGTCAAATGGGCAGTAAGGTCTATCAGAGACGCTATCGGTGCAAAAAATTATATTCAAAGTGGTAAACTTATTTATAAAAAAGAAGATATTTTAAGTTTTTGCTCTATTAATTTATCACCCACTGATGTTGCTGTAATTGAAGAATTATATCGCTGGAAAACTGATCCCGAGATAAGGGAGCAGATCATTGATGGTTTTTTAGTTGATCCTGATAAATATTTTTCCTTATTTAAAGAATATACAAAAAAATTAGAAAAAATTGTAAGGAGAATTAAAGATTTAT
>DAOMZV010000031.1:0-6431 GCA_035400705.1 Candidatus Magasanikiibacteriota bacterium
ATCAAATCACTTCTTTAGACCTAGTGCCTTTTGATTATCCAGAAAAAAATCAGATTCGCGCCATTGTTGGAGATATTAGAAAACGAGACGATGTCATTAAATCTTTAGAGGGAGTTGAGATGGTAGTTCACTGCGCCGCTGCCCTGCCGCTATACACCAAAGAAGAAATTTTTTCTACAGATATTGATGGCACCAAAATTGTTTTGGAAGAATCTTTTAAAAAAGGAGTAAAAAGATTTATTCAAATTTCTTCCACAGCTGTTTATGGCATCCCCGATCATCATCCTTTGGTTGAAACAGATAAATTAGATGGAGTTGGTCCTTATGGCGAGGCTAAAATTTTGGCTGAAAAAGTGGGTGAAGAATTTAGAAACCAAGGCCGCTGCGTGTCTATTATCCGTCCTAAATCTTTTATTGGTCCGGAACGTTTAGGAGTTTTTGCTCTTTTTTACGATTGGGCTCGAACTGGTCATAATTTTCCCATTCTAGGCAAGGGAGATAATCTTTATCAATTTTTAGACGTTGAAGATCTTTGTGAAGCTATTTATCTTTGTGTCACTTTACCAGAAGAAAAAGTTAATGATACTTTCAACATTGGAGCTAAGAAATTCTCCACCTTGCGCGCGGATTATCAAGCTGTTTTAGATAAAGCTGGATTTGGCAAAAAAATTATTGGTTTACCAGCTACTCCAGCTATCTGGACACTGCGTTTATTAGAAAAATTACATCTTTCACCGCTGTATAAATGGGTCTATGAAACAGCCAGCAAAGAAAGCTTTGTTTCTATTGAAAAAGCAGAAAAACAGCTGGGTTATAATCCCAAATTTTCTAACCAAGACGCTCTCTTAAGAAATTATGATTGGTATTTAGCAAACTTTAAAAATTTTGCTGGACAAACCGGTGTCTCTCATCGGGTACCCTGGAAACAAGGAATTTTATCTTTAGGAAAATTATTTTTTTAAAAATTCAAAAAAGAACCTCGCTAACTGCGAGGTTTTTAAAATAAAAAAAGGGGCCAAGCTTGCGCCTAACCCCCGGGTTCTAAGTTGTGATCAGTTGTGCCGTGGTCTCCAACCTCGTCCCTGCAGAGACAAAGAGAAAACACTCCAACCAATCTTTCGGGTAAAACCACCGCCTACATGGCAATGGTCTCCCTCAAAGGGTCATTCACCCTATTTGGTGTCTGACCCACGCCCCCAGACCTTCGCTCAAGCCATCTAAGCCTGAAGTCTTCGGACGTCTTCCCGAAAAGAAATGTATCGGCAGTTGTCAAAGGCTACCCGCAGGGCGCCTAAGGACGCGCTCGGTTCTAGACCCGAACCAACTGCCGCCTGACCCACAACAATGTCTTTCGGGAAGCCTCCCATTGTTGTAAATCAGGATAATTTTCTCTGGCAGACAGCGGAATTTTGTAACCCAATCAACGGCATGTTGGGTATTTTTCCGCGCGGGTGGGGCGCTCTTGTCTCCATGCATCGGTCAGTTGTTGTAACCAACCGGCTGAAAAGGAGAAGAACCGCCCAGAACGAATAGGTCTGCCAAAGAGGAAAAGCCAGTCCACGATAAACCAACCTGGTTCGTGTTCCAGCCTCTACCCAATGTAAGGAGCTTTAGCTCCTTGTCCAGTTGTCATCAGTGTTCCCAAATAGGGAGATCAATACATACTGATAACTAACTACACTGGACAAGGAGCCGGCTGTCTAGGCAGTTTCCCGCTTTCGACAACTAAATATAATAGCACATTTTTAAAATCTTGTCAAGGCCTTTTAGTTTATTTATTTAAAATTTAGCTAATTTAAGCTAAAAATTTATTCACAATCAATCTAACTTTTTTTACTATTATTTTTTAAAAAAATATTTTGTGCCCCCATCTTAAATATGGTATAATTAGAAACAGAATTATAATTTTATGGCTATTAATAAAACACCAAACCAAATAGAAAATGAATTATTGGATAAAAAAAACGCGGAAAATCTAGAAACTGCCAGCTTACCCAGTGCCGAATTTAAAGAACCAACCGCTGAAGCTAAAGAAACCGGAGAAACTAGAGAAACAGAAACCCAAGCTGGAGAAGAAAAAATTGTCGAGCCAGGAATAATACCAGTTAAATATGCCCCCCTGCCTCCTCGGCCAGAACCAAAACCCATCAGATTAAAACAAGTGGAAAGTATTTTATCCGAAGATCTACAAGAGGCTTTTTTAAATTTATCACCCGAACAACAATTAAAATTTAAAGCCGAGGGAGAAAAAACCGCTGCAACCATCTACCAAATGTTAGAATCAGCCAAAGTTCAAGTTAAAAAAATCGTAGAACTTATTTCTAAATGGCTTAAAAGATTACCCGGAGTCAATAAATATTTCATCGAGCAAGAAAGTAAAATTAAAACTGATAAAATAATCAATTTAATTAAAAAAGATGGACAATAATCTTGTTTTGCCTAACGCCAAAGATTTACAATCTCAAATTACTCAAACTGGAGAAGACTTAGCTACTACTGCCGCTTCGTCTCAAGTTTTTATGTTCTATTTTTGGATCGGCTTAACTATCGGAGTAGCTATAATTTTATTATTTTTACTGCGCCTGTTTTTGCATCATCGCGAAAGACTACGCTATTCATTTAAAAGGAAAATTTATTTAGTAATTTTACCAAAAGAAGCGGAAGAAGAAGCTAGAAAAAAAGATACAACTGATCAAAAAAAGGATATCAAAGAAGCTGTTGCGGTTATGGAAACCTTATTCGCTTCTTTTACTGGTATTAGCAGAACTAAGGATTGGACTTATCTTTTTTATAAAATAAAAAAATTCTGGATTGGGTCACATCGTTATTTATCTTTAGAAATCGTCCAAGAAAAAGGTTTGATTAAATTTTTTATTGTCGCCCCGCAAAACTTAGGAGAATATGTGGAGCAACAAATCAATGCCGAATTTCCCAACGCTGAAATTGAAGAAGTTACTGATTACAACATTTTTCAACCCCAAGGGGTAATTGTGGGAACCTATCTTAAACCAACCAAAAGTAATTATTTACCCATAAAAACTTACAAAAAATTAGATGGTGACCCCACCGAAGGCTTGCTTAATAATTTAAGCAAACTTCAAGAAGGTGAAAGTGCCACTATTCAAATTTTTATCAAACCAGCTAGTCAAAAATGGCAAGGCAAACTTTTAAAAATTGCTCACGAATTACATTATGGTAAAAAATTAGGCCAAGCTCTTAACAAATTTACAATTAGTAATCTGCTGGTGAATATTATACTTTTCCCTTTCAAATTAATTGGTAAAATTTTTACCGCCTTAACCGAAACTAAAAATCAAAATTTAAATGAACCTGATAACAAAACTGCTCCTGTTAGATTAATGCAGCGTGAAGAGGAAATTGTTAAATCAATTGAAGAAAAAATAACCAGAGCAGCTTTTGAAGTTAATATTAATATTGTAGCTTCGGCAGAAAACAACTTTCGAGCCAAACAAATCTTATCTGGGATCATTGGTTCTTTTGCTCAATTTACCGCTCACGAAAGTGGCAATGCCCTAAAAGAACAGGTTATTTTTTTCAAGGGCATGTTTATTCGTGATTTTATTTATCGCAATATCCGTTCTTGGAAAAAATTTATTTTAAATACCGAAGAATTAGCTTCTATTTATCATTTTCCTCTTCCTTCAGCTAAAACTCCCAATATTTTATGGTTACAAGCTCGCAAGTCACCTCCCCCGGTTAACTTACCAGAATCTGGATTACTGTTGGGCAATACCGTTTATCGTGGGCAAGAAAAGCCTGTTTACATGTTACCCGAAGATCGTCGACGTCATCTTTACATTATTGGTTCTACTGGTGTAGGTAAATCTGTTTTGTTATCCAATTTAATTATTCAAGATATTGAAAATGGCCAGGGCGTTTGTGTAGTTGATCCTCACGGTACTTTAATTGATGATATTCTACCACACATTCCAAAAAATCGCGCCGATGATGTAGTTATTTTTGATCCTTCTGATATTGATCGACCAGTTGGTTTAAATATGTTAGAAGCTGATTCCCCAGAACAAATGGATTTTGCTATCCAAGAAATGATTGCCATTTTTTACAAATTAGTTACTGACCCTTCCATGATTGGTCCGATGTTTGAACATAACATGCGTAATGCCATGTTAACCTTAATGGCAGATAAAGAATACCCCGGCACCTTGGCTGATATCCCCCGTATTTTTACCGATCCAGAGTTTCAAAAATATAAACTAACCAAAGTTACCGACCCCATGGTTAGAGCCTTTTGGGAAAAAGAAATGGCCAAAACTTCCGATTTTCATAAATCAGAAATGCTGGGTTATTTAATTTCTAAAGTGGGGCGTTTCGTGGAAAATGAAATGATCAGAAACATTATTGGTCAGCCCCGCTCTGGTTTTAATTTACGTGAAATCATGGACAACAAAAAAATCCTTTTGGTTAATTTAGCCAAAGGTAAGGTTGGTGAAGTCAACTCTAATCTTTTAGGTTTAATTATTGTATCTAAATTACAAATGGCAGCCTTGGCTCGCGCAGATATGCCCGAAGACAAACGCAACGATTTTTTTCTTTACATTGATGAGTTCCAAAACTTTATTACCGATTCTATCGCTACTATTTTAGCTGAAGCCAGAAAATACCGCTTAAATTTAATTATCGCCCACCAATATATTGGCCAGTTATTAACAGGTGGAGGGGTTGAAGGAAAACAAGGATCAAGTAGAATAAAAGACGCAGTTTTTGGCAACGTAGGTACAATAATTTGTTTTAGAATTGGCGTAGATGATGCGGAGACAATGGCCAAACAATTTACACCAGCCTTAAACGAATTTGACGTCATGAATATAGAAAAATATCATGCTTATATTCGTCTTTTGATTAAAAACTCCCCTTCCCGACCATTTACCATCAAAATGCCCCCGCCAAAAGTTGGTAATATGGAAATAATAGAACCGATTAGACAATTATCTAGACTAAAATACGGACGCGACCGGTTGTTGGTTAACGCGGAAATAATGGAAAGAAGTCGATTGGGAGAAGTTTCTAAAGAAGCTCAAACCTTACCCGCTGAAAGATCTCTTTAAATATTTTTATAATCTGAGGGAGGCTTACGAACTCTTAATTTTTAATTTACTTATGGAAACACTGTATCGCAAATATCGTCCGCAAAACTGGGCTAGCTTAACCGGTCAAGACCATGTTTCTTTAACTTTACAAAAACAAATCCAAGGCAACAAAGTTGCTCACGCCTATCTTTTTTCCGGACCACGCGGCAGTGGCAAAACTTCCACCGCTAGAATTTTAGCCAAAGCACTTAATTGCCAAAACAAAAAAGATAGTTCTGCCGAACCTTGTAATAATTGCTCGTCGTGTTTGGAAATAACTGCCGGACGCTCTTTAGATGTAATAGAAATTGACGCTGCTTCTAACACCGGAGTCGACAATGTCCGCGAAAACATTATTGATTCAGCTCGCCTCTCTCCAACTAAAGCAAAATTTAAAATTTTCATTATTGACGAAGTCCACATGCTTTCAGCTTCAGCTTTTAACGCCTTGCTTAAAATTATTGAGGAACCACCCAAGCACGTCTTTTTTATTTTAGCCACCACCGAACCATTTAAAATACCTGCTACGGTTCTTTCTCGTTGCCAAAGATTTGATTTTAAAAAAGTGGAAAATAGTAAAATTAAAGACAGATTAAAAATGATTTGCACTCAGGAAGGTGTGGAAGCTGAAACTAAAATTTTAGATAGAATTGCTCATCAAAGCGACGGTTGTTTAAGAGATGCCGAAAGTCTTTTGGGTCAAATTTTGGCCTTAGGGGAAAGCAAAATTACCGAAAAAGAAGCGTCTTTAGTTCTACCGCGTTCTGATTGGCAAAAAATTATTGAATTGCTTGATTTTTTGATTAAAAAAGAAGCTAAAGAAGCTATTATTTTAACTAATAATTTAGTTGAAGAAGGAATTGATCTATATAATTTTACCGAGGATATTATTCGAGCTTTGCGTTTATTATTATTAACTAAACTGAATGCTGATTTAAATTTATTAGCCGAAGAATTAGAAGAAGAAAATGCTAAAAAAATGCGTTCTTTGGCAACACATATTAGTGCTTTAGAAATTAGCCGAATGATGGAAATTTTTATTAAACAAAAAAGTTTGTTACGTTCCACTCATATCCCCCAATTGCCTCTAGAAATAGCTGTAGTGGAAATTTGTGAATTTGCTGTTTCTTCTACCGCCGCACCAGAACCAGTAAAACACACACCCTCAACAACACCTAGCCACCAATCCCAGCCACCCAAAACAGTCGAAAAAAATATTCCAGCTAAAGAAGAAGGTTTAGCAAAAAAAACAATCTCTAAAGTTAATTTTACTTTGGATCAGATAAAAGAACGTTGGGAAGATTTTCTTAAAAAAGCCCAAGA
>DAOMZV010000032.1:0-4611 GCA_035400705.1 Candidatus Magasanikiibacteriota bacterium
TCCCTATTTCTGCCTTTAGCTAAAAGTCAGAAATAGGGAGAAATCTCGAGTTTTTTGTAACTTTAGCCGCAAATTCGCGGCATTTCTTTGGGGAAGTAAGATGGAAAGGAAAACTTTTGTTTTTTTGGTCGCCTTGGTGGTTCTGGCGGTGTTCGGGACGGTCGCCAGTATTATGGCGACCTGTAACAGGAACCACGGCAAGGCCGTGGAAATAGTTTCCCCGATGGTTTATTCGTCGGGGGAGAATTACTCGAAGTTCTCCGGCGGGATCGGCGAGGAGGACCCCGGGTACGCCTGGGGTGAGGGTTACTGATAACTGCCCCGTGTTTCACAAAGCTGCAACGGCTTTCGTGGACACGGGGCTTTTTTATTTTTTAAATTCTCAAAATTTAGACGCAAAAGTTTTTTTCTGATAGAATGTCTAAACCTCTATGATCAATTTTGAAAAAGAACTGAACAAAGAACAACATAATGTTATTTTGAATGGCGACGGCTATTGTCTGGTTTTAGCCGGAGCGGGTAGCGGTAAAACTCGGACCATTACTTATCGCGTGGCCTATCTTTTAGAACAAGGCATCCAGCCGGAAAATATTTTATTATTAACTTTTACCAATAAAGCTGCTAAAGAAATGTTAACTCGGGTAGAAAAAATTACTGGCAAAAAGCCGGAAAAATTATGGGGCGGAACTTATCATGGGATTGCCAATCGGATTTTGCGTCATTTCGCCGAGATCATTGGTTACAAAAATAATTTTACAGTTTTAGATGCCGATGATGCTGAAACTTTAATGAAATCTTGTTTAAAAGATTTACATTTGGATGGTGGCAAAAGATTTCCTTCGGTCAAAGTTATTCATTCTTTGTTTTCTTTTAGTCGCAATTCTTTGATGACTCTGAGTGATGTGATTGAAGAAAAGTATCCTAATTTTTTACGTTTAGAAGATAATATCAAAGAAGTTTGCGCCTTGTACCAAAAAAAGAAAAAAGAATCTAACATCATGGATTTTGACGATCTTTTAATTTATTGGTTGGAAATTTTAAACAATCCGGAAATTTTAAAAAAGATTGCCGAACAGTTTCATTATATCTTAATTGATGAGTATCAAGACACTAATCGATTGCAAGCGGCTATCGTCAAAAAATTATCTACCATCCATAATAATTTATTAGTAGTGGGGGATGATGCCCAATCAATTTATTCTTTTCGGGCTGCCGATATTAATAATATCTTGGAATTTCCCAAAAATTTTCCTTCAGCCAAAATTCATCGTTTGGTGATAAATTATCGGTCCACCCCTAATATTTTAGATTTAGCCAACGAGGTAATTTCTCAAAATAAAAAGCAATTTCCCAAAGATTTACAGAGCCGATTGAAACCAGCCACTGCTCCCCAGTTAATTACGGTGAATAATCCTTATACTGAGGCGGAATTTATCAGTCAAAAAGTGTTGAAGTTAGCCGAGGCTGGCAACAAACTAAAAAATATTGCGGTGTTATTTAGGGCGGCTTTTCACGCCCAAATGTTAGAAATTGAATTGGCTAAATTAGGTGTGCCTTATGAAATGCGTGGCGGATTAAAATTTTTTGAACGCGCTCACATTAAGGATGTATTGTCTTTATTGCGTTTGATTAATAATACTAAAGATCAGATTGCCTGGTTTCGCGTGCTGGAAATTTTTCAAGGTATTGGCCATGAAACTGCTAAAAATATTATTGCCGAGGCTAAAAAAGCCACTGATTTTAATCAATTATTTTTAGGTGGAGTGCGGGAAAAACTATCTAAAACAGCGCAGCGGGGCTGGGATGATTTTGCCAGTATTACCCAAGTCTTAAATCAAAAGAAGCAGGCTAATCCAGGGGAAATTGTTAAAATAATTATTGAATCGGTTTATGCCGACTATTTGAAAGAACGTTACGAGAATGCTGAGGATCGTTTGGATGATATCCGTCAACTATCTTTTTATGCTAAAAATCATAAAAGTTTGAATAATTTTTTAGCGGAAATTGCTTTGGACGAATCCTATAACAAAAAAAACGATGACCAGCGAGATCGTTTGGTTTTATCCACTATCCATCAATCTAAAGGTTTGGAATGGGATTCGGTTTTTTTAATCAATTTAGCCAATGGGTGTTTTCCTAATGAACGCGCGATGAAAGAAGAAGGAGGCGAAGAGGAAGAGAGAAGGTTATTTTATGTGGGGATTACTCGGGCTAAACAAAATTTATTTATCACTTATCCATTAACTGGAAGCAAAATGAATTACAATCAGTTATCGCCGTTTTTGGAAGAGATTAAAGACGAATTAATTGAAAAGAAAATACAGGGAGAATGGGGAGAAACTTCTGAGGAGTTGCCTACGATTCAGTTGGAAGATGACGGGGAAATTAAAAAGAAAACAGCAAATTTAAAAAAGAACTGGCGGGGGAAAAGCTTTTTAAAGAATATTGAGGAACTATAAAAAAATTAAAAAAAAGCTTCTGTCGAGACAGAAGCTAAAGTTGGTTTAAAAAATTTTGGTTACTCATTGTAGGCGATTTCCGCCTTATATCTCTTAATATCATAGGCGCAACTGCGCCATTTCCTGTAATTGAAAGTGACAATGGCCAGCCAGTATCCCCGACGGGCCTGTTTGAGTTTTTCCTGCAACACAGCAGGCGCCAAAATGTAAGTGGGCTTAGGCATTTTTACCTCCAGGCAAAGGACTAAATTATCCCTGCCTTTAAATTGAAAAGAGCCTAGAATTGGTTGGCTTCTTGTTTAAGCTGAGCCAATCTCTGCTGGTACACTCCAGCATTAAAGGCCGCAACTTTTGCGCCCTTAAAGTCAAAGCGACCCAGCTTTGTAAAGTACTCTCGGCGGGCTGCCTTCAGGCAGGCTTCAGCCTCCTTGATTGCTCCGCGAAGAGCATCCTTGTTCGTGTACACTTTTATGCCTTCCAATTTTTTAACCTAAAGAAGTTAACTTAAGAATAGCGTAAAAAAACGATTTTGTCAAGATGGGATTTTATTTGACAGTTTATTTGGTCTTTTGTATGATTAAAATACGCCAAAGCGGAAACCAGCCCAATTAGCCACAAAAGGCTAATATGGTACCACTTCCTCCTTTTTAAGGTAAGGCGTACAAATTTATTTAAAAAGTTAAAATTCGGGTGGAACCGTCTAAACTTTACTAGTTTTGACCCCGATACTCCAATGGGAGTGTCGGGTTTTTATTTTAAACTATGCGCACTATAAAATTAAAAGGTCAGCGTTTGGCTTTAATTCCGGAAACCAAACACAATGCCTCATGGTTGGTAAAATGGTTAAAGGATAAACAAGTGATGCGTTTTGTGGATCATGAAGGTTTTGGCTACACCTTGAAAAATGAAATTTTTGATTTAGAGTTTGTTAAAAAATATGATTGGGACGAGTTACATTATCTTGTTTTGGATGAAGATCAAAAACCAGTAGGAGCAGCCGGGTTAGAAATAAATTCTTTTCATCGGTCAGGAGAAATTTGGATTTTGATTGGTGAAAAAAGCGCTTGGGGTAAGGGTTATGGTCAAGAAGTAATAAAAATTTTAGGTGATTATTTTTTTCAGACATTAAAATATAATCGCTTGGAGTTGGCTGTGTCAGCCGAATTTACTAAAGGTGTGGCCGCTTATAAAAAAGCTGGGTTTAAAGTTGAGGGTGTTTTAAGAAAATCCGAATGGGATCGATTGGGCAAGAAATTTCGCGATCAAGTAGTAATGAGTATTTTAAAAGATGAATGGCTAAAAAAATATAAAAAATAAAAATTAATTTTTAAAAATATGGCACAACAAGATTTAGAAATATTACGTCATAGCGCTGCTCATTTAATTGCGGCGGCTGTAGAAAACTTATATCCCGGAGTTAAATTTGGGGTAGGTCCGGCCGTGGAAAATGGCTTCTATTATGATATTGATTTTCCTAAAAATATCAGCGAGGAAGATTTACAAAAAATTGAAGCTAAGGCTAAAGAATTAATTAAGGCCAATTTAAAATACGAACGAAAAGAACTGCCGATTGAGGAGGCGATAAAATTATTTGCCGACCGCGGGCAAGTCTATAAGGTTGAATTATTAAATGATTTGAAAAACAAAGGTACGACCAAACTGAATTCGGAGGAGCTGCAAGATGTGGGTGAAACTGTTGATATGGTTTCCCTCTACCAAACTGGGGAGTTCGTGGATTTGTGCCGTGGTCCCCATGTGCGTTATACCAGTGAAATCAAGCCATCTGGGTTAAAATTAATGCGTTTAGCCGGAGCTTATTGGCGCGGAAAAAATGAAAATCCGCAACTTACCAGAATTTACGGTGTTTATTTTTCTTCTAAAGAAGATTTGGAAAATTATTTGCATCTTTTGGAGGAAGCTGAAAAACGCGATCATCGTAAAATTGGCGCCGAACAAGATCTATTTTTCTTTGATGAAACAGTGGGCAGGGGTTTGGTGATGTGGTTACCTAATGGCACGATTATCAGAAACGAAGTGGAAAAATTGGCTGAGGAAAAAGAAAAGCAGGCTGGTTATGTGAGAGTAAGAACCCCTCATTTAGCCAAGGAAGAAATGTATTTAAAATCCGGGCATTTGCCATACTATAAAGATA
>DAOMZV010000033.1:0-4134 GCA_035400705.1 Candidatus Magasanikiibacteriota bacterium
AATGACGAATATGATAGTTTAGTTAAGAATGTCGGTTCTGAAGAAGAAACAGAAACTCTGATTAAAAATAATTATAATTGGAACAAAACTCAATTTAAAGACAGGGTGTTGCGTCCTTATGTTTTACAACAAAAATTAGCTTCTTCGGATAAGATTTTAGAAAAATTGGGTAAAGAGCCGGAACAGCGTGCTCAAGAAGTGTTAAAACAAGTTCAAGAAGGTAAAAAATCATTTGAAGATTTGGCTAAAGAATACAGCGAGGATAGTTCTAAGGATAATGGTGGTGATTTAGGTTGGTTTGGTGCTGGTATGATGGTTACCGAATTTGAAAAAGCTGTTTCCGAATTAGAAGTAGGAAAAGTTAGTGGTTTAGTTCAGACTGAATTTGGTTATCATATTATTAAATTAGAAGAAAAGAGACAGAACGATAAGAAAGAAACAGAGTGGCATGCTAAACACATTTTAATCAAAACAACAGATTTTGATACTTATTTGAGTGATTTGGTTAAACAGGCTAAAATTAAAAAATGGCTTAGCCTATAATTTTGTTTGGTAAACTGATGGGACAGGGTGTGGACTAGGTTTTTTCACCTTGTCCTTCATTGCGCGGGTATATTGTCATATATCCACTCATCCGGAAAAGATAAACAAATAAATTTGTTTGCCTTTTCCTCCTTTCGCGGGTATAGTATAGTGGTAATATGCATCCTTCCCAAGGATGAGCGACGGGTTCGATTCCCGTTACCCGCTAGTTGCGCCGATGTAGCTCAGCTAGCAGAGCAACGGTATCGTAAACCGTAGGTCGTGGGTGCAAATCCCACCATCGGCTTTGATCTTTATGATATATTTTAAAAATGTTAGTAAAATTTATCCCCCCAATTCTCCCGCTGTTAAAGATATTCATTTGCAGATTGAGCAAGGAGAGTTTGTGTCTATTGTGGGACAAAGCGGCACCGGCAAAACTACTTTAGTTAAATTAATGATTGCAGAAGAAAAGCCTTCTGTAGGCGAACTAACGATCAATGGTTGGGATGTGGGCAAGCTATCAGCTCAAGAAATACCAATTTTACGCCGCCAAATGGGGGTCATTTTTCAAGATTTTAAACTATTGGATAAAAAAACCGTTTTTGAAAATGTGGCTTTTGCTTTGCAGGTTTGCGGTACTCCCTCTGGCAGGATTAATAAAGTTGTGCCAGAAGTTTTGGAAATTGTCGGCTTAGATAAAAAGGCTCAGCGTTATCCCGGCCAGCTTTCCGGTGGGGAACAACAAAGAGTGGTGGTGGCGCGTTCTTTAGTCCATGCTCCTAAAATTATTGTGGCTGATGAACCGACTGGCAATTTAGATGCTTTAAATACTCAAGAAGTAATAGAAATTTTAAAAAGAATCAATGATTTGGGTGTAACTGTGGTTTTAGTAACTCACAATCGAGAAATAGTTAATATGTTGCGACGTCGGGTAATCACTTTGGATCAAGGAAAAATCGTTAATGATCAAGCTAAAGGTAAATATATTATTTAATTATGTTTATTTTTATCTCTCGTATTTTAAAATTTGCTTGGCAAAATTTTTGGCGAAATTTGGGTTTGTCATTAATCACTATTTTAATTTTGGTGACAACTTTAATTTCCGTGGATATTGTTTTTTTAGTTAGAGGCATTACTAATACAGCAGTTAAGTTGGTAGAAAAAAGAATTGATATTAGTTTAATTTTTAAACCCTCAGCCGCGGAAGAAAAGATACAAGAGATCAAAAAAGTTTTAGAACAAAACCCCGAAGTTTCCAGTTTGACTTACAAAGACAAGGAAACTGTTTTAAATGAATTTAAGACTAAGCATCAAGGCGATGAGGGAGTGATGTCAGCTTTAGCTGAGTTGGATGAAAACCCCTTAGGAGCTTTATTGGTTGTCCAAGCTAAAAATACCAATGATTATGAGGCGATTATTAAGAGTTTGGATACTACCGAGTTTAATGATTTGATTGAGGAAAAAACTTTTGATGATCATGGGCCGATTATTCAAAAAATTGGTTTAATTACGTCCAAAACCCAGCAAGTAGGCATAATTTTAGGGGCGATCTTGACAATTGTGGCGTTTTTGATTATTTTTAATGTTATCCGCCTGAGTATTATTATGCACGGAGAAGAGATTGGGATTATGAAATTAGTTGGCGCTACCAATTCTTTTGTTCGTTGGCCGTATTTAGTAGAGATGTTTTTTATCAGTTTATTGGCGTGGGGGATAAATTTAGCTTTAGTTTATGGAGCAATTTATTTTGTCGATCCGTATTTGGCTAAGTTTTTTGAAGGCAGTGGTTTTGCTTTAAGAAGTTTCTTTGATCAGAATTTTCTTATTTTCTTTGGTTCAGAGTTGGTTGGTTTGATTGTCTTGAGTTTTGTTTCCGCTGGTTTGGCCATGAGAAGATATCTGAAGGTTTAGTTTATTATTCCGGGATCGTCTAATGGTAGGACAGCAGCCTTTGAAGCTGTTTATCTTGGTTCGAATCCAAGTCCCGGAGCCAACAAATTAGATACGAACTCGTTTTTTGAAGATGAGAGTGTTCGCTCGCCCAGCCCCGCTACAAGCGGGGCTGGGCTCGCTTTCGCGACGGCTCCGCCGTCGCTTTGGCGGGAAATGAAGCGGATTTTAATGCTTTCGGGGGAATAAAATATGTTTGAAAGAAACTTTTTTGCAAAAAGGTTTCTTTCAATTCCTTTGGTGGTTTTGAGTCCGTTAATGAAAAATTTTAGAGTGTCCGAAATATTTTCGGCGGAAAATTTAGAGCATCCATTGGTTAGTTCGTACCCAACGCGGTGTCCAGCTTGTTCGTCATTATTCAAACGAAAAACAAGATTTTCAATATAGTTTTTATCAACGGAAATGCGCTCTAAATTTTCCAAACAAAAATTTTCTATTCGTTCGGCGGACACTTGCTTTACCGAGCACGCCTGCCAATCCTGCTTCATAGTGGCGGTGCAACGATAGTAATAATAGCGGTTTAACTTTCCGCCAATATATTTATTAGTAAAGCAAGAAGTCATATTTGAACCGCACTCCTCGCATTTTATAAGTCCGCCGAAAAGAAAATTTTTGTACACTCTAAATTTTTTCTGTTTTTCTCTGTGAATTTTTTGAGCAAGGACAAAAATTTCTTCTGAAATTATCGGCTTGTGGATACCTTGATAAATTTCTCCATTGTGCAAAACTTTGCCGATATAGATAACATTTCGCAAAATATGGCCGATATTTGTTTTGGAGAAATTTTTGCCTAACTTATTTTTCACTCCTTTCTCTTTCAACATTTGGTAAGTTTTTGCGGTTGAGCCAGTTTCAATATAAGTTTCAAAAATTGATTTTATTTCCTCCGCTTCTTTTGGATGCGGGATAAGTTTCTTCTCTTGTCGCATATAGCCGTAAGGTGTAAGCCCGCCGTTTGCGAGCCCCTTTTTCGCACGCTCCAACATTTTATCCTTTGTTCTTTCGCTGGTTAGTTCGCGTTCAAACTGCGAAAAAGTAAGCATGATGTTGCGAAGCAAACGGCCGGCGGGCGTGGAAGTGTCAAATCTTTCGGTAATGGAAATAAAATCAATTTTTGCTTGCTCAAAAAATTCTATCAGCTGGTAAAAATCTTTCGGCGAACGAGTGAGCCGATCAATTTTGTAGACCAAAACCACATCAATTTTTTCTTTTTTCAAATCAGCTAGCAATTCTTGCAAGGCTGGGCGCTGTAAAATTGCGCCAGAAAATCCGGCGTCGTTGTAGACCTTAAAAACTTGCCAATCATTTTGACTAGCGATAAACGACCGGATTTTCTGCTCTTGCGCTTCGCAAGACGAAAATTCCTTTTCCGCTTGGTTATCGGTTGAAACGCGAGTATAAATGGCGCAATTTTTCATATTCATAGGTTTATATTGTTAGTTTTTAAAAAGAAAAAATTGAATTCCCCCGAAAGCATTAAAATCCGCTTCATTTCCCGCCAAAGCGACGGCGGAGCCGTCGCGAAAGCGAGCCCAGCCCCGCTTGTAGCGGGGCTGGGCGAGCGAACACTCTCATCTTCAAAAAACGAGTTCGTATCTAATTTGTTGGCTCCCGAATTAAAATCTTCGCAAACTTTTGAAATCATTTTGCCAAATCTGA
>DAOMZV010000034.1:0-2995 GCA_035400705.1 Candidatus Magasanikiibacteriota bacterium
GCCATGTTTTCTAGGGTGTAGCCCTGGTCAATGTGGAAAATCAGCAGCCAGTGATTGCCGGTAATCTCACGAACGCCCTTCGTGATTATCAGCGGTTGCTCGCGGGAGCGGGAAACCAGATGGCGCCGGAAACAGCGCACAACCTGACCGAAATGGTTGGGGTGGTGGAACGTTTTGCTGCTGAAGTGAAAGGTGGGGAGACGGTTTACTATCTTAAGCTGGTGGACCAGCCGCGACTGTTTACCGGCGACTCCTCCAACTTGGCAGCGCCAAAGCTTCCCCTGACCAAGGAAGGAGATGAGGTTATTGTCAACTACATCAACAGTGGGGAAGACGTGGTCCCCATGATGCGATTTGACAACAAGAATCTTCAACTTCAGACGACTGCCGTTCAGGAAGCGGTACGTGAGGCAGGTGCTGAACGACTTGAAGTCGTTGATGTACAGAAGGATGCTCGTGACGCTCGTTCGGCCATCAACCAGATGACTGACGAGGAAGTCCGGGATCTGATGCAGCAGCGCCGCCAGACTGAAGAACCAGCCTCGGCTGGCACCCCTTCCGGCGAGTAAGTCGGGAAATTTGTAACTAACTAACAAACCGGCAACCAAAGAAATGTCTAACGACAAATCTGCGGTTGCCGGTTTTTTTGTCTCTTTTCAGAAAAGTATTTTTGCTGTAATATTGGATAGGCCTATTTTAATTATTATTTTAGTTATGAAAATCATCTTTTTAGGCACTAATGGATGGTGTCCAACTAGTACCGGACAAAATTTAAGTATTTTAATTGATGCAGCCGAAGGGTATTTTATTTTAGATGCGGGTAGTGGTTTTTTTAAAGCGCGCCAGTATTTAACCGACCCGGATAAACCGGTGCGGGTGTTTTTGAGTCATTTTCATTTAGATCATATTTTTGGCTTGCATACTTTGCCGGCTTTTAATTTAAAAAATGGTTTAACAATTTATGGACAACCAGGTTTAGAAAAAAATTTGTCAGCAGCAATTAATCATCCTTTTGCTTTACCTGTTGCCGAAATGTCTTTTCCAGTTTCTCTGGTGGAATTATCAGCCGGACCTCAAACATTGTCTTTTTTGCCAGCGACTGATTATTTGGTGCACGCCGATCCTTGTTTTGGTTACCGTTTCTTTTTAGAAGGAAAAATTATTTCTTTTTGTACGGATACTGGGGAATGTGACAGTTTGGTCAAATTATCACAAGCAGCTGATCTTTTAATTTGTGAGTGTTCAACCAAAAACACCCCAGACCCAGCTTGGCCACATTTAAATCCAGAAATGGCCGCGACCATGGCTCAAAAAGCTGGGGTTAAAAAATTAGCCCTAGTTCATTTTGGTGCTGATTCTTTTTCTACTATGACTGATCGGGTAACAGCTGAAGAACGGGCGAAAAAAATTTTTCCTCAAACCATCGCTACTCATGACGATTTAATAATTGAAATTTAATTTATATGCGCGCTATTCCTTTGGCTCTAACTTATGATGATGTTTTAATTCGTCCCAAGAAAACCACTTTGCTTTCAAGAAGTCAGGCGATTACAAAAACCAAGTTAACCAAAAAAATTAGTTTAAATATTCCCATTGTTTCTGCCAACATGGATACAATTACCGAGGCCAAAATGGCCATCACTTTGGCTCGTCTTGGTGGTATTGGTATAATCCATCGCTTTATGACTATTGAGGACAATGTGGAAGAAATAAAAAAAGTGAAACGCGCGCAAAATTTTATTATTACCGATCCGTATATCGTTGATCCTTTTAGAACAATTAAAGAAGCAAAAGAATTTAGCGCTGAAAAAGGTGTGAGTGGTTTGCTAGTCGCTAATGGCGATCGTAAATTAAAAGGAATCTTATCACGTCGTGATTTATCTTTGGCAAGAGATGACAGCCAGTTGGTTTATGAAATTATGACGTCTAGAAATAAATTGGTCGTGGGAAATAAAACTACCACTTTTGATCAGGCGCGAGATTTGCTTAGAGAAAATCGAATTGAAAAATTACCTTTGGTTGATGAAGATGATGTGATTGTTGGTTTGATTACAAGTGCGGATATTAAAAATTTAACGGCTTATCCTTTGGCCAATATAGATGAAAAAGGTCAGTTGATAGTTGGTGGTTCAGTGGGAGTGAGGGGCGATTACTTAGAAAGAGCCCAAGCTTTAGCTGAAGCTGGAGCCGATGTTTTGGTAATTGACATTGCTCATGGCCATTCAGAAATGATGTTTAATGCTTTAAAAAAAATCAAAGAACTTTTACCAGAAATGGAAGTAATTGCGGGTAATGTGGCCACAGCAGAAGGCGCCAGAGATTTGTGTGAATGGGGAGCAGATGCTCTTAAGGTGGGGGTGGGTCCAGGCACTGCTTGTATTACTCGTTTAGTGGCTGGAGCTGGAGTACCTCAATTGACAGCGGTTATGGAAGCAGCTGAAGTGGCTAAAAAATTTGGAGTACCAATTATTGCTGATGGTGGAATACAAAAATCTGGCGATATTGTTAAGGCTTTGGGAGCTGGAGCAGACACGGTGATGATTGGTGGTTTATTTGCGGGCACAGATGAAACCCCAGGTTTATTAATGAGTCGCGGGGAAAAGAAATATAAAGTTTATCGAGGTAGCGCTAGTTTTGCCGTGGCTCAACGACGTCAAACAGTTAATCAAGAAAAGAAAAATTTAAATGAGGTTGTGCCAGAAGGAGTAGAATCCACTATCCCTTATAAAGGATCGTTAACGGAATTAGTTGGCCAGTTGGTTGGTGGTTTGAAATCAGGGATGAGTTATACTAATTCTCACACTATTTCCGAATTACAGATGAACGCGGATTTTGTTCAAATCACCAATGCTGGGTTAAGAGAATCCGGTCCGCATGATTTACAAGAAGTAAAATAAAATCCGGCTAAGCCGGATTTTATTTTATTAGGGATATTTGACCTCAAGCTAAAAATAGAGTATATTTAAGTTACTCTATTATAAAATTATGAATGTTT
>DAOMZV010000035.1:0-2843 GCA_035400705.1 Candidatus Magasanikiibacteriota bacterium
TTAGCCAAGGAAGAAATGTATTTAAAATCCGGGCATTTGCCATACTATAAAGATAGCATGTACCCCCCGATGGTAATGGATGACGGAACTTATTATCTTAAAGCCATGAACTGTCCGCATCATCACACTATTTATAACCACAATTTACATAGCTATCGCGATTTGCCTTTGCGTTTAGCCGAATACGGCGAATGTTATCGTAATGAATTATCTGGTACTTTAGCTGGGTTGTTGCGCGTGCGTTGTTTAGCTATGAATGATGCGCATATTTATTGTCGTAAGGATCAAATTAAAGAAGAATTTAAAAACGTTTTAAATTTGATCATTAGTTATTTTCAGATTTTTAATTTAGAAAATTATTGGTTTCGGTTATCTAAATGGAGCCCAGATCATTTGGAAAAATATATTAATCAACCAGAAAATTGGGAATATTCTCAGAGTGTCATTAGAGAAGTTTTGCAGGAGATGGGAGTTAAATTTGTGGAAGTAGAAGATGAGGCGGCTTTTTACGGGCCCAAGGTGGACGTACAATTCAAATCGGTGGTGGGCCGCGAAGAAACTATGTCGACGGTACAATTAGATTTTTTAGCTAAAGAAAGATTTGGTTTGAAATATACTGATGAAAGTGGCAAGGAAAATAATGATGTTTTTGTAATTCATCGTGCGCCTCTGTCTACTCACGAAAGATTCACAGCTTTTTTAATTGAACATTTTGGCGGTGTGTGGCCAGTTTGGTTGGCACCGGTTCAAGTAATGTTAGCGCCAGTGGGTGAAAAACATTTAGCTGAGGCAGAAGAAATGGCTCAAAAGTTATTAGGAGTTGGAGTTAGGGTAGAAATTGATCGGGCTGATGAAACCATTGGCAATAAAGTACGCAAGGCTGCGGGACGAAAAATTCCTTACGTGATTGTAATAGGGGACAAAGAATTAGCCGGAGAAGATTTAATGATTCGGGTGAGAGGACAGGAGCAGCAAATTAAAATGAGTCAAAAAGATTTTACAGAAAAAATAATTGACGAAATTAAAATTAGAAAATAATTTTGGTAAAAAAAAGACCGCCGAACCATTTTTGTTTGAGGTTAATCTTACAAAAATTGTCGGAGTGTCAAGGTCTTGCCAAAAACTGGAAATTTGGTAGAATATTAGCAAATAAATAATAAAAATTAACTTCATTTTTTATGGTTCATCCTAAAGAAGAACGCACTCTCATCATTGTTAAACCCGATGGTTTACAACGTTCCTTGGTTGGCGAAATTATTAGTCGGTTTGAAAAAGTCGGTTTGAAAGCCGTGGCAATGAAAATGTTGGTACCTAGTTCAGAAATGGTAGAACAACATTATACTTTAGACCCTAATTGGCGTCGGATAACTGGTGAAAAAACCATTAAGAGTTACAAAGATAAGGGTCTAACTCCTCCCTCCGAAGATCCTTTAGAAATTACTGCCAAAATTTTAGCTAACTTGAAAAAATATATGACCAGTGGCCCGGTGGTGGCAATGGTGTGGCAAGGTGCACACGCGGTTAAAATTGTTCGTAAATTAGTTGGCGGTACTGAACCGTTGTTTTCTGATGTCGGAACTATTCGCGGTGATTATGTTTTAGATTCTTATCAAATGTCTGATGTGGATAATCGTTCGGTCAGAAATTTGATTCATGCCTCCGGATCGGTAGAAGAAGCTCAAAACGAAATCAATCACTGGTTTAAAAAAGAAGAATTAGTTAATTATCGTTTGGTAGCGGAGCAGATTTTATATGATGTTAACTTGGATGGAATTTTGGAATAATTAAAATTAAAAAAGCGCTGTTTCTTGATTTAAGAACAGCGTTTTTTTATTTGACTGAGAGGCTTTTTTTTGATAAATTAAAGATGTCCCGCTAGCGCCTCGGACACAATACCTCTACAACTAAATACTTTGGGAGCTTCAAATTTGTTTAGGCCGCTGATTCGTTCAGAGCTTAAACGTGCGAGCACCCACCTGTCATACAGGAAGTATTTGACGAGGCAATTTTGCGGGACTTTTAATTTTGCTGCAACGGGCTATAGCGTAGTTGGCTATCGCGCACCCATGGGGTGGGTGAGACCGGCGGTTCGAATCCGCCTAGCCCGATTTTTAAAATTTTTACACCCGAGGGGGTTGAGACGTTGCGAAAGGCAAACTACTTTGCCTTGAGCCGACGAAACGGGTGAAGTGTTGCCGTAAGGCCGCGAAACCCCGGAGAGTGAGTCCGGAGTCCGACTCTCCGCAGTCCGATAAAAAACATCTCTTTTGTGGAGGTGTTTTTTAAATTTTAGAAAATAAAAAAAGCCCCGCGCGAACCACTTGGTTAAAAGTGATTGTTGCGGGGCTAAGTTGGTTCATCAGACCATGGTCTTAAACATCAGCACTATCGTGCCGACGCTCGCGACCAATATTCCGAGATAACCGAAGAAGAAGTTCCAGGTGGTTTTTGTCCACCTGGTTTCCTTTTTTTCTTCGCCCTCGCCCTCGCCTTCGGCCTCAGTCTCTTTCCACCACCACTCCTTTTCGAGGGTGGTCCATGCGGCCAGACTGGCCATAATGGCGATTGTGAAGGGAATTGCGAGCAGGACGAAGAACATAATCGAATGCAGGTCCTTCCAGTCGCTGTTCGCAAGGGTGAAGAACAACCATATCGGGACCATCACTAGTGTGATCACAGCAACACTTATTCCTGTCTTCGTTTTTTTGTACCAATCATCGAGTTTCATCTTTTCTTCAGTCGTCATTTTTTTTCTCCAAATAAATGCCGCGAAATTACGGCTGTAGAACACCAATCAGGATTTCTCCCTATTTCTACCCTTATATTTAAGGCAGAAATAGGGA